>CAYJOP010000013.1:0-34520 GCA_964371835.1 uncultured Desulfovibrionaceae bacterium
GAATTCTAGTTTTTTTGTAAGTATTTTATAAATAAACAAAAAGCCCGTAAATTGCGGGCTTTTTTGTTTTAAATGCAAAGGTATGGATGCATTGCTGTAAATTGAAAATTCATGGATTGCCACAACAAATTTCATTTGCCTTGCAATGACAGAATGTAGTTCTGTTTGAAAATGAAGGCCTTACACTAGCAACACTTGCTGTGAAGCATGTAAATTATTATAAAAATCCAACTTCTTACATCTCAACCCTCCATTTATACACACTGGAACACTTTATGCATATCTCCATGCAGAGAACCCTCATAAAGGAGAAATCGTCATGTTTTTGACTTATGGCAATTATATAAAAGTTAGTCTAATTTTGCTTTGTTCAAGCTTAATTATTGCCCTTGCTGTGCCAGCTTACGCTGTTCGTATTAAGGACATTGCTACCTTTTCTGGTGTGCGTGACAATCAACTCATAGGCTATGGTTTAGTGGTTGGTCTTAGTGGCACAGGAGATAAAACTGGTTCTGTTTTTACCACATCATCCAT
Organism: uncultured Desulfovibrionaceae bacterium; assembly: GCA_964371835.1. Lineage (GTDB taxonomy): Bacteria > Desulfobacterota > Desulfovibrionia > Desulfovibrionales > Desulfovibrionaceae > CAYJAD01. The sequence goes on from CAYJOP010000013.1 coordinate 535, forward strand.
TGCCAACATGATGGACAAAATGGGCGTTGGGGTTGATGAGTCAAAGCTAAAGGTCAAAAACGTTGCCGCAGTTATGGTTACGGCGCGTATGCCAATTTCTGCAAAGCCTGGCACTCACCTTGATGTTACAATTTCATCTGTTGGCGATGCTTCATCATTGCTTGGCGGTGTGCTTTTGCAAACTGCACTTAAGGGCGTTGATGGCAAAACCTACATGTTAGCGCAAGGTGCTTTGACAGTTGGTGGCTTTTCCGCTGGTGGTGCTGCTGGCAATACACAAAAGAACATTACCACTGTTGGTGTAATTCCTGGTGGTGGCATTGTTGAGCGTGGTATACCTTTTGAATTTAACGATCAAGAAAGCCTAACCCTTAGTATGCGTAATGCAGATTTTAGCACCAGTCAAAAAATTGCCGAACAATTAAACGCCGCCATGGGCGGACCTTTCTCTAGAGCAACTGATGCATCCACAGTGGAAATTGCCATACCCCCACAGTATAAAAATAACATGGTGCCGCTTATGGCATCTTTAGAAAATATTGAAATCTCACCAGATGCCCCTGCAAAAGTTGTAGTTGATGAAAAAACAGGCACAGTGGTGCTTGGGCGTAATGTGCGTATTTCTCAAACAGCCGTTGCTCATGGCAACTTACAAATTACTGTGCAAGAAACAGAACAAGTTTCTCAACCTGGCCCATTTTCCCAAGGGCAAACTGTGGTTTCCCCTGAAACAGAAGTTAATGTACGTGAAGAAAATCGTCGTCTGATGATGGTTGAAGGTGCAACATTGCAAGAATTAGTTGATGGCCTAAACGCCATTGGCGCAACCCCTCGTGACCTCATATCCATACTTCGTACATTACAGGTTTCTGGAGCGCTACATGCAGATTTGGAGGTAATTTAATATGTCTATTAACTCCATGAATATGCTTCAAACTAAGGGGCAAATGCAAGTTCAGGACTTGGAACATAAGCAAAACCAAGTGACCTCCCTCAACAAGAGCAATCTTAGCGACGTTGAAAAAGAAAAGAAACTTCGTGAAGCTTGTGAAGGTTTTGAGTCCATATTTATTCAAAAGATGTGGCAACAAATGCGCGCCACATTACCCCAAGAAAACCCACTGGTGGGCCGTGAAGAAAAATTTTGGCAAAGCATGTATGACCAAGAACTATCAAAGAAGATGGCTTCTTCTGGCGGCATTGGTCTTGCTGATATGATGTATGACCAATTGTCACAAAATTTAGTGTCTGCAAGTCGTACCACTGCTGAAAACACTAGCAAAACAAAGGGTTTTGAAATTTCAGCCACACCACTTATGCCAAAGCAAGATAGTCTCATGGCTACAAACTCTGAACAAGGTTCAGCTAATCCACCATTGATTGCCACAAAAACCGCACCTGCTGTGAATGATATTTATGAAGGTGCTGTGCCTAACACAGACAAAGCTGCTGTAAACAATACAACTTCAACTAATAGCGCAACCAATGTTCCTAACGCACCCAATGCACCCATAGTCGAGCAATACATTACAAACCTCATGGCTAAGCAAGCAGGGCAGACTAGTACCTTGGCAACCGCTAATCCTAGCTCGCCCTTAACTGGACCAGAGCTTGCTCGTCAAGCGCAGTTAACTGCTGGCAATAAACCACCGCTGCATGGTGTATTACCAGCGCAGACCACGACTCCCATTAGCGGCTATGCTTTGCAAGCCCAAAATGCACTTACAAATGCAGGCAATAATGCTGTAAGTGGTGCTGAGCTTTTACAGTCGCAAATTAGTGGTCAAAGCCTACAAAATGCTCAGCCACAAATTATTCGCACCACTTACACAACAAATCTACCTGAAGCTGAGCGCTCAGCTCCCAAAAAGATCAAACAACTTTTAACGGCTGGTCAACCCATGGTGCATAATCCACCAACACCAGCCTACGCTTATGGTCAACACGGTATAACTACCAATAAGAATGGGCAAGTCAACTCAAGCAATGTGCAACAGCCTGTAATTTCGACCATAAACACAGACAGCAAGAGTTAAAGGTACAATTTTTGCATATCATATATTAAGTTAGAAAAATAGGCATATTTTGCCACAAATACAAGGATATTACCATGTACAATCTCATACAAAACACTCTAAACCGCCAGTTACAAGGGCTAAAGTTATTAGTTAACTTAATTGACGAAGAATATGACGCTTTGCGTACTCGCAAAACTGATGAAGTCGTGTCTTTAGAGTTTAGCGTGCATGAGCTTGTTCGCCAATTGGCAACTGAAAAAGAATTCATTATCCGAACACTTGATGGTGGAAAATTGCAACATTATGCAGAACTACTACCAGAAGACCAAGGTAAAATTATTAATGAACTACACCAAGATATTAAAAAATTAGAGCAAGAATCATCACGCAAGGCATCTCGCAATGCTCAATTATCTTTAGCATTGCTAGACCAAAGCCAACGCTTGATGCAGGAATTGCATAGCCAAATAGTACCAAAGACAGCCGAAACCTATGGTAGACGTGGGTATATGGGCACAAACCAAAGGCCTCAGGCCACCCTTATTTCTGGGAGGCTCTAATGTTAAACGGTCTATTTAGTATCGGACAATCTGCCCTGCATGCACAGCAAAACACCATTGCTGTAACAGGCAATAACATTGCCAACGTTAATACTGAGGGCTATTCTCGCCAATATGTTCAACTTGAAGATGCCTTTGCCTTAACTGGTAAGCCTGGCGCACAAGGTATGGGCGTTGATGCTGTACAAGTTTTGCGCCGTTTTGATGAATTTGTTGAAGTTTCTTTCTTAGAAAAGTCCTCACTTTCTGCACGCTGGGAAGAACAATCACTAACCATGACCACTGTTGAATCCATATTCAATGAAGCCAATCGTCTTGGTATAAGTGATAGCATGACAGAATTTTTTGCGGCTTGGCAAGACCTTGCCCTTTATCCTGACGACCCAGCTTACAGGCAAGATCTTATTTCTCGCACAGAAAACCTAACTTTGCTCATGCGCCAAACAATGGATGACCTAGAACAAATAAAGCAACAAATGGATTTGGCCATTCAAGTTGATGTGGACAGAGTTAATGAACTTGTGGAGCACATTGCAGAGTTAAATACCCAAATTACTCAAAATACCATTGATGGCGTTAGTAATCCCAACGACCTTTTGGATAAGCGTGACCAGGCCACAAGAGAATTGGCTGGCATAGTTGACATTCATATTGAATATGGTGATGGCAATACCACACACATAAGCCTTAGTAATGGGCAACCACTTGTGCAAGGGCACGAAACATTTTCAATTGAAATTCTAGGCCCACAATCTCAAGCCCAAAAAATACCTGAGTCCACCTATGGTGGTGACATAATTTTTGATGGCGAAGATTCGAACGAATATACCATTGAAATGCTATCTGGTGGCAATGCTGGTAATATTGGCGACCCAAATAATCCTACTTTTCGCGTTTCACTTGATGGCGGTAAAACTTGGTTACGCAATGACGACGGCACACAAGCTGTATTTGAAGTGACAGATGATAATGGCGACGGTCATGTTGATCCATTAAAAGTTCATAGCCTTAGTATTTCTTTTGACGAAACTGACAACTTTACCACTGGCGACCGCTTTAATATTGTACCCAAGGACGGGCTATATTTTATTGAGCCAACTCGTGGGCCATATAACATTACACCGCAAACTTTTTTTGACGGCACAGAAAATCAAGACCGCCTTAATGCTGGTTCATTAACTGCGTATTTTAACGTTCGTGATGAAAAAATTGGCCGCTATGAAGATGAAATAAATGCTGTTGCCGAAGCCCTTATCTGGGAAGTTAACAAATTGCACAGCCAAGGCGCTGGCCTTGAGCATGTTTCTTATCAACTAGGTTCAGAATCTGTAAGTTCCATTGATCTTGCCCTTGGTACGCCACAAAGTGGGCTTACATTTGCCGATAGGCTAACCGAAGGGAATATTAATTTTCATTTTTATGACAAGGCAACAGGTGCCTACATGACTGGTGGAGAACTTGATTTTGACCCAGCCACTGACGGCATACAAGGTTTTGACCCCGAAGCACATTCTTTACAAGATGTAGTTAATGTCATTAATGGTAGCTATGGCGGCCTGCTTAATGCCAGCATACTTGATAATAAGCTAAACCTTGAAGTAACAAACACAGATCTACAATTTTCAATGGGTTCAGACACCACAGGACTCATGGGCGCACTTGGTATTGGCACCTATTTTCAAGGTGAAAGTGCAACTGATATTGCCATCAATAATGATGTTTATAACGACCACAACCGCATTGCAGCCGGATATGTTAACGGTAGTAATGAGGTAAACCCAGGTGACAATGCCCTAGCCTCTGGTATTGGCAATTTGTTTACTGAAAATGTGCAAATTTCTACAGTTTGGCGTACATCTGGAGACCAAAGCATTTCTGAATATTATAGCACTGTTGTGTCAAAAGTTGGTGCAGATACACGCACAGCCAAGACCAATGCAGAATATAACACTGCCCTTGCAGCAGACCTTGATGCACAGCAACAATCTGTATCTGGTGTAAACCTTGATGAAGAAATGGCTAACTTAATTAAATTTCAGCATGCCTACACTGCTGCGGCAAAGCTTATAACCACTGCTGACCAAATGCTAGAAACCCTTATTGGGTTAAAGCAATAAGCGTGATGGGGGTTTATTATGCGCGTTACTAACAATATGATTTATGACAATTCGCTCTATAATATGCAATCAAGCTTGGGTGCTCTTATGGAGTCCAACATCCAAGGCGGAACTCAAAAGCAAATTAACAGACCCTCAGACGACCCTGCCGGTGCGGCTCTTGTGCTGAACACTCGTGCTGACATTGCCTCCACTGAACAATTTGAAACTAATGTCGACATAGCGCGTGGTTGGCTTAATCTTGCTGACACAACGCTACAGCAAACAAGCACAACCATTGCTTCCATTAAGGCTCTTACAGAACAAGCCTCCACTGAAACTATGTCTGCTGAAAATAGGAAACAGATTGCCTTTCAAATTGAACAGTTATTTGGTCAATTATTAAATCTATCCAATACTGAATTTGCAGGAAACTCCCTTTTTTCAGGCCATAAATATGATACCAATGCTTATGAGCAAAGCCTTGGCGTAACCAGTAAGGATGAAAATTTTGACACCTCAACCGTTACTGTTAGTGGTCAAAGTGATGACACCATAGCCATTCGCTTTTTAGAAGATGGAGTTGTTGGTGGTGCTGCCATTGATTATGAATGGAGTAATGATGGTGGTGACACTTGGACATCTGGCACACTTGCCGCTGGTCAAACCAGAATTACTGTTGAAGGTGTCACTCTTGATATGCGCAATAGCACACAGATTACTGGTGCCACAAAGACTGATAATATTTACTCCAATGACGGTACATTTTTATATGTTCACCCCACCGCTGAATACATGGGCGATGATAATGACCGCAACACCTACGGTGTAACTAGCAATGCTCCCAATGGCTTTAAAAGTACAGTTGTTGGCACTTTGAATGACAATATTTCCTTTAATATTGATGCCAATGCTAACTTGCAGTTACCTGGTTCTAACGTTGATTATACCATCAACTACCATGACGGAACAAGCTTTACAGGCACTGCCATAGTGCCAAATCCAGCCACTGGTAAAATAGAAATACCATTTACAACTCAAGCTGGTGACCCATACCTTGATGCCAATGGTAACCCTGTAACCATTGAGCTTGATACAACTCACTCGGCCGATGGCATGCTGCCAAATAACATGAGTATTGACCTACAACCTCGCAGAGTGGACATGATTAGTGGTACTACCGTGGATTCATCCTTACCTCCTGTTGCCGTTGAACCATTGCTCAATGCTCAAGGTGTTTACTCGCAAAATACACTTGTTCGTTTGGACTCTGATGCTGTTTTGTCTGCGGCTGGCTCCACCATTGACTATTCCTATAGCAGTGACGGAGGTAACACTTGGATTAAGGCCTCAAGTATTGTGCCAAACCCTGCCAATGGCAGTGCTAGACTTGCACTACCAGGTGGTTTTATAGAAGTTTCATCACCCAACCCACTTTCACCAATTACACTTAGTGAAGGTTCACAAATGATTATTCATCCTGATCGTGCCGACCTTGGGTATGAAATTATGAAGGATACCTATGTTCCTGCAAACCAAGTGGGTAAGGATATTTTTGGCGGACAATACAATGGTCAAGTTGTTGAAGGTCCAAATTTATTTGAAGTGGTTGGACAACTTGTTTCCTACCTAGAATACAATGACACAGACGGAATTTCTGAAACACTTAACACTCTAACTGCCGCTCATGAGCATGTTATGACTCAAAATACTACCATTGGTGGTATTGTAAATAGACTTGATTTGGCCGAAGATATGCTAAGCGCTGAAAAGCTGGACCAACAGGAGCGTTTAAGCTATACTGAAGATATAGATTTGACTGAACTGTTAAATAATCTTGCAAAACAGGAGCTTGCATACAACACTGTGCTTAAGTCCTCGTCCATGATTATGCAGCTTAATCTATCCCAATATGTTTAATAATATGATAGGCATTTTATGTTAATACTCACACGCCGCCCCGGCGAAAGCCTCTACTTGGGCGAAAACATTCGCATCACCGTACTTGGTTTGCAAGGTAAGCAAATCAAGCTCGGTCTTGATGTGCCCGATGACGTTACAGTCTATAGGGAAGAAGTGTACAAGCGTGTGACTGAAGAAAATAGGCTGGCTATTGAAACCAGTAATGAAGACCTATTGATGGTGGCAAATTTATGGCAAGAAAACACGAAGTAGAAATTCAAACCAGGCTTGGCCTTAGACGTGTGGATAGAAACAAAGTTCTCTATTTTCCTCGCGGACTAGCAGGATTTGAAGGTTTACACGAATTTATCCTACTACAAATTAAACCTGATGCTCCCTTGCTTGTTCTTCAAAGCATGGACAAACCGCAAGTGGGTCTCTTGGTTGCTGACCCTTATAGCTTTATAAATGATTTCAAACTTAAAGTTGGTGACGCTGAGCAAAAACTTTTGCGCCTAAAAAATATCCGTCAATTGGCTGTGCTTGTCACTGTAACCATACCCGTTGGCAAACCAGAGGAAACCGCCTTAAACTTGGTTGGCCCAATTATTGTTAATCATAGTGCGCGCATTGGCTTGCAGGTGCCACAATCAGAGCTTAACCTTCCAGCACAAGTGCTGATTGCTGATTTGAAAAAAGACGAAGGCCAATAAGCAAAAACTAAGGAATATAAAGACGATTAAATACCCGCTTAAAAAATTCCCTAGGGGACGCCAAAGAAAATATCTAAGCCTTGCAAGTAATTGTGGGGCTTTTTTTGTGGATTTTATTTTCTGATTGTTCCCTGTTTGAGGAAGAGCCAAAGATAAGCCAATATGGTCTTTGCAAGAGTACAAAGACAGTGCATTGTTTAATATTTTAATATGTTGCACTGTGTTTTAATACAAATCAGCATGTGAGCTAGTTCGTGTTAAAATAAGTGTCAGCACGTTTTTTTCAATCATATATATCAGTAGCCAGTCTGGAGAAAGATGACATTCTCGATACTTCTTCCAATTACAACTAAGAGGGTGGTCTAAATATTTTTTATCTAATTCTTGGCCTTTGGCAAGGATGCGAATAACCTCGTCAAGAAGCTCTATCTTGAGATTTCTTTTTTGTGCCAATTTATAGTCTTTTTTGAATGAACTTGTCCAAATAATATCTAGCATTATTTTTTAAGCTCCTGCAATGCTTCTTCTACGTTAGAATAGTGTTTGGTTTGCGGGTCATTGAGAAGTTGCTCTGCTTCAAGCATAGAAGCAATAGCTTCTGCATTTGGTTGTGGTAGCTTAACATCAAAGGGAAAACCGCCTGAACGCAAAGACTGACGCAAAAAAACATTTATAGCTGTGGAAAGATTAACCCCAAGAGCTGTATAAAGTTTTTCTGAATCTTTTTTTAAATCACTATCTACGCGGACACTTACATTTACTGAATTTGCCATGGCTGCACTCCTTTGCAATACGTTGTATGCCTAATGTATGTTACTTGCCACACAGTGGCAAGCTATGATAACATAAAATAAATAGTATCATTGGCCTTACCAGTACTTTACCTTGCAATTTCTACAAAAAAAATTAAAATTAATAACATAATTTGATGCAAAGCTCATTTGCATTTTAAAAACAAAGGAAAACCCATGTTCAAAGCTCTCATTAAAAACTTAAAATCCACCAAAGCACAGGCTCGCTCGCCCATTTTCTCTCTCTTGCTTCTAGCTAGTCTTTGTATTTTCTCACCCCTAGCAGTGCATGATGCCCATGCAGCCACCAATCCAAAAGGCACAACTGTAAACACTATGGAAGCCACCACAAGCGACCCCGCACTTATAAACTACGGCACAATATCGGAGGGTAAAGATTTTGGTGGTAGTAGGATCGGCATGTATGGCCAATCTTCCAGTACTGCAAGTTTTAGCTTTAATAACTTTGGTGATATTATGATTAATAATGCTCCGCAGTTTAGTTATGGCATGGCTGCAAACTCAGTTACTGGCTCACATGTGCTAACCAACAATGGTACTATTAGTTTAAGCACTCTGACCAACGGCTTTCTTTATGGTATGCAAGCCAGTGGAAATGGTTCACATACGCTAACCAATAATGGTACAATTATATTAAATGCTTATGAAGATATTGATATCCTTCAACAACTGCATGGAATGAGAGTCTCTGGTGGGCACCAGCATACGCTAATCAATAATGGTACAATTATCATAAATACAGTGAAATCTTCCTCCGGTATGAAAAGTGCTAACGTATCCGCAAATTTTCATAATAGTGGCTATATTAGCGTAAGGGGTACTAATAGAGAAATTTTTGGTATGTATGCCGATAAAATTACATTAAACATTAGTAATACAGGTGTTATTAATGTTTGGGCTGATAAAGGAATTGCCAGTGAGGCCTTTGCTGTTCTAAGTAATTTAAATGTTGGAACCTGGGCCACCACTTTAAGAAATTTTTCCTTAAACGATAATGTATTTGGTTTGCTTACAGATGATTTAATACCGACTGAGCATGTAAACTTTAATAATTCTACACTAATATTACGCCCCGGAACTTCAGCACAGGGTTTTCAGCTTGGTAAAACCTATAAGGTAGCTGACATGATAAAAGTTTTGCGAAATAACTGGAATAAAGATGATGAGATACCAGTAACACTTGACCATGTTAAAGGAAATATTGCTGAGGCTGTAGCAGAAGTTCCATTTTTAAAAGCTACCCTTGTAAATGGCCATGACCCATTTAATGCCACTGTACGCCTTGATAGCAATGTTAGTGAAGAAACCACCCCAGGTGCTGCCCCCATGCAACAAGCGGTAAGCCAAGTGCAAAGTCAATTTAACAATCTATCCGCATCCTTACGCAATGCCCTTGTGGAAATTTATACACAAGCCAATTTAATTGCAGATGCAGGACAAAATAATGCAAGCGGTGTTGCCGCAGGTTCAAGTGCCATTAATAATAAATGGCAAGTATTCTTAAGCCCACATGCAAACTATGTTAATAATAGTAAATATGATTATGATGGTAGCAATATGGGTATTACCGCTGGGGCTAGCTACAGAATGAGCGAGCAATTTTCCTTTGGTGCGCACTTGGACTTAAGCTTTGGCGATTATAGTGGTGAGCTCTTAGATATGTCCACAGACTCAACCTCCTTTGCCCTAGGTTTACATGCCGCCTATAACTTTACACCAGAGTGGTATTTGCGTGGGCAAGTTACTGGCGCAATAACTCAAAATGATAGTGAGTTTAATGTAGAATTAACCAGTTTGCATGGCGATTCAAGAATTAATGGTGAGGCCTTATTTGTAGAACTGGCCACAGGCTACACTTGGCAAATTGCCAAGGGCCACACCATTACCCCAGAAATTGGCTTAAGCTACTTAGGCACGCATGCTAGTGCCTATGATATTGAGTGGAGCATGTCAGGAACTCCCATGTCCATGTATGACATGAACTATGATGATAGCTACTATAACGCACTATATGCCACAGCCCATGTGGACTGGCGTGGAGAGTGGGCAGTGAGTGATAATAGCACCCTTGCCTTCATGGCTGGCCTTGGCCTTCGTCAAGCTCTAACCAGTGGTGATATTGAAACAAGCTTCAAAATGATTGGTTCAAATTATACTGTAAAATCCACCGAAGATGTGACAACTTTCTTAGTTGATGCAGGTGTTGAGTATAGTTGGGATATAATTAGCTTAAGCTTGAATTATGAAGGTGGCCTTGGAGCGCATCAATATAATCATGGTGGGAATGTGATGCTTAAATTTGAATTTTAATAGGGCGTTGAAAACGCACCATCTACTTTGCTAGAGGGCATTTTTTGTCGGGTCATTTATACATTCGCAAGGCAGATTTTAGGCAAACGGAATTAAATTCCGTTTGCCTGCCCTGCTCATTCTACGGCCCACTACCATGAGCTACTGCCGTAGGCTTTAATTTGTTTTTAATACGGTCCAGTAACAAAAGACTCCACACAATAAATTGTGCAGGAGTCTTAAAATGAATTAAAGAGCATTGGCAAAAATTTTTTTAGCTTGCTATTAAATTGAAATAATTACTACTTATTATTTTTTTGCTGTTGCATAACCCAAATGCTTTGCAAGCAAACAGAAAGTATGATGACCGCAAGGCCTAAGTAAAATGCAAAATTAAGCTCCCTTGCTTCGCCCAAAAAAGCCATGGCAATGACAATACTATACACAGGCTCTAAGTTATAACTTAAATTTACGGTGAAGGCTGAGATGTGGTGCAAGGATTGGATAAGCAGGTAGCTCATGCCTATGGTGCAAAATGTTGCAAGGATTAACAGTAATGAAAAATCTTTCAACGTGGGCACAAGGTAGGTAATGTCAAAATAACTTATGCACAGGGGCAAAATAAGCGTTAAAAACAGCACCCCACCACCCATTTGGTAAAGCAGTGTGGTGTTATCGCTATATCCATCAAATCGCTTAATGCTTATGGTATAAAGGGCAGCCAAGAGCGCGCCTATAACTCCTGCAATAATGCCCATTCTGTAACGCACATCAAAAGAAAATATTAAAAGCACCCCAAGCACAGTTAAAAGACTGTACATAAGCTCGCGCCATGAAAACTTGCTACGCAAAAAAAGTGGTTCGCAAAGGGCTGTAAAAAATCCAATTAATGAAAAACAAACCACACCAATGGACACATTGGAAAGCTTAATACTTGCATAAAAAAATAACCAATGCGTACAAATAAGCACTCCGCTAAAGCCAATTTTCATAAAATCTTTTAAGTTTATGCGCTCAAACTTGCCGCTAAATAACAAAAATACACCAAAAATCACAAAGGTAAAAAACATTCTATACCAAACAAGCATAACCTCGCCCATGTCTATGAGCTTGCCTATAATGCCAGTAAACCCTGCTAAAAGTATAGCAGTGTGTAGTTTTATAAATGCTTTGTTAGTTTGGGATAATGGTAACATATGGTCTACTTTGTTTGCTCATTAGCAAGTATGGGGTAGGCCCTTGGGCCTTTATTTTTCATGGTGAGCGTGTTCAAAATTTCTTGAAAATTAGCACAAGATCCACTGGCCACCACAAGGGCAAAGTTATCACCTTGGTAAGTTAAGCGAGCTGTGCTTAAAATATCACTCTTGGTATCAAGCATAAAAGTAAAACCATCATCATCTGCCTTAGGGCTTTTACCGTGTAGATTTTGAAATAGTAAAATCCCAAGTTCATTATAGGAAGCACCTTGGTGATGAGCCATGCTAATATTAATTACGCATTGCCTCTTTGGTTCTGTAAATACATAGGTTTCACCATGTTTTTCCACATTCCAATTTTCAGGAATATCAATGCTAAACAATGAATAGTCTCTAACCTTGGCATAAGCTACAAAAGACTCACAAAATAAAAACATGGCGCAAATAATTATAGCTATATTTGCACCATGTTTTGCTAATTTATATCGTACGTCTACCACTCTTAACTTCCATGGCTTCTGGCCACCTTTCACCTGCCATTTCACGCAGCACAAATTTTTGAATTTTACCACTGGCAGTTAAGGGGAAGCCCTCAATGGTTGCAATGTAGCGTGGCACTTTGAACCATGAAATTTTGCCACGGCAAAAATCGCGCACGTCTTCAGGTTGGATGTCATAACCAGGTTTTGGTATGATAAATGCGCCAACTTCCTCGCCATATTTATGGCTTGGCACTGCAACCACTTGCACGTCCAAAACACCATCCATACCAAGTAAATATTCTTCAATTTCACGGGGGTATACATTTTCGCCACCACGGATAATCATATCCTTAATACGACCAGTTACAGTCACATAGCCGTTTTCATCCATGGTGCCAAGGTCGCCAGAATGTAACCAACCATCAGGGGTAATGGCCTTTGCTGTTTCTTCTGGCATGTTATAATAACCCTTCATGACATTGTAACCACGGCACAAAATTTCGCCCACTTCGCCGCGCGGCACTTCTTCACAAGTATCAGGGTCTGCAATGATAACCTCAATACCTGGCATGGCACAACCAACTGTTGCACAACGCACATCAAGTGGATCATTTACGTCAGATTGGGTCATCACAGGCGAGGCCTCTGTTAAACCGTAACATATGGTAATTTCTTTCATATTCATATCATCAACCACACGGCGCATGAGTGGCTCAGGACAAACTGAACCAGCCATAATGCCAGTACGCAAGGATGACATGTTAAAGCGGCTAAACATCTTATGCTCTAACGCTGCAATAAACATGGTGGGCACACCATATACTGCTGTGCATTTTTCAGAATCAATGGCTTCTAACATGTGTAGTGGATTAAAGTTTTCTAAGATAATCATGGTTGTGCCATGGTTTACACAGGCAGAAACGCCAAGCACACAACCAAAGCAGTGGAAAAGTGGTACAGTTAGGCAAAGGCGATCATGCTCATTAAACTTTTGATGATGCCCAATCCAATAACCATTCAAACCAACGCCCATGTGAGTTAGCATTACACCCTTTGGAAAGCCTGTCGTGCCAGAGGTATATTGCATATTAATAACATCCCAAGGGTCAAGCTCAGCTTGGCGGGCTTTGTATTCATCATCTGTGACCATAACGGACATGGCTCTCACTTCTGGTATGGAATACATGCCGCGATGCTTTTCAACGCCTAAGAAGAATACACGCTTTAAATGCGGAAGGCTTGGGCATTTAATACAATCACGAGACTGTGTGCGCAACTCTGGCACAACAGTGTAAAGAGTTTGAATAAAGTCGTGGTCACGCACATTATCAATAATAAAAATATTTTCGCATTCAGAATGATTTAATAAATAACGCAGCTCATGCTCACGATAGTTAGTGTTTACAGTAATTAACACTGCCCCAATTTTAGCTGTGGCAAATTGCAAAGCAACCCAATAGGGTACGTTAGTTGCCCAAACAGCAACCTTTTCCCCACGCTTAATTCCAAGGCCCATAAGACCTTTTGCCATTTCATCCACAGTATTGCCAAACTCACGCCAAGTTTGACGATAGTCGCGGTCAACATAAACCACAGCATCGCTGTCTGGAATTCTGGCAATGGTATCATCTAATATTTGCCCAAGGGTTTTTTCACGCAATACAAACTGTTTTTGCCTTTCTGCTACTTTATTTTTCATTCCATACGCCTTTTGTAAATTATTTTCTGATAAACTTCTTAGATTAAGGATTATAAATAATTGCTAAAATCTCAGCTGGACTATTACCATGTGCACCCACATAATGCGGCACAATGGAATTGTAATAAATGGTATCGCCCTGCTTTAAAATATAACTTTCGCGCCCATAAACCACTAACAATTCACCCTTAAGCACAAGCATAAACTCCTCACCTTGGTGAGAGGATGTAGTATGGTCTCCGCTTTCATCAGGCAAAATCTCAATGTGAAATGGCTCCATATTACGGTCACTCTTGCCCTTACCAAGAGCATGGTACACAAAACTAGCATTGCTATTTTTGCCCTTGTGCATGGCAAGGTCAGATGTGCGCTCACCAATGCGTGAAATTATGGGGTCACGAGTAATTTCATCATCCATAAATGTTCCAAGGCGAACACCAAGCGCACGAGAAATTTTTTGTAGTGGTCCAATGCTTGGGTAAACATTGTCCTCTTCCAATGCACTTAAAAAATCTACTGTCAATCCAGTGTGTTCGCATAAATCTTCTATGCTAATACCACGATCTTCACGAAAGGATTTAATCCTTTTTCCTAATTTTTGTTGTGTAGTCATCTAGGCCTCCCTACTTTTATTGTAGTAAATAAGCTCATCGCATACCAAAGTACTCTGATTTTGGCAAGAAATACATGTTTGGCAAAAAATTTAATTGCTAAATTTACTCATTACGAAAAAATTTAATGCATCCCATAGTTTATTTTGCTAGGCTTGTGTCATGCAAAATACACCAGATGATATGCAACGAAAACAAATTATTGCCGCTGGACAAGTTCAAGGTGTTGGCTTTAGGCCCTTTGTTTATAGGATTGCTAAAATTCACAATCTTTGTGGGCATGTGGGAAATACCACGCAAGGTGTATGCATTGAAATTCAAGGCACTTCACAAAATATTAGTGCCTTTATTGATGACCTCAAAGGCAAGTTGCCACCGCTGGCAAAATTATCTTCTTGTGAAGTGATAAATATACCCATCAAGCAAGATACAGACTTTACCATTATCAAAAGTCAAGGTGCTGGCGGTCATTCAGTCCTTATAAGTGCTGACACAAGCATCTGTACTGACTGCTTGCAAGACATGAGTAACCTTTCAAATGTTCGCTATAACTATGCTTTTACTAATTGCACTAACTGCGGTCCACGCTATACCATCACTCACTCCATACCATATGACCGTGCCACCACTTCCATGGCTTGCTTTGCCCTATGTAACATATGCCACGCAGAATACCATGACCCGACAAATCGTCGATTTCATGCACAGCCCAATGCTTGCCCAAAGTGTGGCCCCTCACTTTGGTGTGTGGAAAATCATACAGAACTTGCTAAGTGCACTTATGAAAATGCTCCAGCTCGCTTACAAGGTGACGCAGCACTTAAAACACTGGCAATACATTTAAAAAATGGCAAAATCGCCGCCATTAAAGGGCTTGGCGGTTTTCATTTAAGCTGCGACGCAACAAATGAACTAAGCGTTGCGCAATTGCGCAAATGCAAAAACAGACCACATAAACCACTGGCGCTTATGGTTCCAAACCTAGCCATGGCAAAGCGCATTGCACACTTGGGTGAACAAGAAGAATACTTGCTTAGCTGCGCTGAAAAACCCATAGTGCTTTGTAAAAAACGTGAACACGCCTTACCAGAAATTATAGCGCCAGATGCAGATAGTATTGGCTTGATACTTCCTTACACGCCTTTACATGTGGTTCTTTTCAATCATTTTGCCAAGCTTTGCCGTGGAGATGATATTATTGCCTTGGTCATGACTTCCGGCAATGCTGGGGGTGAACCCATTTGCCTTGGCAATCGTGAAGCCCTAAGTCGCCTTAAGCACATTACTGATGTTTTTTTACTACATAATCGTGACATCTTGGTCCGTACCGATGATTCTGTCTGTAAATTCACTGAAACAATAAACCAAAGCTTTAACAATCAAAACCCTGAAATTACGCAAAAACGCATTACGTTTTTGCGCAGAGCTAGGGGTTATGTGCCACGGCCCATAAAGGTACAGTCCATGCCACAAGATGCGCCGGCCATTCTTGGTATGGGAGCAGAGTTAAAATCTACACTATGTCTTAACCGCGGGGATATGGCTTTCATAAGCCAGCATATTGGCGACTTACAAAATGTTGAAACGCTCGGTTTCTATAATGAGGTATTGCAGCACTTGGAAATGCTTTTGCAAGTTCAGCCTGCTGCCATTGTGCATGATTTGCACCCCAACTTCATGTCCACTCAAGTGGCGCAGAATTTATCTAAGGAGCGCGGCATTGCCTGCTTTGCCTTGCAGCATCATTTTGCACATGCTTGGGCTGTGCTTGCAGAACATGATTTTAATGGTGAAGCCCTTGCACTAACCCTTGATGGCACTGGCCTTGGGCTTGATAATACCATTTGGGGCGGAGAATTACTCTATATAAACACACAAAACCTTGAGCATAAACGCATGGGTCGCTTAAGTCCGTTCTCGTTAGCAGGTGGTGATGCCGCCACCAAGGAGCCTTGGCGCATAGCCCTTGCCCTTGCAAATGGCACGAGGTTTGAAAGACAACTACTTGACATACACGAACAATTTGGACCAGCCGTACTTGAAATGCTTAAGCGCAATATTAATTGTCCACAAACTTCAAGTGTTGGACGCCTTTTTGATGCTGTAGCCGCAGGCCTTGGCCTTTGCACACATACTAGCTATGAAGGCCAAGCAGCCATTCGCCTTGAGTATGCACAACATGGGCTTAATTTGCAACATGCAGAAATTAATAAACATGCTAGTTTTACGCCAACGATGATTAATGACTTATGGGAATTACCAAGCCAAGAGTTGTTCATGGCAAGCCTTAGTGATTATGAGCAAGCGCAAGATGTTGCCCATGCCGCACGTCGTTTTCATATAAATCTTGCTCAAGGCTTTGCACAAATGGCTCACCTTGCAGCAAGGGAGAATGATATTAAAACCATTGTCCTAACTGGCGGTGCTATGCAAAATTCAACTTTAAATGCCTTGTTACCATATTTACTTGAACAAAAGGGCTTGCAAGTTCTAATGCATGTCAATGCACCCACCAATGACGGAGGGGTGTCGCTTGGCCAAGTTGCTTGGGGTGCTAAAAAACTTAGAACAGATGCAATCTTTACATAAAAAGCATTATATTATATTTCTAGGGTACTGATAAAGTTAGTAGCATTTATAAATCGAACAAGCTTTATAACTTGATGATGCTCATACCTAACTTGCCGCAAGATGAGCTTACAATTGTCGCACAAATCATGTTGTGTTTGTTATCAAAAAGCTAATTACTATACAAAACTTAACTACAAATAGAGGGTATTATGTCAACAACACTTGGTGGAAAATCAGCTGCAACTAGTGATACAGCGCTTTTATTGTACTATGCCTGTGCCTTATTTAGCCTAGTTATTGGCGTAAGTTTTGTCATTGCCTTGGTGGGCTCTGCCATATCTCGCTATGTGGCAAGTAAAGAAAATGCCGCCTTTGTGGAGCAGCACTGTAGGTGGATTTTCCGAAGTCTTTGGGTAACATTTTTGCTATTATTTTTAACTGTTTTAGGTGGTATTTTTTTGCTAGGCACAACTGGTGTTGAACTGCCTGACACCTCAAATATGAATAGCTTTGCTGAGCTTTGGGCAGACCCTGCCATACGCTTATCCATACAATATGTTTTTGGTATAATTGCATGCGCCTCTGCCATTATCATTTGGTTTATTTATAGAATTTTACGAGGAGGCTACGCCTTAATTAACCGCGAGCCCATCAGGGAAATTAAAGCAAAAACTTTGTAAAATGCCTACGCAAGACATACTACCCATAGCCGCACCATCATGTGTTTTGCCTGACACAGTTTCTGCAAATGCTCTTTTTTTAGCCAACAAGGTGCAAGAAGTGGGTCTATGTTTTTTTGAAACAAAATCTTGCTTGGCCTATACTAAAATTGACTTACCACCTAAGCTTTCAGAGCTTCCTTTGCGTTGGCATGTTCATTTGCCTGTGGATTTAGACTGGAGCAATGGTCACAATGCTGCAACTCAAGCCCTAAAGGTTATGCAAAAGGCAGCTTATCTTAATCCACGTTTTGGGGTATTGCACCCACCTAGTGACCAAAGATTAAACCAAGACAAGCTAGAGCGTCTTCTATTTGACTTTGCAAACACTTGGCATAAAAATAGCAATATACCAATATTATTAGAAAATATTAACAAAATGCCACTGGTAAACCTTAACAGTACACTTTTTAGTCCAAAATTTAAGCCCTTTGGTATTTGCCTTGATCTTGGCCATATGTTAGGTTTTGCTCAAACGGACTTAATTTTACAAAGTGACATATTAAAACATGTTGGGCTGGTGCACTTAAGTGCACCAGGTAAATGGGACGAACATCTCGATTTACAGCAACTCACAGACAAACAATATGACATTGCCCTTAAAGTTATTAAAAAATTACCAAAACAGGTTTGCTATATGATAGAAATTTTTAACTGGCCAGGCATAGTTAAATCATTTCCGGTATTTAATAAACTTTTGGAAGACGCTCATGACTAAAGTAGATAAACTTGCAACCATAGGCTCGCGCATGGCTGAGTGGCGTAGCACATTATGCAAATCTGAATCATGGTGCATTCTTGTGGTTGCAGACCCAGATGCACTAGGTGCTGCCATGGGCCTTAAGCGCATCATACGACACAAGGTTAAAGACGTTACCATAGCTAGCATAAATGAGGTTACAAGACCAGATAATCTTGCCATGCTTAGATATTTACGCATTCCATTAAAGCAATGGAATTCTAGCATGCTAGATAAATTTGACCGCTTTGCCATTGTGGATTCGCAACCACATCATAATCCTGCTTTTAAGGATATAAAATTCTCCGCCATTATAGACCATCACCCACCACCTGAAAACATGAATTATATCGCTGATTTTGTAGACGTTAATCCTGAACTTGGCTCCACTTGCACCATGTTTACTCGCTATATGCGAGCCTTAAAAATTCGCCCTGGAAAATTGCTTGCCACTGCCCTACTCTATGGCATTCGCGCAGACACTGGTGCTTTTGACCGTGGCGGTGTGGCCCTTGACTTCCAAGCTTATCAATATCTTTCACGCTTTGCAGACATTAATTTAATGCGTAGAATATTACGCAGTGAGTATCTTTTGCAATGGCTACCTTTGTTTAGTAGGGCCTTTCGCTCCTTGCAAACCACGCGTAAAGGCGCACATGCCCATATTGGTGATGTAAAATCTCCAGATTTATTGGTTGCCATAGCAGATTTTTTTACACGCTTACACGGATTACGTTGGGTCGCAGTTAGCGGTGTGCACCAAGACACCTTGGTAATCATCTTTAGAGGGGACGGCAGCCGTGACATGGGCGCTTTTGCGTCCACAAACTTTGGTGAGTTTGGTTCTGCAGGAGGCCATAAAAATATGGCAAGAGCTGAAATTCCACTTGAGGCCATTGACGGCCTAAAACCAGGCGAGTTTGTATTTGATATTATCAAGAATTATAAAGTTTAAATTTCATTATTCCATAACCTACCTTTGCCATCAAAGTAGCTTGCAAAGTAAAGTAACATTATGCTACTTTCACTAACACATCTTTTTTGGGAGGATTAATCATGAAATTAGGATTTAGAGCTTTATGTTTGTTTTGTTTGCCTATAGCCTTGGTCGTTGCACTTGCCATTCAGTCACAAGCTGTGGAGGCAGACATAGAAAAAGGTGCTGAGCTCTATAAAAAATGTACAAGCTGTCATGGCAAAAAACCAGCCTTCGCTGGTAAACCTGTTGAATATTTAAATTCTAAAATGATTTATTACCGTGATGGCGAATTTAGCGCTGCTAAAGTTAAAGCCATGAAAAAGTCATTTTCCGGCATGAGTGACTTAAACGTTACTGATCTTGCTGTGTATGTAAACGGCTTATAGTTCAACTAGGGCATACTCTGAAAACACACAGATATAGTTTCTCAATGTATTTTCAGTGATTGCTAGCACAATTTTACAAAAAACCAAGATTGTTGACCTTGTTAACAATCTTGGTTTTTTGTGAGTCTTGACAAAGTCAGTACTCTTGACCTTTTGTTTGTATTTGTTCAAAATTATATTAATATATTAAATGAGGTTTATAATTAAAATTTTATAACTTACGATACGGAATTTGCCCTTGTTCGTAATAATCATTGCCATCACAGTCAACAACTACAATTGCTGGAAAATCCTCAACCTCCATGGCGGCTACAGCTTCTGGGCCTAGATCTTCATATGCAAGAACAGTATACTTTTTAATACTTTGTCCAATTAATGCCCCTGCACCACCAACGGCTGCTAAGTAGGGTACTTTATATTTTTTCATGGCCTCTATGACTTCAGGTTTGCGATAGCCTTTTCCAATCATGCCTTTCAGGCCTTCAGCCAATAAGCGTGGGGTATAGGCATCCATGCGCCCAGAGGTGGTTGGACCTGCTGAACCAATGGCCTCACCTGGCTTTGCCGGCGATGGTCCAACGTAATAAACCACGGCATTTGTCAAATCTACTGGTAGTTTTTTCCCCTCGTTTAATGTTTCCACCAATTTTTTATGCGCCGCATCCCTTGCTGCTATTATTACACCTGAAATTAATACTCTATCACCAGCGCGTAGGGAGCAAGCAGTTTCATCATCAAATGGTGCAGTAATTTTTTTATAATCTGACATTTAAGCCTCCTACAATACTATATGCGCATGGCGTGCTGCGTGACAGTTAATATTTATGGCCACTGGTAAACAGGCAATGTGTGTTGGATACCATTCAACATTTACTTTAAGTGCTGTAAATTTACCCCCAAGACCTTGCGGTCCAATGCCTGTTTTGTTGGCAAGTTCTAGTAATTCATCCTCAAGCTTTGCATAGCGAGGATCTGGATTTTTGCTATCAAGGTCGCGCACTGCGGCGCGCTTGGCACAAATGGCTGCCATTTCCATAGTACCGCCAATGCCAACGCCTATGACCATTGGTGGACATGAGTTTGGTCCTGCAAGGTTTACCGCTTCTAGAAAGAGTTTACGCACACCTTCCATTCCATCGGCAGGCACTAACATTTTTAAGATGCTTTTATTTTCTGAACCAGCACCCTTTGGAGCAAAGCAAATGCGTAACTTATCACCTGGCACAATTTTGGTATGAATAATGGCTGGAGTATTATCTTTGGTGTTTTGCCTTTCATATAATGGTTCTGCAACACAGGATTTTCGTAAATATCCTTCCACATAACCCTTACGCACACCTTCATTTATGGCTTGCTCAAAATCAGCGCCAACTATTCGCACATCTTGACCAACTTCCACAAAAACCACCGCAAGTCCAGTATCTTGGCAAATGGGCATATTTTTATTTTTTGCTATGTCCGCATTTAAGATAAGTTGGTCAAATATGGCTTGGCCTACTGGTGAAGGTTCTTCATTTTTAGCCTGTTGAAAGTTATCATAAACATCTTGCGGTAGTATGCAGCATGATTTTACTGCAAGCTCTGCCACGGCCTGTGTTATATCTTGTGCCTTTATTTCGCGCATATATACTCCTTAAAATAGCTTTTTATGCCCTTTTTTCTAGTATATATTATATGCTTTTACATTTCTATGAAAATTTTTGCCTTTTAAAGACTTCTGCACAGTTCATTGTGTGGCGTCTTTTGGAGCATTGACGACAGTCAATGTGACCAAAAATCAAGAATAGACGGAGCTTTGCTTTGCCGTTAAACAATTAATTTTTATGAATTTTGTTCTGCACAAGTAGATTTTCTAGCACATGCAAATTTACTGCAAAAGCACAAAAATAGAACTAAAAAATGAATTGTACAGGACTATTTTTTATGAGCTTAACTATGACGCCTAACACTTGCCAATAGTTGAAAAAAAGTATATTTTTATAATTTGCCATATTCTTATTTAAGACTACGTACAATTCATTGTGTGGAGTCTTTTGGACCATTGACGATAGTCAATGCGACTAAAAATCATGAATAGGCGTAGCTTTGTTTCGCCATTAAGCAATTGATTTTTGCGGCTTTTGTTCTATACAAGTGCATTTTCAAATAAATGCAAATTTACTGCAAAAGCACAAAAATAGAACCAAAAAATAATTGTGCAGCACCCTTTATTTGGAGAAATTCGTATGACTTTAAAACATAGACACTTTCTTAAATTACTAGACTTTAGCAGTGATGAAATATCCTATTTCTTGCGTCTTGCCGCACATTTAAAGGCAGCAAAAAAACAAAAAAATGAACAAAAGCACCTTCTAGATAAAAATATTGTGCTACTTTTTGAAAAAGATTCCACCAGAACACGCTGTGCTTTTGAAGTAGCAGCTCGTGATCAAGGTGCTTTTACCACCTACCTTGGCCCATCTGGTTCACAAATGGGCAAAAAAGAATCCATGGCAGACACAGCAAGGGTACTTTCTCGCATGTATGACGGCATTGAATATCGTGGATTTGGTCAAGATATGGTAGAAACTTTGGCTAAATATTCCTCAGTTCCTGTTTGGAATGGCCTAACCAATGAATACCATCCAACGCAAGTGCTTGCTGACTTACTCACCATGCAAGAACATTGCAGCAAACCTCTAAACCAAATGACTTTCGCCTATTTGGGCGATGCTCGTTATAATATGGGAAATTCACTTATGATTGGAGCTGCAAAAATGGGTATGGATTTTCGCTCCATTGCGCCAAAAGGTTCACAGACATATGACCACATAGTAACTCTATGTAATGACATTGCAAAAGAAACGGGCGCAAAAATTTCTGTTACAGAAGATATACAAGCAGGAGTTAAGGGTTGCGACTTTTTATATACGGATGTTTGGGTAAGTATGGGCGAACCAGAGCATGTTTGGGCAGATCGTATAAAGCGCTTGCGTGATTATAAAGTTACTCAGCAAACACTCAAGATGACAGAAAATGAACAGTGTAAATTTTTACATTGTTTGCCAGCCTTTCATAATAGAGAAACAGCCATTGGCGAAGAATTATTCCAAAAATACGGCATAGATAGTATGGAAGTTGATGACACGGTATTTGAATCACCAGCCAATGTGGCCTTTGATGAAGCAGAAAATCGCGTGCACACCATAAAAGCAATTATGGTTGCAACACTAGCTGATGAAGCACCCAAGGTATAATTATGAGTAATAAACCCATTGTTGTAGTAAAATACGGCGGACACGCCATGGATGACCCCAATTTGCGCCTACCCTTTGCCAAAGGACTTGTACAATTAAATGAACAAGGTATGCAATTCATCCTTGTGCATGGAGGCGGCCCACAAATCAATAGTTTATTAAAACGACTTCAAATTAAAAGCCGCTTTGAGCAAGGACTTAGGGTAACATGTGCCCAAACCATGGAAGCTGTAGAAATGATACTTTGCGGTCAAGTAAATAAAGCTGTGGTAACACTTTTGCAACAAGCTGGCGGGCAAGCAGTTGGCATTTGTGGTCAAGATGCACGGTTATTTGAGGCAAAAGTCTTAAAACCAGAGTTAGGCTATGTGGGTAATGTATGCAATGTAAATGCTGGCATTGTACAAGCTTTATTACAAGCTCAATACATACCAGTGATTGCTCCTGTGGCCACAAATGTTGATACACAACTTGAAGAAATTAACTCCTTAAACATTAATGCTGACACTGCTGCTGGAGCACTGGCTGGTGCCATGCAAGCAGATTATTTTGTGCTTGTATCTGATGTGCCTGGTGTGCTTGACGCCAATGGTAATTTGTTGGCACATTTAAAACGTGCTGATATTGACGCATTAAAAGCCGACGAAACAATTTCTGGTGGTATGATTCCAAAGGTTGACGCATGCTTACATGCATTGTCTGCTGGTTGTAAAAAAGCCTTAATTCTTGATGGTCGAGCAAAGGACAGCCTTAGAGAATACTTAATTAATGGTGCTCCTTTGGGCACTGTTATTGAAGCTTAGTGGGGCTAAGTATCTATGCGTAAATTAATTCTTTCTACCTTTTTTTTATTTAATATCCTGCTATGGCCAAGCCATTTGCTTGCAGCTTCAAGCTTTGAAGCAGGGTTTAAAACTTTAGGAATTTGGGAAGAAGACACGCAAATTCGCCTTGACTTAAACATTTGGTATCCCACATATGCTAGACCAACTTATGTTGACTACATTCCATGGACATTGCATGTTGTACCCTATGGTCGCGCAGCCAAGGGGCGGTTTCCTCTACTTTTATTATCTCATGACAGCACCGCTACTCGTTTTTCATACCATGAAACAGCGGCTAGACTTGCAAAAAGTGGATTTGTGGTGATTGCACCCGCTCACAAAAATGATAATATGCACCACATTTCTAACCCTTTTTCTTTAAGTCAGCTAACTGAAAGAGCAACAGATCTTGGCATAGCCTTAAACATTGCTTTGTCCAACGAGGCCATAAGCAAAAGTATCGACCCCATGCGCATTGGTGTTTTAGGTTTTGGCACTGGAGCTAGTGCGGCATTGCTGCTTGGCAACGCAAATCCCACACCTAATCTATGGGAAAACTTTTGCCCTCAAGCCAATAGAGCTAGTGTATATTGTAGCAGTTGGGTTCAAGGGCGAATTCAATCTATGGTTGATTTCTTACCGCTAAACAAAAATTTTGCATTAAATCAAGTTACAGCCATTGCAGCCATCGCCCCAAGCTTTGGAATGTTGTTTGACAAAATTGCTTTACAACAATTTAAGCCAAAACTTTTGCTCATAGAGGCAGAAAAAGACAATGTAAACCTAATACCTTGGAACACTGAAAGTTTGATTAAAAATTTTCCTACAACTCCTGAGTTTATACAAATTAAGGGAGTAGATGTTGAAGACTTACAATCTATTTGTCCCCCAAGCTTGCGCGATACTCTTGCGGAACTTTGCGGAAAAGCGGCGGCTGACATAAAATATGATGCAAACTATATGTTAAACAAAGCCTTGTTGAAGTTTTTTTTACAAAATCTTGGTCATGTTGGAAACAATCATGAATAGTATTAAACTATATGGTATTATAGGCAAGCCACTTGAGCATAGTCTAAGCCCCAAGCTTCATAATTGGGCTTTTCCTCTAATAAATCACCTTGCTATGTTCAAAGCGTGGACTTTAGAACCTGCGCATTTGGAAGATTTTATTAGTGCAATGCACTCATTGCGTATTTGCGGACTTTGCGTTACTATTCCATTTAAACAGAGTATAATACCTTTTCTTGATGTAATTAGCCCTCGTGCTAAAAGTGTAGGTGCTGTAAATACTCTTTACTGGCAAGGGGATAAGCTATGTGGTGAAAATACTGACATAGATGGTTGCAAGCTTCCTCTGCTCCAAAAAAAACCTGCTGATATATCACTTGTGCTTGGTGCGGGAGGGGCTGCAAGGGCTGCAATTATGGCCTTGCTCGAACTTAATATTAAGAACATTTATGTATCAGC
This sequence comes from uncultured Desulfovibrionaceae bacterium, assembly GCA_964371835.1. GTDB lineage: Bacteria > Desulfobacterota > Desulfovibrionia > Desulfovibrionales > Desulfovibrionaceae > CAYJAD01. Next base: position 25,837 of record CAYJOP010000013.1, read on the forward strand.
TCGCAATGAAAAAGCATGCAAAGAGTTAGCTCATCACTTTAATATACATTATCAGAGTTGGGATGATAGAGAAAGATTACAAGCACAGTGGATTTTAAACACAACTCCACTTGGAATGAAGGGGGCATTACAAGAACAAAGCCCTTATTCATTTAGTACAGCTAACGAAGATTTTTTAGCTTATGACCTTGTTTATAATCCTATGAATACAAAATTCCTTCTAGATGCCAAGCAGTGTGGATATAGTATTCAAAACGGCCTTGATATGTTTGTGGGTCAAGCTTTAAGCCAAATGAAACTTTGGACCGGCAAAGCAGTTTGTCACCAAGAAGCTTGTAATTTTATTTTAAAATATTTATAATTTTTTCCATTTAGCCTTAACTTTTGTGATTTGTGGCCGATATCTTTCTTAAGTTATGTTAACCTACAGTCAGTTCATGAGCTGACTAAACACTCGGAGATTTGTCATGAAGTTGAATTTGATTAAGAAAATGCTTTTTTTCATTCTAGGCCCTTGCATTATTGGACTTGGTATTCTTGCTGGAGTTGCAGGCTTTTTAGCTCAATCTGACTTTACAAGCTCTACAGACAAGCAGCTCATGGCACTTGCAAAAGTCCAAGCTAGTGAAATTAACAACATTATGAATTTTATGAAGGCGCTTGCAAAGTCAACTTCTGAAAGCCCTATCTTAACAACCTTTACTGAGTTACAAAGCACAAGCCCTGGCACACCTGAATTTCTTGCAGCTCAAATGGCTTTGTGTGACTACTTCAAGTCAGCATCCACAGCTTACCCAAATATTTCTAGTTTTTTTACTACTGATTTGAATGGAATTGTTAATGCTCACTCTGACCCTAAATTTATAGGTTTTGATGCATCCGATAGAAAGTCTGTCATGTCCGCTGTGGCAGGCAAGGCCAACATAGAAGCTCGCTACTCAGCAACCACTAAAGGCTATAGTGCCTTTATTGCTAATCCTGTAATTAATAACGAAACTGTTACTGGTGCTGTTGTTATTCTTGTGGACCTTGTTGCATTGCATAAAGTTACCACTGGCGCATTGTCCTTAGTTCCTGGCATGCGTTCTTATGTATATGATGAAAATGTAAATATTATAATGGACAATGAATCAAAATACATAGGCACTAACGACGCACAACTAAGCCATATCCCGGAAATGCTGGAAATCAAGCATGGTAAATCTGATTTTGTTTTTGAAGGTATACACTCAGTGGGGCATTATGCCATTATTCCAGATATTAATTGGTTTGTATTTATTGACACACCATACTCAGAATATGTTGCCGCCACAGACAATTTGGTTCTAGATATTATTCTAATCGCCATTTTAATTGTTGTTGCAACTAGCTTTATTATTATTGCTGTGGCTAGAAGCATCGCTAATCCACTCAAGCAAGGCGCTGAAATAGCAACCTATGTTAGCAATGGCAACCTTGTTCTTACAGATGAGCAAGAAAATATTTTTGCAACTTGTAGCAAGAGAAGTGATGAAATTGGTGAACTTTCCACAGGTTTGCATACCATGATTCATGAACTTGTTAAAATAGTAAAAAAAGCAGATGAAGCCACAGAAGAAGCTAAGGTTGCTCTGGCTGATGCTGAAGTTGCTCAAGAAGCTGCTCAACTTGCAGCTGAACAAGCATCACAAGCTCGCCGTGAAGGACTTTTAGATGCAGCAAGGCAATTGGAAGGTGTTGTACATGTGGTTGCATCTGCATCTGAGGAGCTTTCTTCACAAATTGAAAATTCATCTTTAAGTGTTCAGGACCAAGCAAGTCGTATTGCCCAAACAGCAACTGGCATGGAGCAAATGAATAGCACTATTATTGAAGTTACTAGAAACTCAGCAAATAGTGCTGATATTGCCTCCACCACCAAGGAAAAAGCTCTCAATGGTGTAGAAATTACTCAAAAATGCAAAGAAGCCATGGATCATGTGCGTGAAGATTCTATAGTTTTGCGCAGCAACATGAATGCACTTGCAGAGCATGCTCAATCAATTAATACTGTAATGGGTGTAATTTCTGACATTGCAGATCAAACAAACTTGTTGGCTCTTAATGCTGCCATTGAAGCAGCAAGAGCTGGCGATGCAGGTCGAGGGTTTGCTGTTGTTGCTGATGAGGTACGCAAATTGGCTGAAAAAACAATTACCTCCACCACAGATGTGGCTAACGCCATTGCCGCAATTCAACTAAGTACAGAAGAAAACGTCAAGCAAGTAGATGTTGCAGTTAATAGCATTGAAGACGCTACAAATTTAGCAAACCAAAGCGGCTTGGCCCTTCAAGAGATACTTGAAATGGCAGAAATGAGCGCAGAAGAAGTTCGTAATATTGCAACAGCTAGTGAAGAACAATCCGCCACCATGGAAGAAATGACATCTTCCATTGAACTTATCAATAATATTGCCGATGAAACTAGACGCGCCATGGAAGAAGCATCAAGCGCAGTTATTGAACTTTCAAAACAAACGCATGAGTTGACAAATATTGTAGATGAATTAAAGAACAATTAATTTCTTTGAAAAAATTATTTTGCTTACATAACCCTCTATTTTTTTAGAGGGTTAAAACTCACTTTGAATAAAAAATTTTTATTATAATTATACAACATTAAAACATTGTTTATTTAATAATTCACGCATTTCATAAATGCATGAATGAATCAAAATTAAATAAGTGTAAAGTGTTTTGCGGCATCAGCTTGTTTTATTTTTTACTTTATAAAATTTTTTATCGGGAGAGTTATGAAACTTAATTTAATCAGAAAAATGTTATTGTTCATTTTGGGATCATCTATCTTAGGGCTTACAATTTTAGCATTTACTGCTGGTTATTTAGCAAAAAGTGATATAACTAAAAGCTTTGACCAACAGTTAACAGAACTGGCAAGAGTTCAAGCGTGTGAATTAAGTAATATTGTGCAATTTCTTGCTTTTTTTAGTAAATCTACATCAGAAGTACCTTCCGTTGTAGAATTTGCAGAGCTGCAATTGTCCGCTCCCAACTCTCCAGAATACACACAGACTAAAGACATCGTTTCTAGTTTTTTAAAGTCTGTAGCTGATGGCTATGAAAATATTGCAAGCATTGTTGTAACTGATAACAAAGGCATTGTAATAATACATCCAAACCCAGATTTAGTTGGTTTTGATACATCTAGTTATAAAAGTATTATGCAATCCATGACGGGCAAGCTAGGTATAGAAATACGCTATTCTCAAACCACAAAATCTAACACGGTTTTGATAACTCACCCCATCATGTCCAGTGGAGCTGTTAGTGCTGTAGTTGTTTTTGTAATGGATTTAACCTCACTACATAAAAAAACCACTGGAACTTTAGCTTCAACTCCCAATGCCAATGCTTATGTTTATGATGAGAATTTTACTGTGGTTATGCATAGTGACTCTAAGCTTATTGGTCAAAGTCACAAAGATTTACCACACATTGCCCAAATTGAAAGCAAAAAGAAAGGATCAGTTGAAGTTTTTTATGAAAATGGAGACCACATGATCGGTCACTTTTCACAAATCTTCTTTTCTGGTTGGTATGTTTTCATTGACACACCTTATTCAGAGTATACTGAAGCATCCACTCAACTTGTTAGAGATATATTAATTATAGCATTTTTAATTGTTCTTGTTATTAGTTTTGTAATTATTTCTGTAGCAAGAAGCATCGCTAATCCTCTTAAGCAGAGCTCTGAAATTGCAACCTATATAGGCGCTGGTAACCTTGTACTTACAGATGAGCATGAAAAGATTTTTGAAAAGTGTGGCAGGCGAAGTGATGAAATTGGCACACTTTCCAAAGGCATGCATACTATGATTCACAAGCTTGTTAAAATAGTAAAAAAAGCTGATGAAGCCACAGAAGAAGCTAAGGTTGCTCTGGCTGATGCTGAAGTTGCTCAAGAAGCTGCTCAACTTGCAGCTGAACAAGCATCACAAGCTCGCCGTGAAGGACTTTTAGATGCAGCAAGGCAATTGGAAGGTGTTGTACATGTGGTTGCATCTGCATCTGAGGAGCTTTCTTCACAAATTGAAAATTCATCTTTAAGTGTTCAGGACCAAGCAAGTCGTATTGCCCAAACAGCAACTGGCATGGAGCAAATGAATAGCACTATTATTGAAGTTACTAGAAACTCAGCAAATAGTGCTGATATTGCCTCCACCACCAAGGAAAAAGCTCTCAATGGTGTAGAAATTACTCAAAAATGCAAAGAAGCCATGGATCATGTGCGTGAAGATTCTATAGTTTTGCGCAGCAACATGAATGCACTTGCAGAGCATGCTCAATCAATTAATACTGTAATGGGTGTAATTTCTGACATTGCAGATCAAACAAACTTGTTGGCTCTTAATGCTGCCATTGAAGCAGCAAGAGCTGGCGATGCAGGTCGAGGGTTTGCTGTTGTTGCTGATGAGGTACGCAAATTGGCTGAAAAAACAATTACCTCCACCACAGATGTGGCTAACGCCATTGCCGCAATTCAACTAAGTACAGAAGAAAACGTCAAGCAAGTAGATGTTGCAGTTAATAGCATTGAAGACGCTACAAATTTAGCAAACCAAAGCGGCTTGGCCCTTCAAGAGATACTTGAAATGGCAGAAATGAGCGCAGAAGAAGTTCGTAATATTGCAACAGCTAGTGAAGAACAATCCGCCACCATGGAAGAAATGACATCTTCCATTGAACTTATCAATAATATTGCCGATGAAACTAGACGCGCCATGGAAGAAGCATCAAGCGCAGTTATTGAACTTTCAAAACAAACGCATGAGTTGACAAATATTGTAGATGAATTAAAGAACAATTAATTGGATTATTTCGCACCCTGTGCTTGTACATAGTTCATATTAATTACAAACCTCCCTGTGCAGGCGCAGGGAGGTTTTTTTTGCACTGTTTCCCTTGCCATTTACTAGGTAATAAATTACTTAGGGCTCATGAAAAAACAAAGTATTTATATTGAAGGCGCAAGGCAACACAACCTCAAAAACATTAGCCTTAGCATACCGCGCGACGAGTTGGTGGTCATTTGTGGTCCTTCTGGATCTGGAAAATCAACACTTGCTTTTGACATTGTTTACGCCGAAGGTCAGCGCCGTTATGTTGAATCTCTTTCAGCTTATGCACGTCAATTTTTACCACAGATGAATAAGCCTGCTGTTGATAAAATAGAAGGTCTCTCGCCTGCCATTTCATTGGAGCAACAGTCCTCCACTAGAAACCCACGTTCAACAGTGGGTACTGTCACTGAAATTTATGATTTTTTGCGTGTGTTTTTTGCAAGACTGGGACGCATGTATTGCCCTCAATGTGGTGAGCCCATTGAGGCTCGTGCTGCTGATGAAATTATTGAAGATATACTTTCTTTACCAGACAGTACAAAATTTATGCTTTTATCTCCACTAGTTGAGCATCAAAAAGGTACACATAGCGATAAATTTAAGAAGTTAAAAGCCGAAGGCTTTGTTAGGGTTAGGGTTAATGGGGAAATTTTTACCATTGATGATGTACCAAACCTTGATAAAAACAAAAAACATACTATCGAGCTTATTGTTGACCGCTTGGTCATAAAAGATGGTTTGCGTGGGCGACTTGCAGACTCAGTTGAATTGGCTTTGCGATACGGCGAAGGTCGGCTTATTGTTCACTTGCTTGAGGACGCAAACAATAAAGCCAAGGATATAGTCCATGCCACTGCCTCGGTTTGTACACGATGTCGCATTAGCTTTCCAGCACCTAGTCCGCAGCTTTTCTCATTTAATAGTCCACAAGGTGCCTGCCCTCGCTGTGTTGGCCTTGGGGCAGTTGATTATTTTGAACCATTACTCATAGCGCCCAATAAAGGTTTGAGCTTAGAAAGTGGCGCTTTATTACCTTGGGCCAATGCAAAATATTTTGCAGCATACATTCCTGCACTTGAGGCCTTGGGTAAACGTTATAAGTTTACACTTTCAGACCCCTTGTCTAGTTTTAGTGAAAAGGCTTTACAAGCCTTATTTTATGGTGAAGATGATAAAGGAAAACCAGCCCATAGCTCACAAGGCTTACGCCGCAACTGGATGGGTGGAAATGTGGCAATGGATGCAAAAGGCGATTATAATAGCTTTGAGTTTGCTGCCAGCAATAATGACCAAGGTGCAGTACCCATTGGTCCAAAACGCTGGACTGGTGTCATACCCTTGCTTGAAAAAGGTATGCAGTACGGCGATGCTTGGCGTGAAACTTTATCTAGGTTTCGCCAATCTACTCACTGCCCTGATTGTGGTGGCGCAAGACTTAGGCCAGAAGCTTTAGCGGTGCGAGTCAATGATATCAATATACAAACTTTTTGCACTCTTTCTGTTGAAAAATCGTTAGGCTGGCTAGATGTTCAAGAATTTAGTGGTCGTCATGCGCTCATTGCAGAACCGTTGCTTAAAGAGCTTACACATCGCCTAACCTTTATGCGTGATGTGGGTTTGGAGTATATTTCCTTAGGCCGCGCCATGGCAACTCTTTCTGGCGGTGAAGCACAGCGCATAAGACTTGCTTCACAACTTGGTTCAGGTTTGGTTGGAGTTACATATGTTTTAGACGAACCATCCATAGGCCTACATCCTCGTGACAATGCTCGTTTGATTAGTACATTACGCTCATTACAACAACGTGGGAATACAGTGTTGGTGGTAGAGCACGATGAAGCAACAATATGTGAGGCAGATACAGTTATTGAGCTAGGTCCAGGGTCTGGCACATTGGGTGGAGATCTTGTTTATATTGGCAGCGTTGAAAAGCTAATGAAAAAAGCTAAAACTCTCACAGCCAAATACTTGCGTGGTGATATGTTCATCCCTCTACCCGATGAAAGGCGCGAGGGTAAAAGTGAACTTATTTTGGAAGGCATTAATACAAACAATTTGCAAAATATTAACTGTCACATCCCATTGGGCGTGCTAACATGTGTTACTGGTGTTTCTGGTTCTGGTAAAAGTTCCTTAGTTGTTGATACTCTTTATAAGCATTTGGCCTTGGCCCAGGGCATAAGAGTTGATCAACCAGGTATTATTTCTGGTATGCATGGCCATGAAAGTATTGAGCGCATAGTTGCCATTGACCAAAGCCCCATCGGTCGTACACCTCGCTCAAACCCTGCCACTTACACCAAGGTCTTTGACGAAATAAGAAATATTTTTGCCACAACAGCAGATGCACGCAAACGTGGTTATACTGCTAGCCGCTTTAGCTTTAACGTCAAAGGTGGTCGCTGTGAAGCTTGTAATGGCGACGGTCAAATTCGTGTTGAAATGCACTTTTTGCCTGATGTTTATGTAACTTGCGACATTTGTAAGGGTAAACGCTACAACCACGAAACACTAGAAGTTCGGTATAAAGGTCTCAATATTGCAGAAGTTTTAGAACTGTCCGTTGCCAAAGCCAAAGATTTTTTTGAAAATTACCCCACATTAGCTCGTCGTCTGTCAGTTCTTGAAGATGTTGGGCTTGATTATCTTCGCCTTGGTCAACCTGCCACCACCCTTTCTGGTGGCGAAGCACAGCGCATTAAAATTTCTCGCGAACTTGGTAAAAAATCTTTACCTGGCACCATGTACATATTAGATGAGCCAACCACAGGTTTACATATGCATGAAGTTGGTAAACTGATTAATGTTTTACACAAATTAGTTGATAGAGGTGCAACTGTGGTTGTTATTGAACATAATACAGATGTAATTCTTAGCTCTGACCATGTGCTTGACCTTGGGCCAGGTGGTGGTGAAAATGGTGGCCTTATTGTTTCCAGTGGAACTCCGGAAGCAATTGTTGCTGATCCAAAGTCTATAACAGGTAAATTTTTGATGGAAGAGAGACGGCATAGACGCAAAAAAAATTAAATTATAAGGTTAAATATGAAAAATACCATTGTGCTTGCCACCAATAATGCTGGTAAAATAAAAGAATTAGCTGATGGCCTTAGAGCTTTTGGCTTAAATGTACTTGGTCTTGATGCTTTCCCTCAGCTTGAAGATGTTGAAGAAACAGGTAAAACTTTTGAAGAAAACGCACTGTTAAAGGCCAAAACAGTGGCAGAAGCCGTGGGCCTTACTGCCATTGCAGATGACTCTGGCCTTGAAGTGGATGCACTTAATTTAGCTCCTGGCATCTATTCCGCTCGATATGCCAATGACCTTGAATTTTTACCCAATGAAACTAAGGATGCACGCAACATACGCAAACTCTTGCTTGAGCTTAATGGCATTGAAAATAGATTAGCTCGCTTTGTTTGCTGTATGGCTGCATGCACCCCACAAGGTAAACATTTTATAGTTCGAGGCACTTGGGAAGGAAATATTACTCTTGAACCACGCGGAGAGCATGGCTTTGGCTACGATCCTGTTTTTTTTGATGCCCTACTCGGTCGCACAGCAGCTCAGCTTAGCAAGGATGAAAAAAATGCTCGTAGCCATAGAGGTAAAGCTTTACTTGAACTTTTGAACAGATGGAATGATTTTTACAATATTTGATGATTAAAGACTCCTGCACAATTCATTGTGTGGAGTCTTTTAGAGCGTTGACGATAGTCAATGCGACCAAAAATCAAGAAAAGGCGGAGCTTTGCTTCGCCGCAGAGTGCTGGCAAAGTCAGCACGACCGATAAATCAAGAGTA
>CAYJOP010000014.1:0-30586 GCA_964371835.1 uncultured Desulfovibrionaceae bacterium
TAAATCAAGCGTAGGTGCAATTAACTTGCACCGTTAAACGATTGATTTTCGTGCCGTACTGCCCGCAAGCTTTGCTTGCGTTGGCGGAACAAACGCCAGCAAGGGGGGGTGTCATCACTCTGTTGCATCGTAAAGATGTTTTTTTTCTAGTATTTGGACGGATTGATTAAAATAGGTAAGATGCAAGGAAGACGAAGTTTTTTGCGGAGCGGAATTTATTGAGACATAAATGACCGTAGCAAAAAACGAGTCTGACGAAGCAGATTGCCTATTCTAATCAATCTGTTATTGGGTGCGCTTGTGCTTAAGGTTAATTCCTGTGTAAATAAAATAGGTATGCTCAGCCAAATTCATGGCTCTACGCCAGACACGGTTAAGCGAGCGGCTAATTAGAATAATATAAATAATAGCTTGTGGATCTACCTTGCTACCAAGTGAGTCAATTAATTTGTGCATAATACGCACGTCAAGCAAGGCTGCATCATCTTCATATTTGCGCACTTTTAGGGCAAGGTCAGGGTCTGCTGCACGGAAAGCCTCAACGGCATCGGCATAAGTATTGCGTGTAACTTCAATGAGGTCGTGTAATTCTTCGCTAATGATTTCAAGGTCAGTGCCTTCCAAAAGTAAGGTACGCTCAGCCATGCTTGCGGCTTCGTCTGCAATGCGCTCAAGATCAACAACCATGCGTAAGGTACTAATAACCATGCGCAAATCACCAGCAACTGGTTGAGTTCTGGCAAGTAGGCTTAAGGCTTTTGCGTCAATTTCATTTTCAAGCTCGTTGATATTGTCATCACCGTCAATAACAGCACTTGCACGGCCTATATCACCTTCGCACAAGGCTTTGCAGGAGTCTTCAAGGGCAATGCCCACCATGGCAGACATGACCAAAACTCTGGTGCGCAGTGTAACAATCATCTGTTGTAATTGATTTTCTTGTATAGGCATTATCCAAACCTCCCTGTGATATAGTCTTCTGTTTGTTTTATATTTGGTTTTGTGAATATGGTATCAGTGTTATCACGCTCAATAAGCTTACCCATGTAAAAGAAAGCCGTATAATCAGAAACACGAGCTGCTTGTTGCATATTGTGGGTAACAATAATAATTGTGAGCTGGTGTTTTAATTCGTGTATGCCTTCTTCTATCTTCTGAGTGGCTATGGGGTCAAGTGCAGATGCTGGCTCGTCCATGAGCAGCACTTCAGGCTCAACAGCAAGTGCTCTTGCTATGCACAAGCGCTGTTGCTGACCACCTGACAGCCCAAGAGCAGATGTATGAAGTCTGTCCTTTACTTCTTCAAATATTGCAGCACGTTTGAGTGATTCTTCTACAGTGCCAGCAATGAGTGCTTCATCTTTTATGCCATTTACGCGCAAACCATAGGCTACATTTTCAAAAATGGTTTTAGGAAAGGGGTTTGGCTTTTGAAAAACCATACCAACTTTGCGTCTGATTGCAACTACGTCGGTATTATTTGCATTAATATCTTCACCATCAAGGGTTATGCTACCTTGAACCTTTGTGCCAGGAATGAGGTCGTTCATGCGGTTAATACAGCGTAAAAATGTACTTTTTCCACAACCAGATGGGCCTATGAGGGCCGTTACCTGATTTTTAGGAAAGTCCATGCTGATGTCAAATAGGGCTTGGGCTTGTCCGTAGAAAAAGTTCACATTTTTTGTTGTAACTTTGTGTGTTTGTGTCACTTTACATCTCCAAGGGCAGTGGGAATGGTAAAATAAAAAACCGTAGTAAATTCCTTAGTAGGACTTTCCACCCAAATTCGTCCACCAAGTCGCTCCAACGTATGTTTGCAAATGGCAAGCCCAAGGCCAGTTGAGCCTTGACTTCTATGCTTTTCCACGCGGTAGAAGCGTTCAAAAATACGGTCTTTGTCCGCTGCCGGAATACCCGGCCCATTGTCACATACTGCAAAAAGAGTCATAGACTTTTCCTGCGAGTCTTGCAATGCTTTGATATGTACTTGTCCGCCTTTTGGGGCGTAGCGTCCAGCATTTTCCAAAAGGTTTCTAAATATTTGTGTTAAGTGCTGTGCATTTGCCACAACCATTAAATCCTTAGGGACTTGTAATATAGTTTTAAGTTCTTGTATATCAAATTGTCTACGGCATAAAGCCAAGGCTGAATTTATGCTCTCCATGGGATTTATGGCAAGCACTTGCATGGGCACATCGCCACTTTCAAGACGAGCAAGTGCCAGCAATTCTTCAACCATTCTAGCTAAGTATGCTCCATGCTTGCGTATGATTTCTGCAAAGCGGCGTGAATTTTCTGTCAAATCTTCAAGTTCAGTTAAAGTTTCTGCATAACCTTGAATGGCGGTGAGTGGCGTGCGTAGCTCGTGTGATACATTGGCTACAAAGTCACTACGAATGCGCTCAAGTCGCATGAGTTCTGAAATATCATGAAATACTGCCACAGCACCAAGATTTAAATTATTAGAGCCTGCCCTTGTTAGCTGGATGGAAAAAATACGCTCAGGGGCAAGTTCCAATTGTAGAGGTCCAGTGTGAGGTAATGTTGTGCCGCTGTGAACTGGTAATTTGATAATTTTTTCAATGGCATCTTGTAGGGCTGGCGCTGGTATAATTTCCACCACTTGCATGCCTTGGGCTTTGTCTAAATCAGGAAACATGGTACGCAAAGCTTTATTATAACGGCGAATACCACCATTAGGTCCAAGCACAAGCACACCTTCCTTCATGGTATCTAGAATGCTTTGCAATTGTTCTTTTTGGTCAGCCATGGTGCGAATATGCTCTTGCACTTGTATTGCCATATGGTTGACTTTGGACTCAAGTGGAGTAATTTCTTTATTTAATAAATTAGTTAGGCGTAAATGATATTTGCCTTGAGCTATGGCTTCAATGGTATGCATAATTTGCATAAGGTCACTTTTTAGAGGGCTTGAAAGTAAATAAGCTATGCTAAAAGCTAGTATTAAAGTCAGGATAAAAGCTAAAGTTATGAATTTATTATTGTCTTGTAAAAGAGGCAGATAGCCGTCAATTGGAGCAGCTAAGCGAATGACATTGTGATTTTTTAGGCGTACTGCTGCAAAAACAGCCTTGCTTTGAACTTCATCAAGATAGCCAGTGCCAGTACCTTCTCCATGGCTTTGAGCTTTTTTAATTTCAGTCCTGTCTGCGTAATTATATGCTGGCGAAAAATCTTTTTTATCCACATGGCTATCATCAATTAAATCTCCAACATTATTAAATAAGCTTACGCGCATGTGAGGTATGCGTGCCTTTGCAACTTCTAAGGCTTTTTGAGACTGCATAGAATTATATAATGTGGCAACCAAGTGTGCTTCACTTAAGGTGCGCAAGCTAAGCTCCTTCAAAGCACTTTTTTGTAAATCCATAAGCGCACTGGAGATGACTATGGCAAAAGCCAGTCCTACGCCTACAAATACGGTGATAAAGGTTCTAACAAAAAAATACATGGCTTATTCCATTGCTTGTTTGTAAGTGGTTAAGCTTTAAAGCGATAACCAACTCCTCTAACAGTTTCAAGGTAGCTTGCGCTTTCACCAAGTTTTGCCCTAAGTCTGCGAATATGGGTGTCAACAGTGCGGGCATAGCCTTCAAATTGATAACCCCAAACAGTATTTAAGAGTTGTTCACGGCTGCGAACTGTACCAGCATGGCGCATGACATCTTCTAAAAGTCTAAATTCTGTTGCTGTTAGCTCAACCTGCTTGTGGGCAACCATGACTGAGTGCGCCGCAGGGTCAATGCTAATGCCGTGCTTTGAAAGGTTTGGCCCCTTGGTGGTATTTTCTTGGCGGCGTAGAATTGCCCTTATGCGCAAAATAATTTCACGCACACTAAATGGCTTTACCACATAATCATCTGCCCCCAGTTCAAGGCCCACAATACGGTCAATTTCTTCACCTTTTGCTGTGAGCATTATAATGGGAATATCAACTGTTTTTGTGTTACGCTCAAGCTCACGGCAGACTTGAAAACCATCCTTGCCAGGCATCATAACATCCAATAAAATAATATCTGGCTTATGGGCCACGGCCATTTCAATACCTTTGATGCCGTCTTCTGCTTGAACGGTGCTAAAACCTTCACGTTCAAGATTAAAACTTAATAAGTCTCGAATATCGGCTTCATCTTCAACTATAAGTACCATAGCTTTGCTCATGAAAATTAAATCCTTTGTTATATGCAGTATAGCTTACATAAGTTCGCAGAGAAAGTTAAGACTATTATTGTGACAAAAGTATATAGGTTCTGTTACAAAATAAAACTTCTGCATAATTTATTGAGTAAGGTTTCATGAATAGTGTTAGTTAATGTGCGTAAAATTCATGAATAAAAGGAAATGTTCTTCGCAATTAAATGTTTTTTTGTTGCTTGCCATAACTTTTTTTGTAATGTAACCACTCTTTCGAAATTCTGTCATGCTTTTGTAACATGAACAAACGATACCTAAACACGTCGCATGAGGATAGCACTGCCAATACTTGGTGCACCTTGTACGAACTTCCCATAAATTGGCTAATGGGTTGAGGAAAATGCTTAAACGGGCCTTGCCCTTATTTTTTTACAAACACAATTTAGGAGTTTATAAGATGAAGTTTTCACGCATTATTCTTACTGCACTTTTAAGCCTTGGCTTGGCTGTGCCAGCCATGGCTGCCGAAGAAATTGTAGTAAATGGATCAACAACAGTTCTTCCAGTTATACAAAAAACCGCAGAAGCCTACATGGCAGCAAAGCCAGAAGTGTCCATTGCCATTTCTGGTGGCGGTTCTGGTAATGGAATTAAGGCAATAATTGATAGCCTTTGTAACATTGCCATGACCTCTCGTGACATTAAGTCAAGTGAAATTAAGCTTGCTGAATCAAAAGGCATTAAACCATTACGTCACGTTGTAGCAGTGGATGCACTTGTACCAGTTGTACACCCATCAAATACAATTAAAAATCTTACAGTTGCACAACTTGCTGATATTTATATGGGTAAGATTAGAAATTGGGAGGAAGTGGGCGGACCAGACGCTAGGGTTGTTGTGATTTCCCGTGATACATCTTCTGGCACATACGAAACTTGGCAAGAAAAAATTCTTGGCAAAAAGCGTGTAAGCCCAGCTGCATTATTACAAGCATCAAGCGGTGCAGTGGTTCAAGCTGTTGCTAAAAATAAAAATGCCATAGGCTACATTGGTTATGGATATGTGGATGCTAGTACCAAAACCGTTGAAGTAGATGGTTTTGCAGCCAATGAAGAAAATGCACTCTCTGGAAAGTGGCCCATTGCTCGTGAGCTTTATTTGTTCACCAATGGCGAACCACAAGGAGAAGCTAAGGGTTTTATTGACTTTGTTATTAGTACAAAAGGCCAAGCCCTTGTTAAAGAAGTGGGCTTTATCCCCTTGTCCAAATAAGTATACTATGATACACAGGGACTCCTCTTTTGTAATATAGAGGAGTTCCTTAAAATTTTTGAAAGGCTGATACATGAAAGAAAAAATTATTCATTCGCTCTTGGCTTTAGCTGCAACCTTCTCGCTTGCTTCCCTCTTGGGCATTATGCTTTTTTTGTTTTATGAAGGTTTACCCATATTTGAAATAGTGCCTGTATCTTCCTTTCTGTTTGGTGAGTGGTGGTATCCCACCTCAGACCCACCAGACTTTGGTATTTTTCCGCTACTTGTGGGTTCATTTGCTGTGACGGCTCTTGCTTCATTAATTGCAGTACCGCTTGGAGTTTTAACTGCTGCCTACCTTACAGAAATAGCATCTAATGGTGTTAGGCGAGTTGTAAAGCCTTTTGTGGAGCTACTTGCAGCCTTACCATCTGTTGTAATAGGATTTTTTGGTATGGTGGTTGTAGCGCCGCTCCTACAAGACTACCTTGGGGCAGCCACAGGCTTAAACTTATTTAATGCAGGCTTAATGCTTGCCTTTATGAGTGTTCCAACCATTTGTTCAGTGGCAGAAGATGCACTTTTTGCAGTGCCACGCTCATTACGAGAAGCATCACTTGCACTTGGCGCAACGCGCTGGGAAACCACCATCAAAGTAGTGCTACCTGCGGCTTTGTCTGGTATTGGTACTGCTGTTATGCTCGGCATGTCCAGAGCCATTGGCGAAACCATGGTTGTGCTAATGGTGGCAGGTGGTGCTGGCATGATTCCGCTATCTATTTTTGATCCAGTACGCCCCATGCCCTCATCCATAGCCGCAGAAATGGCAGAAGCTCCCTACCGCGGAGATCATTATTTTGCTCTTTTTGCCATTGGTATGATGCTGTTCATTTTTACCCTTTGCTTTAATATGATTGCCCAACACATTGCTGAAAAACACAAGCAAGTTGGCAGCTCAAGCCTGTGAGGTCGCTATGAAATTTGCTGTATCAAGTCAGTCGCGATTAATGCGCCAAAGTATAATGTTTAACGTTTTGCGACTCGCTGCCTTTATAAATGTAGGTGCGCTAGTTGTTGTATGTGTATTCCTAGCTTACAATGGACTACCTGCCCTAAGTGTGGAGTTTTTAATAGAACCCCCAAAAAAAATGATGACAGAAGGCGGAATTTGGCCTTGTATTCTAGGCACATTCTTATTGTCCGTTGGGGCAATCTCCATTTCATTCCCATTAGGTGTAGCTTCCGCCATTTATTTGCATGAATATGCAGGACGCACCACCTTTGCTCGCTATATTCGCCTTGGCGTAAATAACCTAGCTGGAGTACCTTCAGTGGTTTTTGGCCTGTTTGGCCTAGCATTTTTTGTAACCTTCATGGGCATGGGTGTTAGCCTACTTGCAGGCGTTCTAACTCTTGCCGTACTCTCCTTACCAGTAATCATAGGCACAGCAGAAGAAGCCCTACGCACAGTTCCAGATACATATCGTGAAGCATCACTTGCCCTTGGTGCAACCAAATGGCAAACTATTGCACGAGTAGTCTTGCCTGCAGCAACCCCAGGCATGCTTACAGGCGCAATCTTAGGCATTTCTCGTGCAGCTGGAGAAACAGCAGCCATCATGTTTACCGCAGCAGTTTTCTACACCCCCAAAGACCCAGATTCAGTCTTTAGTTCAGTCATGGCCCTACCATACCACATGTATGTACTAGCCACCGCAGGCACCGACATTGAAAAAACAAGACCCCTACAATATGGCACCGCTTTAGTGCTTATTTTGCTAGTGCTTGGAATGAACTTAGTTGCTATATATCTGCGCGACCGTATGCAAAAAAATCGCTAAATCGGTTCACAAGGGGCAAATTGCTGCGTCAGGCTCGTTTTTTACTACGGTCGAGGACCATAAGAGTACACTCCGCTTCGTAAAAAAACTTCGCCTTCCTTGCTCTTTACCCCTTGTGAACCGATTTATATAAGGGCGTTGAAAAGGGGCAAATTGCTGCGTCAGGCTCGTTTTTTACTACGTCGAGGACCATAAGATTGGAGTATCTTCCCCTGCCAAACAAGCCGCAGAGGATATACTTAAAAGCTAGGATTTATAAGCAATATATAAATAGTCGGCACTGAAAAAGCACATAACACAACGAAAACAAAACATTTTTAACTAAAAATGAGCAAATAAAAATGCCAGAAACAAGCGTATAAAATACAACTTTCTGGCATTTTATGCTGCCAAAATACTGTTTCTTAGTGCCGACTACCGAAATTTTTCTGTAAGAAAAATTTCGCGTGCCGTAAAATAAGCCAGAATTCACTTCTGGCGTCCCCAAAGGGGTATTTGAAGGCAACGTGCCTCTCTGAACAGCACGCTAAAGTGTGTTGTTCAGCATCGACTAAATAATAACTATTTAAAAACAAAACCCCCGTATTTATAAAAATACGGGGGGTTAAGTGATTAAGAAAATCTATTCTTCGTCCATGAAGGGGTAGTTAATTTCCGTGATGGGAACCAGTGTTTCTTTAATGGTGTGCGGGCTTAACCAGCGGTACATATTAAGAATGCTGCCAGCTTTATCGTTAGTGCCAGAGGCACGACCGCCACCAAATGGTTGTTGGTCAACCACAGCGCCAGTGGGTTTGTCGTTAATATAAAAGTTGCCAGCGGCATATTGTAAAGCCTCGCCCATATGTACAAGTGCAGCTCTATCCTTAGCAAAAATAGCTCCTGTCAGGGCGTAGGGTGAGCCTTCGTCACACAGTTTTAAGGCCTCGTCAAGCTTGTCGTCTTCATAAACATAAACGCTAAGCACTGGCCCAAAAAGTTCATCTACCATGGTTTCATAATTTGGTTTTTTGGCTTCAATAATTGTTGGTGAGATGAAAAACCCCTTGCTCTTGTCGTATGTTCCGCACACAATTTCAGCATCATTGCTCTTGGCGGCACGCTTTAAGTATTCAACAATATTGTCAAAGCTGTTTTCGTCAATGACTGCACCTATGAAGTTTCTAAAGTCGCGTACATCACCCATTTTAACATCTTTAATGGCAGAAAGCAGTTTGCTCTTAACTTCACCCCAAATACTTACAGGAATAAAGGCTCGTGAAGCGGCAGAGCATTTTTGGCCTTGATATTCAAATGCACCACGCACAAGGGCTGCCACCAATGCATCAATATGGGCAGTGGGGTGAGCAAAAACAAAGTCTTTGCCGCCTGTTTCACCCACAAGGCGAGGGTATGATTTATATCTACTTATATTATTGCCTACTTGAGCCCAAATGTTTTGGAAAACTGAGGTAGAACCAGTGAAGTGAATTCCGCCAAGGTCAGGGTCAGATATTACATACTTGCTCACATCACTGCCCTTACTTGGGATGAAGTTAATAACTCCATTGGGTAGGCCAGCTTCAAGCAATAGTTCCATATAGTAGTAGTTTGACAGCACAGCAGTGGTTGCAGGCTTCCACAAAACTGTATTGCCAACTAGAGCTGGAGCAGAACCAAGGTTGCCAGCAATGGCTGTAAAGTTAAATGGAGAAATGGCCAGTACAAAACCGTCAAGTGGGCGATATAACATGCGATTCCAAATGCCTTTGGAGCTTTGAGGCTGCCCCTTAAAAATCTCTGCTGCATTATATGAATTGAAACGCAAGAAGTCTATTAGCTCACAAGTGGCATCAATTTCAGCTTGAAAAGCAGTTTTGCTCTGTCCAAGCATGGTGGATGCACTCATTTGATAACGGTTAGGGCCAGAAATTCTTTCAGCCACAGATAAGAATATGGCGCAACGATGCTCAAAGGGCATGTCTGCCCAAGCTTTTTTTGCTTTTTTTGCTGCATCTAAAGCCATTTGTAAATGCTTTGGCTCAGCCACAGAGCATTTTGCCAGAACGTGCCCATGGTCATGCGGCATGACCACATCAATTTTATTGTCTGTAAATATGCGCTCACCACCAATAACTAGTGGAATATCCACAACTTGAGATGCTTGTTTTTTGAGTTCTGCTTTTAATTTTGCACGCTCTTCGCTGCCAGGAAGGTTGTTTTGCACTGGCTCGTTTTGTGGTTTTGGCACTTGGTAATAAGCATTGGTCATGTGTAAATCTCCTTTATCTATTAATAAAAATTGATTAAATTAACTTTTTTGCATGTTCTTAAAAAAACAGTGGTAAAATTAGTTGAAAACGAAAAACTAAGTTAATTTTTTAAGGTATTATTAGTACTTTTGCAAGATTAAAAGTATATTGATTATTACTTAAATTTACTGGTTTTAAGGGGCATAAGTTAGGTAAATATCTATGTTATTTTATTTTTACATACAGCCCAAAGGGTGCGCGTGCTATCAACAACAGTATAGCTTTGTTCAGCCATGACTTGCCAATTCATTTTTTCCAGCTGTTCCCTTGGTGCCGCCTCAAGACTTAAAAAAATTACTTGTGCGTTTGGCTGAAGGTGGCTTTCTACCAATTTTAATACATCCATCCATGGCATAAAGGCACGACTTATTATTATATTTGCTTTATCTTGGGATTGCTTTTTAAAAAAATTTTCAGCTCTGCCATGAAAAACATGCGTATTATTAAGCTTTATTCTTGTAAGTACAGTTTGCAAAAAAAGTGAGCGTTTTTCCCTTGCTTCAACTAAATAATATTGCCCTTCATCCCAAAGCATGCGCAACACTATTCCCGGCAGTCCTGCACCTGCTCCCAAATCCCAACTGTTTGGATTTAAAGATAAATTTAATTTGGGCAAAAAATTTGCCACATGAAAGGAGTCCACAAGCAGAGTGGAGAGGCAAGTATTCCAATTTCTAGCTCCCACTAAGTTCATGGCTTTGTTCCATTGCATAAGCAACTCCAAGTATGTTCCAAGTTCGGGCAAAATGCGCTCAGGCACATGCACATTAAGCTTGGAAATTGCTAAGTGTAAGTCCTCTTGAGAAATGTTAATACTTTTTGGCGGCATGAATTATCTCTTGCTATAATAAGATTTTTTTAACTACAAAATTATTAAGACTCATCAGCACAATCTATTGTGCTGAGTTCTTTGGAGCGTTGACGACAGTCAATGCGACCAAAATCAAGAATAGGCGGAGCTTTGCTACGCCATTAACTAATTGATTTTTATATCTTTTATCCTGCGCAGTTAAATTTTTTAGCAAATGCAAATTTACTGCAAAAGCACAAAAATAAAGTTGAAAAATAATTGTGCAGGACTCTTTTATTAGTAAAGCGATAAAAATATATTACTCTCATCATTCATTACTTGCAAGCTCTCAAGTATTTGTATAAGTTTCGTGAAAATTATTTATTGATGGAGAGTCTATGTCAACACCAGTTGCACTACTTTTCCCAGGCCAAGGTTCACAAGAGCTTGGCATGGGACGTGAGCTTGCAGAAAAATCTAATGATGCTATGCAATTATGGAAAAAGGCTGAAAGCATTAGTAAACTGCCTTTGCGTGAAATTTATTGGGATGGCGATGAAGTCGCCATGGCTGATACTAAAGCTTTGCAACCAGCTTTAACTGTAGTAAATTTAACATTGTGGCAAGCCATGTCTTCACGCTTCACCCCAGCAGGCACAGCAGGGCATAGCCTTGGTGAATATGCATGCCTTGCCGCCAGTGGTGCATTGAGTTTTGAGAGTGTCATTGAGCTAGTGAGTTTGCGTGGTCGTTTAATGGCTGAGGCAGACCCCAGTGGCGTTGGCGCCATGGCAGCCATTGTTAAGCTAGATTTATCCACCGTTGAAGACTTGGTGCAAAAAAGCCTTGAGCAAAGTGGTGAATTTTTGCGCATTGCCAATTATAATACCCCTGCTCAATTTGTGGTTAGTGGCCACAATGTGGCTGTAGAGCATATGCTTGGTTTGGTAAAGGAGCAAAAAGGGCGTGGAATTTCATTGAAAGTAAGCGGTGCTTTTCATAGCCCCATGATGCAAGAAGCTTCATCTGAGCTTGTACCTAGCTTGCAAAAGGCCAATTGGCAAAAGCCTCGCTTTGCAGTTTATTGCAATGTTCATGGTAAAGCTGTTAATGATGCTGACAGTTTACGCAAATGTATGGTGGAGCAAATGACCTCCTCAGTGCAGTGGATAACTACCATGCAAAACCAATGGCATGATGGCATGCGCCGTTTTGTGGAAGTAGGGCCAAAGGCTGTGCTTTCTAAAATGGTTGGGCCTTGCCTTGCTCCCGTGGCTACTGAAAGCGTTATTAGTGAAGCTGTGCTTAATCTTGAGCAAGTAAATAGTTGGACATAAAGAATATTTTATATGAAAATTATTGATATACGCAAATCCTTACAAAAAATAATTGAGGACATGGGACTGCCTTGGACAGAAAAGGTAGTAATTGAGCCACCTCGTGATGCAAAGCATGGTGGAGATTTTGCAATAAATGTTGCCATGGTGCTTGCAAAAGAAGCTAAAATGGCCCCAAGGGCCTTGGCTGAAAATTTGCTAACACCCATAAAAAATTTAGAATTTGTATCCGATGTAACTATAGCAGGACCAGGTTTTATAAATATAACTCTGCATAATAAAGTATGGCACAAGGCCATTATGGAAATGCAAGAGCAGGGTATAAATTACGGTAAAAGCGAACTTGGCAAACAAAAGAAAACCCAAGTGGAGTTTGTATCTGCAAATCCCACAGGCCCTTTGCATATTGGGCATGGGCGTGGTGCTGCCGTAGGTGATAGCTTGGCGAGAATTTTACGCTTTGCTGGTTATGATGTTCAAACAGAATATTATATAAATGACGTGGGCTTACAAATGAATATACTGGGCCTTTCTGTTTGGTTGAGAGCCAAGGAGCTTAAAAATATAGCTTTTGAATGGCCTGAACAGTATTACCGTGGTTCATATATAATTGATATTGCAAAAGAAGTTCTTGAGAAAGAAGAAGATTTGCTTGGAATGTCAGATGAGCAAGGCCAAGAAATTTGTTATAAATATGCCATGCAAAGTATTTTGGACGGCATAAAACAAGACTTAGTTGATTTTAGGGTTGGGCATGATGTTTGGTTTTCAGAAAAATCATTGGTAGCCAATGGTGCTGTGGAAAAGGGTTTTGAAAAACTAAAGCAAGCTGGCCTAAGCTATGAAGAAGATGGAGCACTCTGGTTTGCAACCACAAAATTTGATGATGACAAAGACCGTGTACTAAAAAAATCCACAGGCGCATTGACGTATTTTGCCTCAGATATTGCTTATCATAATGATAAATATGCGCGTGGTTTTGACTATGTTATTGATGTTTGGGGTGCAGACCATCATGGCTACATTCCAAGAATGCGTGCAACAATTGCAGCCATTGGGCGCGAGCAAAAAGATTTTGACGTGGTGCTAATTCAACTGGTAAACTTGCTAAATAATGGTCAAAATATAAGTATGTCCACAAGAGCAGGCACTTTTGAAACCCTTGCCGATGTGGTAAAAGAAGTTGGCGTTGATGCCGCACGGTTTATGTTTTTATCCCGTAAAAGTGACAGCCCGCTAGACTTTGATCTTGAGCTTGTAAAGCAACGTAGCATGGATAATCCAGTTTATTATGTTCAATACGCCCATGCACGCATTTGCGCCATTCTTCGTCGTGCAAAAGAAAAGGGAATTGAAGCTGAAAAATGTGGTGATGTTAATACATTGTCATGCTTAACCCATGTTGATGATTTGGCTCTTGTGCGCATGGCAGCAAGATTTTCAGCTGTTGTTGAATTTGCGGCAGTAAACTTAGCCGCACATAATATTAGTAATTATTTGACAGAGATGGCAGGGCTTTTACACAGCTATTATGCAAAGCATCATGTGGTTCAAGAAGAAGATATGCCCCTAACTCATGCAAGGCTTGTGCTTTTGCGTGCTGTTGGGCAAGTTTTTGTTAATGGATTAAACCTATTAGGTGTGTCAGCACCTGAAAGTATGTAGGAAAAAATGTCACAAGAAAATAAAAATACTTCCACCAAGGTTACTAATTCTAACGCCACTAAGAAAGATGGTGGCAAGGGAGATGCTCCCACTAAAAAGGCTCTCACCTTGACCATAAGTTTTTCTACAGCTACAACTTTTTTTGTGGTTTTGCTTGGTTGTGTTTGCATGGCTTTTGTTATGGGTGTTATCGTGGGGCGTGGGGATAACCCAGAAGCACATTTGCCTCAAATTGCAGCATTAATGCCAGCCGATGATAACAAAACTCCAGCTACACCCAAGGATAATACAGATAGTGGTAGTACAAGCAAAGTTATGCCAGCAGAGGAACTTGATTATTCAAGCATATTGAAAAATCGTGCAGAAGTTGAGCCGTTAGCCGAAGAAAAAAATGCTGATGTTGTCTCATCAGCCATAACTGAATTAAAACAGGTTGTTAACAAACAGGAAGATGTAAAAACCGCTGTGGAGGAAGTTGAAAAACCAGTAGCGGTGGCAAATATTTTTGATTTTATTTTTCAAGTGGCAACATTTAAAGAAGATGCATCTGTTGACCGCCTGCGTGAGCAACTTGAAGGTAAGGGCCTTAGAACAAAGATGGAAAAGGCTGGTAAGTTTTATAGAGTATTGGTGCTTATGCGTGGAACTGAAGAACAAGCTCAAACTTTGCAAGAACTTATGGTTGAGATGAAACTTGGCAAACCTTTGCAACGCGGTAAAAAAGCAATTTAGTAATGAAAATTTTTTTTACAAATATGTTATCTAGCTTGGGTAGGCACTGGCTACATGCTTTGGCAAGCATGGGCAGTTTGTTGTTGTTTTTGTACGCATCACTTGTAAATATTTTTAAAGTTTCGCATTTGTATCAAAAAACATCCGAACAAGTGCATAACATTGGTGCAAAGTCCCTATTTTTAATTTTGTTGATTGGAATTTTTTGTGGCATGGTTTTGGGCTTGCAGGGTTATTATACCTTGGTGAAATTTGGCTCCACTGGGCTGCTTGGTGCTGCTGTGTCGTTAACCTTAATTCGAGAGCTTGGCCCAGTGTTAACAGCCATTATGCTTACTGGCCGTGCAGGTTCTGCCATGACCGCAGAAATTGGCGTCATGCGCATTTCTGATCAGGTGGATGCACTTGAAGTTATGGACATTGAGCCCATTGGTTTTTTAGTAAGCCCAAGGCTTTTGGCATCGTTGATTTCATTTCCCTTACTTACAGCTGTGTTTGATGTTGTTGGAATTTTAGGTGGGTATTTAACAGGTGTACTTATGCTTGGCATTAATGCTGGGGCATACTTTCATGGCATTGAGAGTAATGTTGTCATGGCTGATGTGGTTGGAGGATTTTTGAAGTCCTTATTATTTGCAGTTTTAGTAAATACAGTATGTTGCCATCAAGGTTATTATACGCATTTAAGAAGAGATAGCGTGGGCCCAGCAGCTGTTGGTAATGCCACAACCTCTGCTGTTGTTATGGCTTGTGTGTTAATATTAGTGTCAGATTATGTGCTTACATCAATTTTATTGTAGGTTGTTATGCAGTCATATCCCATAATATTAAAAGATTGTAGTGTTGGTTATCCTGGACACAATGTTTTACACAATATCAATGCTACGCTGCCAGCTGGTAAAATTTCTGTTATTCTAGGTTGTTCTGGCAGTGGAAAGTCAACTTTGCTACGCCACATTGTGGGCCTATCTCGTCCTACTAATGGCCAAATATTATTAGGTGATGTGGATTTTTTTGCCTTACCTTATAGAGAATTTCGTCGTATGCGTAGACGTATGGGCATGCTTTTTCAAGATGGGGCGTTACTTGGGGCACTTAGCCTTATGGATAATGTGGCCATGCCTTTGCGTGAACATACTAAATTATCTCAAAGCGATATAAAGAATGCAGTGCTTAGGGCATTGCGCTTGGTTGGTTTGCAAGATGCGGCTAATCTATATCCTGGTCAACTTTCAGGCGGAATGCGTAAAAGAGCTGGCCTTGCAAGGGCAATTATTGTTGAGCCGCCTTTGCTTTTTTGTGATGAGCCAACTTCTGGACTTGACCCCATAACAGCAGCACAAATGGACAATTTATTGCTATCAATGAAGAAGAATTTTCCACACATGACCATGGTGGTTGTTAGCCATGATTTGAATAGTTTAGAGGGAATTGCGGATCATGTACTGGTGTTAAATGAAGGAAAGGCAGTTTTTTCTGATACATTTGAAGTTCTTAAGAACACAGATGATGATTTTTTACAGTCTTTTTTAAGGCGCAAACCCATGTTGGATGATGTAGCTTTATTTGAGGCACAAGATTCCAATGTGAGCGAAGCACTGGAAAAATGGATGCAAGAGTAAGATATAATAAGGTAAGATGCAGGTGTATTATGAATGCTAAACGTGATATGGTGGTTGGGATTTTTGTGCTAGTGGGCCTTTTGTGCACGGCTTATTTAACTGTTAAGCTTGGGCGCATGGAGGTTTTTGGCTCTGAAGGTTATGAACTTCAGGCAAGATTTAACTCAGCCTCAGGGTTAAGAGTTGGTGCAAGTGTTGAGGTAGCAGGAGTACAGGTGGGTAGGGTGTCTTTAATTGCACTTGATACTGCACATTCTCAAGCCATTGTAACATTAGTTCTTGATAATAGTTTAAGGTTTACAGATGATACGATAGCGTCTATAAAGACAAGTGGGCTCATTGGCGATAAGTATATTAGCCTATCTCCTGGTGGTTCAGAGATTTTACTTGAATCTGGTGAAGAAATTACAGACACTGAATCAGCAGTGGACATAGAGTCACTTATTAGTAAATATGCTTTTGGGGGTGTATAATGCGTGCTTTTTTATTGTTTTTATTATGCTTTTCTTTTTGTTTTTTTGCTTCAACCAATAGCTTTGCAGATGCCAATGCAAATAAAGAAGCAGCTCGCAAGACTTTAAGTGCGTCTGTAACTCGCATTATGGATTATATTACAAATCCAGCCTACAAAAATTTGGAAGATAGAAAAAGAATAAATAAAGATATTGAAAAAGAGGTTTACATAATATTTGATTTTACTGAGTTTTCCATGAGAACCGTTGGCAGTCGTTGGAAAAGTTTTAGTCAAGAGCAGCAAAAAAACTTTGTAGATGCATTTGCAGATTTACTTTTTAGCACTTACCTTGACAGTGTAGATGGTTACAATGGAGAGCAAGTGCAATATATTGGAGAAACAAGCAATTCTAGTGGTAGCCGTGTTGAAGTGCGTAATATTGTGACCATCGCCAATGGAGAAAAGGTCCCTGTTTTTTATAGAATGCTTATGAAAAATGGTGATTGGCGTGTGTATGATGTGTTAATTGAAGGCATTAGTCTTGTAAAAAACTATCGTTCGCAGTTTAGTGATATATTAGCTAAAGATAGTCCTGAGGAGCTAACCGCCCGTATTCGTGAACGTGCAGACGAGCTGCGGAAAAAGATAAATGATTAAATTTACTAAAATTTTCACGTTATTTATATTTTTTATTTTCAGCTTAGGCTTTGTGGTTTTAGATGCATATGCAGCTGGAAGTATTAATGTTGATGCTGCCATGCGAGGCTATGAACAAGGAAACTTTCAAGAATTAAAAGTGGTTCAGGAGCTAGAAGAAGGCTTGGACGACGAGCTTGATGACTATGACAGCCTACCAGTACAAAACATTTCTGACCCATTTGAGCCATGGAATAGATTTTGGTTTGGATTTAATGATATATTTTTCTTATATATAGCTCGCCCCCTGCATCAAAGTTATTCGTATGTTGTTCCAGAGCCTGTAAGAAATGGACTTAGTAATTTTTTTCATAATTTGCTTTTTCCTGTGCGCTTTGTAAGCTCCCTTTTACAAGGTAGACCCTTGGCAGCAGGAGCAGAATTTAGTAGGTTTTTAATAAATACCACTGTGGGTTTAGGTGGTTTTGTGGATGTGGCAAAGCATAAAAAAACCATTGTTCCACTTGACCCCTCAGGCGAGGATATGGACCAAACATTTGGTGTTTGGGGTATTGGAACTGGACCTTATATTGTCTGGCCAATTATTGGACCAAATACTGTTCGTGGAACTTTTGGTCTTGTGGCAGATTATTTTCTTGACCCAACGTATTATTTTGCAACACCCATTGGTGTAACTCTTGGTGCTGGTGGTTTGCGCTTCAACGACCTTGGGCCTGTACTTGATTTATATGCAGATACTAAGCAGGTTTCAGTAGATCCTTATATTGCTGTGCGTGAAGCTTATGCTGTTTACAAACAGCGTCAAATTAAGGTTATACACGAGTAAATTAACTTATTAAAGAATAAAACCGCTAAAAATAAAGTATAAAATGTTCGTTTTGAGGCGATACTACACGTTAGTGAAGTTTTTTAATTTAAGGTTTTGCTTAAGGCATATATGGTTTGTAAGACTTCATCCCAAGCGTGTTTTGAGTAATTTTTGTTTTGCAAAAACATATGAATGTATCCAGTGAATGGGCGCATGGGTTTGGGTAGTTTTAGCCAAAAATCATGGCTTAGTTCATACTCCTTACCCTTGTATACATTTTTTAAATGCATTTGGAACTCCCTACCCAGACTAATAATTCCCTTTTGTAAGCCTTCAATCAGGTAAGGATGCTTTATGTGGAGTTTTTTTATGCTAGTGTCTGGCATGGCTTCATGTGTTAGGCTGTGATAAAACCAATCTTGCCAGAAGCGAGAAAGCAGAAGTCTTGGGTTTTTTGATACATTATTTAGGGGATTTAAGTTGTAAAGCCCTTTTTCATCTCTATTTGTTTCATATACAAGCATATCTTCAATTTCAAGTTTTGAAATCTTATTAGCATTTTCAACAATAGTTTGGGCAATAAGTGCCACTTTTGCAACATTCAATTTTTGCTGGCAAGGTGTGTGTTTGCATGCTTGCCAGCAGCCAGAACAAGAAATTTTTGGTTGTAAAATATAATTATTAGGGAAAATTGGTCCAGTTTCCCAAGGATTTACTGGTCCTATGGAAATATTCAATATGGGTGTTTTAAGCCAGCTTGCAAGATGCATGGGGCCTGTGTCTGGAGTTATAAAAAGGCTTAGCTCTTGCAAAACTCTTGCAAGTTGAGTGATTGACAGTTTGCCACAAAGTGAAGAATGCTTAATGCCAGAAATGCGCATTGCCTCATTGCCAATTTCTACATCGTTGGGTCCACCAAGAAAAATGGGTTGATAATGCTTGCGCAAAAGAGCTTGGGCAAGTTTTGCAAAAAATTCAGGAGTTGGGCGTTTTTCTTGCTCGCTTGCGCCCACAAAAATACCTATTTTAGCTTTTTCATGCTCTTGCTTTGCTGTGACTTCATGCCTAAGGTTTTGCGCATTTTGAAAGTCAAGTATTTGTAAGTCACTCCAATGAAAGAGATTATACCTATTGTTATGAACAATGCTTGCACGATACAATGCCCAACTTCCGCCAATGGAGCTGTGTGTATTGGTGCTGTGCGCGCCATAATAGTGTTCAGCCTTCAAAGAACCAGCAAGCCTTGCGGCATCTTCTCTATGGCTTAAATTTATCACAGCATGAAAGTCAACTTCTTGGAGTTTTTGAGCAGCATCTGGAGGAAAAAAAGTAGTTTTTGGTGAAAATTTAATTAATTCGGAGAAAAAAGTTGGCTCTGCCACAGTCCATATGGGGTGGTCGGAGTAGACTTTTTGTAAAATTCCAAGCAGCGGAAAACTTAAAATAATATCGCCCATGCGCTGCATTTGTAATACTAAAACAGGCTTCATTAACTTTTAATTCCATATACTTGTTGCATATCATGAAGTAATTTTTTTATACGATGATCCCAAGTATGCTCTGATAATATTCTCTTTCTTGCAGCTGTGGTAATGCGCTCACGATCCTTGGGGTTTGCTAGATAATATTTAACTAATTCTGGTGCTTCTTCTGGTTCTCTATAGGAAATAATTTCTTTTTCAGGTTCAAGAAGATTGTCCATCTGCTCTCGCCAATCTGTAAGCACAAAAGCATTGCAAGCAGGAACGTCAAAAATTCGCTGATTTACAGCGCCTTTCATTTGTTTGCTGGTGCAGTTAAAATTAATATCTGACATGGGGTAAAATTTGTGTAATTCGCTATAATAATTTAATTCTTCGTGGCGAGTAAACATATGCCTTTTTTTATTAAAAATAATTTCCCAACCATCATCACCTGCAATTAAGGGCTTAAAATCAAGTATTTGCTCAACGCAACTTGCTCTATATATGCGTGTTGCCTCCCAAGTGATGGCAGTTTCAAATCCAAGGCGTTGCTCATTGCTATTTAACGCTAGATATTCAGTATGAACTTCGGGAAAATTGGTTTTTATAAATTCTGCTACAGAGTGTTGTGGACTTGTGTTGAATTTTTGCGCAACAAGATAAAAATTTTCTAAAATACCTGCTGGCAGCGGTTCTTTATTGAGTCTAGTAATTACTTTATAATGCATAGAGTTGCCAACAAATGAAATATTTGTCTTCCATTGCTTTTTGCCAGATGTGTTGGGCTTAAAGTGGGTTGGGTCAGTGCCAAGTGGTAAGTAAAACACATTGTCAAAACCCATGGATTTTAAGGAGCTGATATTGTCAAAATCCCAAGTAAAAAGGCTAACCCAAGGGCTTTTTAATTTATTATACAGGTGTAAAATTAAATGTGGATTATCAACAAACCAAGAAGCCAAGGGTAATTGAAGCTGTTCAAGCAATTCAACAAGAATTCCTTCTCTATCTACTCCAAGGTGATTAAGTGTAAGTAAGCAATCTGGTTGAAATTTTATGACAGCTTGAAGTAAGTTTTCAATAAACTCACTACTGGCCATGGAATCATCAGGCACAGTAAGCAACTCATGGTCTATCTTAAGCCTTTTGCAAGCATTTGCAACCTCACCCATAAGGAAATACTTACTGGTTATTAGTAGTACACGCGGGCTTTTATTGGCAAAGCGTTGTCTGCGGGCTTTAGACCAAAAATCAAAATTTTGGCTTGCCTCAACGTGTTTGCGTATTTCTCCATACCAATCTCTATCAAAGCGCATGTAAAAAGGATGCATAACACATAAAAATGGCAAATTATCATGCTTTGATTGCCAGCTTGTAAGTTGGCGCAAGCATTGTTGCGTGTTAGCAGAATTTATAAAATGAATTCTATCTTGCTCATGTTTGCTTAGCTTTTCCATTACTTTAGTAAGTTTTTGGATTTCAAGCTCTTTATCAACAATGGCCAATGGGCCTTGGTGGTTTTTAAGTATAAAGCCTAAAGCATGCCCAAGGCCTGAACCTAGCAAAACTGGCAGAGTATTATGAAAGTTTAACTGGCGAACAATGTTTAGTTCACGTTCAGCTCCACCTGTGCCCAGCATGTAGAGTGGTCCGTTTTCACGTTCAATTAAAATATCATTGTCAGGGGTGAGTATGGGTAAATTCATAAAAAAATCCAGCTAAATAGTCTTTTTTTGATGTGGCCTGCAAACAATTTCATTGTCAACAAGTGCAAATTCAACGCAATTCATATGCTTGGTTACTTGGTAAAATGAGCGTCCAATGGAGATTTCTACTCCAGGGAAAACATCACCAACTGCAACAACTTTACAATATTCTAGCATGGCTTCATCTTCATGCAATGTATTCCAAATTTTATTGCGTGAAACAAAATATGTATTCATTTTTTTGCGTAAAACTGCTAATCTATGTGTAAGTTCATTGGTCTCTGGAGGTAAATGCCCAGCAACAGCATTGAGGTGATGTATTTTTTCTGAAAAATCACTAATTTGGTTGTCAATTTTTTCAAGTTTACGAATGAGTAATGGGTCATAACCAAGAAAAATTCTTGTTGTAACATTGGCTCTATTTCCAAGCTTTTGACCCACATAAACGCCTTTTAATGCGTGTAAATTTCCGCCAATAAGGTGTTCTTGAATGATGGCATTATTTCCAGCATAAAAGTTTGAATGTAGCGCGTACTTGGTCACAAGCACATTGCCACGGGTGCGTACTTCAATTTTTTCAGTAAAAGAGAGGCGAATGGTATTGTTTGCTTTAAGTACACATTGTTTTGAAACACCACCTCTGGCGCCGCCAGCTATGGTTAAGTCTTGTTTTGCTTGTACTTTTCCGCCTTCTATCATGCCGTTAATGATTACATTTTCACCGTAGACATGAAAGCCAGAGCGCACATTTCCATATATATTAGCGTCACCTATGAAGCTGATATTTCCTGTGTGAAAGCTCACGTCTGAGTGCAAATTAAATACTGCTTTAACAAGTATTTTTTCTGCATTATAAAGTACATATCCGTTTTTTAAGGCAAGCAGACGAAGAGGGTTCTTAGGGTCAAGGTAGGTGTTTGAACCCATGGGAAATATAGGTTCATCGTAGATAAAACGCTCATCGGGTTTTTCAACTTTCTCAAGCGGAATGAATTGGGCAAGTAATTGATGTTCCTTTACATTTTGAACAAATCCTAAATTATAAAGGTCTGTTTTTTTGTCACGCCCAACCTTTGGTTGTAAGTGTGCCATGTCTGGATCAAAAAAATGTTGTAGGTAAAAAGACAAGGCCATCTCCGCATAGTTTAGAAACACATAGTTTAATTAGTCGGCACTGAAAAAACACATAACACACCGAAAACAAACCATTTTTAATTAAAAATGAGTAAACAAAAATGCCAGAAACAAGCGCATGAAATACAACTTTATGGCACTTTATGCTGCCAAAATACTGTTTTTTAGTGCCGATTACCGAAATTCTTTTGTAAAAAAAATTTCGCGTGCCGTAAAATAAGCCAGCATTCACTTCTGGCGTCCCTAAAGGGGTATTTGAAGGCAACGTGCCTCTCTGAACAGCACGCTAAAGCGTGTTGTTCAGCATCGACTATTTAGTCGACAATAAGACATTGGCAAGCATTTGTAATTGCAATTAAAGAAACCAAATTCATTAAAAAATTACTAAACTCAAAATCTAAAAAGCGCATTCAGTGTCAACTAATCACTCGTTTTATATAAATGCATAACTCGTAAATGCCACTAATAATGTACATTACAATTGTAATACACGTCAATGTAGAGATATTAAAATTGATCAAACTATTTTGTGTATAAATTATGCTTCCTCAACGTTAGAGTTTTTGGAGTCTTCTTCTGCTCTTAGAACTCTGCGCAAAACCTTACCCACAATAGTTTTGGGCAATTCTGTTCTAAATTCAACAGTGCGCGGTATTTTGTACGATGCAAGTTTATTTCTACACCAAGCAATGACATCGGAGCGGCTAAGTTCTTCACCAGGCTTTAATACAACAAATGCCTTAATGGTTTCGCCCCTAACTTTGTCCTCAACTCCCACTGCAACGGCTTCTAGAATGCTGGGGTGTTCTAATAATACTTCATCTATTTCACGCGGATATACATTGTAACCGCCAACGATAATCATGTCTTTTTTGCGGTCTGTGATGTAGAAAAACCCCTCCTCGTCCATGGTACCAAGGTCGCCAGTGTAAAGCCAACCATTGCGCACGGCAGATGCTGTTTCATCCTCTTTGTTCCAATATCCAGTCATAATTTGTGGCCCTTTAATGATTAGCTCACCTAATTTATCAGGGCCAAGAGTTAATGAGCCACCCTCCATATCCACAATGCGCGCTCTTGTACTTGGTAACGGCATGCCAATGGAGCCTGGCTTTTGATTGTCAGAAATAAGTGGATTAATGTGAGTAATTGGCGAGGCCTCAGTTAGACCATAACCTTCAATAATTGTTGCTCCAGTAATTTCTTGAAATTTACGAAAATGCTCCAAAGGTAGCGGCGCAGAGCCAGAAATACATAGCTTGATACATTTAAGATCATAATCTGAAAGATTTTTTTGCTGCATGAGCGAAATATAAACTGAAGGTGCACCTGGGAAAATGGTGGGTTGATGCTTTTTGATAAGCTTTAATACATCTTGTGGGACATAGCGTGGCATGGGGTAGGTTGTGCCTACAATGGCAGTGGGAATGATAAGTCCAACGCAAAGCCCATAAACATGGAAAAATGGTAAAAGACCAACCAGCTTTTGATGTTCCTGCACCACATCATAAATAACACTAATGATTTGCTTGCAATTTGCGCCAAGATTGGCATGAGTTAACATGACTCCCTTGGGTAAACCAGTTGTGCCACCAGTATATTGCAATAGCGCAACATCATTAGCTTTAATGTGTTGTTTGGCGCTGTATTTATGAGTGGTGTTAAACATGCTTTTCCAAGGGATGATGTTATCACTGTCAAAAGGTATTTTTACATGATTCTTGTTACGTTTTTCTTTGAAGTTGTATAATAAATTTAATGGGAAAGATAAGCCCTCACCCACGCTGGTAACTATATAATTTTCAATGGGAATACGGTCACGCAAGGGATTAATTTTTGGCCAAAGCAAGTCTAGCATAATAAGGTGTTTTGCACCTGAATCTTGCATATGATGTATGATTTCAGACTCCATATACAAGGGGTTGGTCATAACAGCAATGGCACCTGCCTTCATAACACCCCAAAAAGCAATTACTGCCTGCGGCAAATTGGGTAGCATAATAGCCACTCGATCACCATGGTTAACACCCATTAGGCGTAATGATGATGCAAAAACTTCTGCTTTATCGCGTAGTTCAGCATAGCTAATCTTAGTATTTTGAAAAACTACTGCCTCACGAGTCGGGTGTAATCTTGCTGCATGGTCAAGTAGGCTAAATATGGGTTCATCAAATGGTTCAATGTCATATACAACGCCATTGTCATAGTGTTGCAACCAAGGTTTTTCTTCCATATGCGATGTGTGAGAGTTTTGTATGTTCATAACTTATCCTTTGGTAAATAAATTATTTAAATAACACATGTATATATCTAAAGTTAATTTTCTGTGGCTAATGCATTAACCAAGGCCACTGCCTTTATACCTTGACCACTTCCTGTAAAGCCAAGACCTTCTTCTGTAGTTGCTTTTACATTAATTTTATCCAATGCAATATTTAATAAATGTGCAATATTTTTTGCAATAGCCGCACGTTGTGGGCCTATTTTGGGTTTTTGAGTAATAATTGTTAAATCCACATGAGTAACTTGAATATTTTTTTTGCTAAGCATTTGTAAAACTGTATTTAATAGTGCTGCCGAGTCAATATTATCAAAGCTTGAATCATTGTCAGGGAAATGCTGTCCAATATCTCCAAGGCATGCACAGCCAAGTAGTGCATCCATAAGCGCATGCAGTAAAACATCGCCATCAGAGTGGGCCTCTACTTCAAGCTTGCCATCCATTAGCACGCCTCCCAATTTCAAGGGGCGACCCTTACCAAAGCGGTGTACATCATAGCCAAAACCGCTACAGTGGCGAGTTATTGATTTATTTTCAAGCAATTTCATGTGGCAAGACTCTGTAATTTTGACGTTTTGTTCCTCGCCTTTTACCACACTTACTTCAAAATTACAATATTCAAGTAAGGATGCATCGTCAGTGACCTCTAAATTTTCTTTTTGAGCAATATGATGTGCCTTAATTAAGGTTTTTAATTCAAAACCTTGTGGGGTCTGCACAGTAAAAAGCTCAGAACGATCAAGAGTTTTGGTAATAATGCCATTTTGAACACATTTTACAGTGTCTGTAATACCAAGGCTAGGAACTACGCCAACATTACCATTATCTAAGCTCATGCAAATGTTTTCCACCAAGCTAGCACTCATAAATGGGCGAGCAGAATCATGAACAAGCACATGCTTACAAGTTGGCGGAAGGGCTAAAAGGCCTGCATAAACAGAATCTTGGCGCAGCTTACCACCTGCCACACAATGCCATTCAAGTCCAAGAGTATGTTGGGTTTCAAGCTCAATGAGACGCTTTTTTTCATCTTCAAGGTATGGAGCTGGAAAAACAAAAACAACACCCTGTAAACGAGCATTGCGGCTAAAAGTCTTAGCGCATTGGTAGTATAAAGGTAGGCCTTGGAAGTTAATAAATTGCTTTGGCTGACCCTTGGTTTGGGTTGCAAGTCGTAGGCCTTGGCCGGCAGCAAGAATGATTGCCCATGGGCTGGTGATATTTTTTGGCATGAATATAATAATACAAGAGTCAGACTATAAGCCGGGTTCTGTCTATATGCTTGTAAAACAAGCGTATGAGGCCACCATTACTCTAGGAATATGATTACTCATATTCTCAAGCAACCTACCCGAAAGGTTTGACCGGGCAAGTCACCTTTCCTATTTGGTCTTGCTCCCAATGGGGCTTGCCCAGCTTGCCGTGTCACCACGACAACTGGTAGGCTCTTACCCTACCGTTTCACCCTTACCGCAAAAGCGGCGGTTTGCTTTCTGTTGCGCTTGCCGAGGGTCGCCCCTCCTGGGTGTTACCCAGCATTGTGCCCTGTGGAGCCCGGACTTTCCTCTCCGTAAAAATACGCAGCGGTGGCCCATCCAACTCTTGAAATTTTTTTAATCTTCCTTAACAACTACAATCTTTTTTTCTTCAACAACAGCATCATCATCTGGGTTGTGGAAGTGTTCGCACCAATAAATTAGCCTTTGGCAGTTAGGGCAACTTAAAATGTGTTGTCCACGTTGTAATTCAATAAAAGATTGCGGTGGGATAGCAATATGACAACCAGCACAAATGCCATTGTTTACAGGTACAATTACAGGATGTTCAAGGCGATTGCGTATAAATTCATATCGTTGAAATACAGGTGGTGGCACGATGGAGCCAGTTGAAGATCTAACAGTTTGTAGTTCAAGAAGTTTTTTTTCAGCACCTTGCATGCGTTCTTGCAAGCCTTCACGCTTCACTTCAAGCTCTGCTTTTAAGGAAAGATATTCGCCATCAATTTCTTTTAATATTTCTTCTTGGTTTTCTAGTTCTTCCACAAGGACAATTTTTTCTTCCTCTCTGGTGCGGTTTTGCTTTTCCATGTTATCCATTTCACGCATCATAGCGTGATATTCACGCTGATTATTAACTTGCATAAGCTTATTTTTACTTTTTTTAATGCGTACTGTATCATCGTCAATTTCAACACCAATGCGTTTTTGCTGCTCTTTGATGTGGGTGATTTTGTCGACAACTTTGTTACGATGCTCATCAGCTGTATTAAAGCTTTGTTCAAGGCTTTCGAGTTCCTTGGGTGCAGTACTTAATTCTTTTTTAACAGCATAAATGGCATCATCAACTTTTTGTAATGCAACAAGCTGTTCAATTTGTTTCAAATATAAACTCATGGCAATCTCCTTGTTCTGTGTAAAAAATCTTACAATGTTATACACTTGCTAAACGCAAGGGCGAGGTTGAGGCAATAAATTTTACCTCTATTTTGGGTAAAAGTTTAATAAGCTCAAGGCTAAATTTATACATCATATGCTCTTCAAGGCTGTGATGCCCCACATCTAAAGTGCAAATTGGTGTTTCTAAAGCACTGTGATATTTAACATCTCCCGTAATAAAAATATCTGCTTGCTTGGCAAATGCCTTGGACATAAAGGATGAACCAGAGCCTGTGCAATAAGCAACGCGCCTAATAATGTTAGGCACCTCTCCGCAAAGTGATGCAGGCCCAATATCCATATGTTCCTTTAAAATATTTAATAATTGTATGTAGTTAATCTGTTGTTCCAAATCTCCCACAAGTCCATATCCTGCTATAGTTCCACTATCAAATTCACCAACTGGTTCAAGCACTTGGCAGTTTTTAAGTTTAAGGGCATTGGCCAACCAACCAACAGGGCCTTGCGGATTTATGTCAAGAGAAGTGTGAGCTGCGTATAAAGCCACATCATTCTTAAAAAGTAATCGCAATACTTGATGATAATGGTCAATCTTTGAAGGCAATCTACCCTCTATAAGCAAGGGGTGATGTGAAAGAACAAAATCTGCACCGCTATTTATGGCAGAGTCAATGGAGGTGGGGCTTGGATCAAGACATACAGCCATACATTTAATATCGGCTTTAAGTGAGGCTACTTGTATGCCACAATTATCCCATGATGCAGCTAAACTTGGCGGAGCAACTTTTTCTATAACTTCTATTATTTCAAGTATTTTCATGTAAAAATCTCAAACAAAAAAAGTGCTTTCTTGGTTTAGGAGAAAGCACTTTGTAAAATTATTTTATAAAATCCGTGCGGCATCAGATTTAACTGCACCTTATTTTAATTAATGTCAAGCTAATTGTGTTGTTTGCTGAAATTTACTTTGTGTAAAATTTAGATGAAAATTCAAATTTTTTTGCAAAATTTTTCATACTTATATTAAAGAGTCCTGTACAATTATTTTTCAACTTTATTTTTGTGCTTTTGCAGTAAATTTGCATGTGCTAAAAAATTTAGCTGTGCAGGACAAAAGGCACGAAAAATCAATCAGTTAACGGCTAAGCAAAGCTTCGCCTATTCTTGATTTGTGGTCGCATTGACTGTCGTCAACGCTCCAAAAGACTCGGCACAATAGATTTGCAGGAGTCTTTATTATGCTTTCGCAGAGGGTTGAACAATTTGCGCTGTAGGCAATTTGATTAAGCACCATTTTTACAGCAACTATAAAGAGTTGACAGATTATAAAGAGCGTAAATATTTAACAGCATTAACAAAAAGTAAAGTTCCGGGAGGTGAAACTTCGCCCCTAGTCCAGCCAGGATGATTTGTTACATGATGGAAGGCTTCAGGGTGTGGCATAAGTCCAAGCATGCGTCCGCTTGGGTCACAAAGTCCAGCAATTCCAAGGGGTGAACCATTGGGATTTGCAGGATAATCTTGAGTAATATTTTGCTCGGCATCAACATATTGCAAAGCAATCAAATTTTCATCTTGCAAGCGTTTAAGGCAAGCTTCGTCAGTGGGGATTATTTTGCCCTCACCGTGGCGTACTGGACAGGTTACAAATTCAAGGCCCTTAGTGAATATGCAAGGGCTTTTTGCATTAACCTTCATATTTACCCAACGGTCTTCGTATCTAGCAGAATCGTTATGCCCAAGGGAAACGTGGCGCACAAAGCTTTGCCCATCAAAGCTTGGCAAAAGACCAAGTTTCACCATGAGCTGAAAACCATTACAAATGCCAAGAATTAATTTTCCCTCAGCCATAAAATTTTTAAGATGCTCAAGTAGCGCCGTTCCGTTTTTGTCTTCAAGGTAACGCCACCGCATACTTGCAGCGTGGGCAGCACCAAGGTCATCACCATCTAAAAAACCACCAGGAAAAACAAGAAAATGATAGTCGGATAATTTTACTTTAGCGCTAACAATATCAGAGAAATGCACAACATCTGCCTTATCTGAACCAGCTAAAAGTGCAGTATGTGCTGTTTCAAGGTGTGAGTTGGTGCCATATCCAGTGATGACTAAAGTGTTAACATTGCTCATGTTTTTACCTCTTGCATAATTTGGTGGATTGCAAATATAAATGCAATTACTCCAAAGGTCAATGCTAGCTTTTTGTAATCAATATGTATATAATGGTTGAGGAACGAGTTTGTATAATTTAAAATTCATAATAGAAAGGGACTTACAAGTATGAAAACTAAGTTTATTTTTGTGACAGGTGGTGTTCTTTCTTCATTGGGCAAGGGCCTAGCCGCTGCCTCATTGGGAGCATTGTTGCAAGCACGCGGTCTATCAGTGACCATTCAAAAGCTTGACCCTTATATTAATGTTGACCCAGGCACCATGAATCCCTTTCAGCATGGTGAGGTTTATGTAACTGACGACGGCGCAGAAACTGACCTTGATCTTGGACATTATGAGCGCTATTTGGGCGTGCCCATGTCGCGAAAAAATAATACAACATCAGGAGCCATTTATAATACGGTTATAGCAAAAGAGCGCCATGGCGATTATCTTGGGGCAACTGTGCAGGTTATTCCTCATATTACTGATGAAATAAAAAATACTGTGCGAGCCTTAGCAGAGGGTGCTAGTGCACCAGACGTTGCCATTATTGAAATTGGCGGTACAGTTGGCGACATTGAGGGTTTACCTTTTTTTGAGGCTATTCGCCAATTAAAAATAGAAATGGGCCGTAGTAATTGCCTAAATATTCATTTGACCTTAGTGCCTTATTTGCATTCTGCAGGTGAGCATAAAACTAAGCCAACCCAGCATAGCGTTAAAGAATTATTGTCCATTGGTATTCAGCCAGACATCATTCTTTGTCGCTGTGAGCAGCCAATTGCATCAGATCTTAAACGCAAAATAGCACTTTTTTGTAACGTGGATCAAGATGCAGTTTTTTCATCCGTTGACGTGCAAAATGTGTATGAAGTTCCGCTTAAATTTTATGCCGAAGGTTTTGACCAAAAGGTTGCCATCATGTTGCGCTTGCCAGCACGCAATGCAAACCTTACTGAATGGAAAAATTTGGTGCAAAATTGCGCCAATGCCAAGGGTAGTGTGACCATAGCTATTGTTGGTAAGTATGTAGAATTAAAAGAAGCTTATAAAAGTTTGCATGAAGCACTGGCCCACGGCGGCATTGCAAATGGGGTGAAAGTTGATTTCCGTTATGTAAATTCTGAAGAGATTAATTTTGATAATGCATCTTCAGCCTTTGCAGGCTGTAATGGTATTTTGGTTCCTGGTGGTTTTGGTTATCGTGGAGTAGAGGGCAAGATTGCAGCCATACGCTATGCGCGTGAAAATAAAGTACCTTTCTTTGGCATTTGTCTTGGAATGCAATGTGCTGTTATTGAATTTGCACGTCATATTGCAGGTATTGAGGATGCAAACTCAGAAGAATTTGCTCCAGATGGTAAGAATAATGTAATTTATTGGATGAGTGAATGGGTTGATCCAAACTCTGGTAAAAAAGAATATCGTCACACAGATAGCGATAAAGGCGGAACCATGCGCCTTGGGTCATACGATTGTACTTTGGTTGAAAATTCTAAGTCATTTGAGGCTTATGGTACAGCTTTAATAGCAGAACGACATCGACATCGCTATGAATTTAATAATGATTATTTAGAAATATTGAAGAAAAATGGCATGATATTTAGTGGAACATCACCAGATGGTGCTTTGATGGAAATTGTTGAATTGCCAGATCACCCTTGGTTTGTGGCATGTCAATTTCATCCAGAATTTAAATCCACGCCCATGAAGGCACATCCGCTGTTTAGAAATTTTATTGCTGCTGCAAATAAAATTAAAAGTTAAAAAAAGGTTAGTATTTAGTCGGCACTGAAAAAGCACATAACACAACGAAAACAAAACATTTTTGACTAAAAATGAGCA
>CAYJOP010000015.1:0-30260 GCA_964371835.1 uncultured Desulfovibrionaceae bacterium
TTAGGTGAATTAACTTTATTTATCAACAATTATGCTTTGCTCTTTTAAGTTAAATCTATCAAGATAAAAAATTAATTTTAATTGTTTTTTGAAAGTCTTGCAAGAGAAGCTGCCTTACTCCAAAGTTCTTTTGTTTGCGGAAAGCGCTTATGACAAAATTCATACACATCACTAAACAACTCACGACACTCCTGCATATCCTTCATGAGTACAGAACCTTTTTTTGATGTTGCGTTAACAATAACTCTTTGATGTTCAGGATTATAATCTATGCCTAAAAAATCAGACATTTTTTTTATATTTTCTTGTTTGAAGAGTTCTTCGTAAATACCGTAATAAATTTGCTCTGATGAAAAAACTTTTTCAATATTTTCTATGATACTATCATACTTTGTTCTCAAAATTTGATCATCACTTCTATAAAATTCAGCAAATTTTTTGTTAAATTCATCATCTTCAAGCTCTGTTTTAGTTAGCCTTAAATAAAAATTGAAATGAGAGAAGCAACGTTCGCATGGGTCTCGCATTAAAAATACAACTTTTAATTCAAAACCATC
Organism: uncultured Desulfovibrionaceae bacterium; assembly: GCA_964371835.1. Lineage (GTDB taxonomy): Bacteria > Desulfobacterota > Desulfovibrionia > Desulfovibrionales > Desulfovibrionaceae > CAYJAD01. Next base: position 558 of record CAYJOP010000015.1, read on the forward strand.
ATCTTCTAAAAGCTGTTTAATATGTAATAATGTTCTTTCATCAAGCATAGCATAAGCAGGGGTTATGTCGCCTGTAATATATTTTTCACGGTTAACAAGTAAATTAAAGTATTTTACATAAAATGCGTCATCTTGCAAAAGTAAATAACGTAATGTTTGCAGTTTAGAATCCTTACTGGCGACATTCACGTTGCTTAAAAAATTTTCCCCTCTAACTCCCTTATATTTATTAAAGCCCTTTGAATTAAAAACATGATATTCCTTCAAATCTCCCTTAGAAACATTGTGTGATTTTTTGATATAGGAATCTAGCCATGAAGTACCTGTCTTGGTTGCCCCTAAACCGAGGATAAACACTTTTTTGTTTACTTGCTTCTGATTATATAAATCAACAAGAATAGCAAGTCTATTTTCTAGTGAATTTTCTTTATAATAACTATTCCTTAGGCTTAATTTTTTAATTTTTCTTGCACAAGCATCATAATATTTTCTAAAATAAGTCGTATTGGGTTCAAGGTTAATAGCCTTTTGCAAATTTTCCATTGCCAATGCTTGCGAACCTTTTTTCCACTGAACTTTACCTAAGATATAATATGCCCATGCCATGCTTGGATTGTGCATAATAACATTTTGGGCAATGGCTTCTGCTTGTTGTAAATTACCAATATTACAATGCATAAAAGCATCTTTTTTAATAAATGCTTGCAAAACACAGTTGCTTACTTTTTTAAATATGGAATATTTTTGTACGCCAATGGGATTAATAAAGTTTTGACAAATATTACTGTCCATTGCTAATTTTTTAATTGTTTTGTTTTTTGGTGATACTGTATTCAGGGTGTTAATTGGTTTTTTTTGGGCAAATTTTGCACTTATAAAGTTAAGATGCTCTACGGGCCATGTTAAGTCTTTGTATAAAGTGTGGGCCAAGTGAGCGTGCTTTTCTGCTTTAGCGTAACTACCTTTTTCCATTTGCAATGTAGATGCTTCCTGCAACAAGGAAAGTATGAGCATTTTTTTCCTGTCAAATCTAAGGATTGGAACTTTTGGCAATGGCTTATTGCCGCTCTCAATAATGGAAAAAAGAAAATTTTCCATTTTATGTGGGTCATACACATAGTTGGCTTGCATGGGTGGCTCACAAAGCATATCCATATAGGCCTCGTCATTGTTATCAAGATATTTAATATATTCAATGGCTTCATCAAAGCTTTTAAAATCGTGACAATTTACAAATGCTTTGGGATTAAATTCACGGGTCACTTCTGGATCGCCATAATAAATAGGAATGGAGTGTGATCGCAATGGCTGCATAAGTTTTTCAGTAACATAGCCAATTTTTGAACAATTTTCAAAAGCAATGGTGAATTTATAGTCTTTAATAAAATCAAGCTTACCCTTAGCCCACTTTCCTGAGCGAGGTTCAATGGCGTCCTGCATGTTATTTAGAACTTTACCCGGACAATCAACATGCTTGTATTCCATAAGCTTTTTGCAAAAATCTTTACGCGTTTTAGCGCCATGTCCATTAGTATCATTTGAGTAAATGAAGTTACAAAATTTTCGCTTTAGCATATCTGCTGTAATTTCATTTTTATTATGTGGAACATAACGATCTACTCTTATGGCCCTATTTTCAAAATTAATGTAGTCACAAGATATAGCATAATCACATTCATTAAAATCAGGCGAAACAGCTTCACCTGAAAAAAATATCTTTACGCAATTATTAATTTTTAAAAAATTAGTATTATAACAAGAATAAAACAAAAAATCTGGGTTTTCATCAATTATGACATGGTATCTTTTTCTTAGTATGTTTATAATTTTGTTATCCTGCGGATTAAACCCGCCCCCAAAATCACGAAAATTTATTTTTATTGTTTTCATGTAATTATTACCTTTATATTCAATGGATGTAATGAGGTATTGCTATTACTTGTTTACTTCTAAAATCGCATGGCCTTCTTTACACAGGCATTATAATATTTTATAAAATAGGCAGTAGTTGGTTCTATCTTAATAGCCTTTTGCACGTTTTCAATAGCGGCATCATGCTCGCCTTGGTTCCATTGCACTCTACCTAGTATGTAGTATGCCCACGCCATATAGGGATTATTAGCAATGACCCTTTGGGCAAGCACTTCTGCTTTGGCAAATTGCTTTGCATTGACCAAAGCGAAGGCTTTTTTCTTGATGAAAGGTTGAAAAAGAATGTTTTTTAGGGTTTGGTATGATGAACTCTTGTAAACAGTTGTATTAATGTTCGTGTGTGAATTCTGGGTAGTCCTTTGTGCTTGTTCAGTTTCTTTTGGCACATTTTTATGTTTCAGTTCAAGCTTATCAAAACGATTTTTAAAGTCCACAAGAATAGGCAAAAAAGCCAACACAAGGTCGTCGGTTGTGGGATTGCTCAAAGAAATAATGTCTTTTGGCATGGTGTGGTCAAAGAGTTTTCCGTCTTCACGCCCCAGATATTCACGAGCAATGGCGGCATCTTCCTCAGCACTGGCATCCCAGATGGCTTGACGCTGTTCAGGGGTGAGTAATTGAATACTCTCACTACGCCCTTTATTATGAATTTTGAGTAATTCACTTACAGTATGTGCAAAGTCAATATTAGAATCTACTCCATTGCGAAGAATAAATAAGTTATGAACATCTCTATTTGTAGTTTCACGGTATTGTAATTGTTCAGTGTACTCCTTTATTTTTTTTTCTTTTTCATCTCGTGGCATAGCCTTGGAATGCATATAGGATAAAGCTATGCGCAAGGCCGTCGCACTTAAAGTGGTATTTTTCAATTTATTTTTTTGTTTTATATATTGGGTTAAGTGTTCCAACCCAATCCATTGTAAAAAATCATCCACAGAATCGCTTTTGTATAGTAAGTTGCGATCATAGATACGTACTGTCATATGTTCTTTTTTAAATGTGTCCTTGTATATATCTAAAACATTCTTTATCGCATCCTGAGAAATCATTTGTGTTTTTGGCAGCTGCTGTGATGAAAAAATTTTTACTCTTTGACCCCAGCTTGCTTCTATAAATGTGTCCCTTCGACGAAGATAGGCAAGAATCTGTACATTATGCCCAGAACATACACTCTGTAAACTTTGCACTATCTTTTTTGTTTTTTTTATATTTTCATGCTTAAAAAAACCTTCACAAGAAAAAATAATATTCTCACAGGCCGTAGTATTTAAAAAGTCAGATAAAAGTGCATGAAGTCTAGGCATATTTGTTTCACTTTCAGAAAGGTCAATATTTAGTATTGGATAAATATCACGACCAAACAATCCGTCAAAACCGTTTTTTTGCAATATACCTTTACTTTTTAAGGTGCGTAATGTGTCTTGTATGGCTGTAGAGCCTGTTTTATGCATACCAATATGCAGATAAATATTTTTCTTTTGGATATTTTGCATAGCTATATTTGAGCCCATTATATCTTTTGTGGTGTTGGCTATCGCATAGAGCACAGTTTCGCAATACCAAGTGGAATGATGTCCGCAATAGAAGGTATATTCGGGATGTTGTTGCATGATCATTAAAGGAATATCAACATAGTGGCTTACTTGATGATACAATGAAATTTGTAATTTAGGCTTAAAGGTAGAGATAGTTTTTTTCGCACCCTTTATGGCTTCCATTTCTGCACCTTCAATATCAAGCTTTATTAAAGAGCATTTAATGGAATTTTGCTGCACGTAGGTGTCAATATCAATGGTGTGGCATTCTTCCGTGTTGGCATTAGGCTTTTTAACAAGTCTACTTGCTCCACCTTGATCTTCTATATAAAAAGTAGACTTCTCAGACCATAAGCCCAATTGCTCGATAGTGACATTGTTATAGGATGCTAAAGATGTTGCAATATTCTTTGCAAACTTGGACACTGGCTCAAAACCGTACACATGTCCACTTTGACCTATAATTTTTGCAAAATGTTCTATATCTTGTGGTCCACAAAGGCCACCATCAATAATAAAATCACCAGATTGAGGCTGAACAAAGGGATTACAATATTGATTATATTGCGTTAAACGTAAATATCCTGCATCGGCGGTTTCAATGCACTTTATGGCACGCAAGTAAGCATCCTTACTCTCTTCATCAGCTAGTTTATTATATATTTTACAAATATCTGCCATACGTTTTTGAACAAAATTTGAATTTTGCTTGCGTGGCCAACGAAAATCTTTTATGCAGCTAAAATCGTAATAATACACCTCAAAGCCAGAACGAAGCAAAGAAGCATTTGTATGAAGGAAGCCCCCCTTAATTCCATAGAGGCGATCATGAGGCACAGAATAGGCACATAGAGCTAATTTAGGATTTGCCTTATATTCTTCCATGGTGCTTATTGTAATATTATATTTTTGTGCCAATTCTTGTGCCCTTGCTTTCTCTACATCAAGAAGCACAAATTGTGGCATTTGTTCCAAGGGGGGCGTTATTGATGTATAATGTTGTACGGCAGAGTCCAGTGCATCTACCAAACAAGCCACAACCATTTTTTGGGGGTCTATACGTTCAATGCCTATGCGTAATAATCCTACTTTTTCAAGCTCTTGCAGTAACTCATCTGATGTAACGCATTGAGTGCTTGCTTTTTTAAATTTCAAAATATTTTGTTCCTCTTCACTTAACGCCTTTTGAATAGTATAATTTGCTATAATTTTTTTATTTTCTTCCTCTAATTTTTCAATGCGCTTCGTTAAATGCACAAATATGGGTAAAAAAGAGGCCACAAGGTCATCGGTTGTGGGGCTATCTATTGAAATAGTTTCTTGTGGCATATCGTCATCAAAAAGTATTCCGTCTTCTCTGCTTAAAAATTCTCGTGCAATGGTGGCATTTTCCTCCTTATATTTTTCCAAAAATTTTTTGCGTTGCTCAAGCGACATATAAGCATGAGTGTTTTTTTGGGGCGTTGTTTCCAGCGCCAGAAGAGGATTTATAACTCTTAAAAAATCATGGTTAACATTTATACCTTTTTTACAAGCCATTAAATCATGAAAAACATCCCAAGGTAGGCCGTTTTTATATTGTGGTATTTTTGTTTGTAATCCAGCTAAACGTTTTTCTTTTTCTTTTTCACTAAGCATATTTTGACGCATATAGGACAGGCGAATTCGCAGATTGGTAGGGGATAAACTAGGATTACTATACACTTTTTCAAGGTGCGGAATTAGGTTTTCAAGACCAACCCATTGTAAAAAATCGCATACGGAATCATTTTTATAGAGATTGTTACGCTTATATATACGCAGTTCAATGTTTTCTTTGCCAAAACACTTTGAATAATTTTTTAATACACTCAAGGCTGTTGGTGCCCAAATATTAGAAATTATAGGCCGTGTAGCAAAAATTTTCACCATTTGAGCCCAATTGCTTTCTGCAGACTGGTCTTGTCTTCGTAAATAGCATAAAATATTGACTCTATGCCCTTGTAACGTTTCAGCAAGTGCTTGTATATTTTTTCCCGACAAAAGAAAAAAATTTTCTGAGCTTATAATAATATTCTTAAAATTAGTTTGTTGTAGAAAATTCCGAATAACACTCATAAGGCTTTCTAAATTCTCTGCTTCACTGGGAATATTTTGCGCAAGATTTAGCAGTCCATTCACATCTGCATTAATTAAAGTGAAATTAAGCTTTTGTAATTGCCCCTTTTGGTGCAATTTATGCAAAGAATTTTGTATAGCTGTGCTACCAGTTTTCGGTTGCCCAATATGTATATATATTTTTTTTTTAGACATAGCACTTTCCTTTTAGTTATTGTTTGATTATTACACATTTTTTAATGCGCTCAATTTTTCGCACTTCAGAAGGGCTAATTTTAATATCCTTAGGTAAAGCATTAAGACAAGCATAGGCCAAAAGATTTTGCTCTGCATCATGATAGCGATAGGCTAAAAATTTTAAGCGATGCTGTCTTGGATCAGCTTCAAAGGCAAGACGAGCAAAATGGGCACTGGCCAACTCATTGTTTTTTTGTTCTTGCTTGGCGAGCATAGTATAGGCATTGGCAGCAATTTTTGGCAAAAGACGTGCTTGCTTCATAAATGCTTCTGCTTTTTCAATGCCACCATGCGCATAAATTTGTATAAGGTGTTGGCATGATTGTCCACCAATAGAGGTATATAGTGATTCTTGTGATATAAGTTTTTCGCATATAAAATAATATGCTCTTTTCATAAATGTGTTCTTGTTAAATACATTCTTTATTTCCGTTTGCATTGTTGCAATATCTTGTTTGGTAACTGTTATCTGCTGCTGTTGGCGCTGTTGGTGCTGTAAACGAGAACAATAAATTAAGCATTGGCTTAAAAAATATTTTGAGCGGCCTAGAATAGAGAGAACTTCTTCTGTAAGAGGCGATTCTTTACTAAGTTTTTTACAAAAATCAATGTATAAAAATAAATCATCGCGGTGAAAATATTTAACTAAATAGTTTTCAATCATTTTTTTTTGCATCACAGGATTGATTCCTGGATTTTTATCTAGGAAATCTAAATCCATTTTAAGATTATAACAAGTCGATACAAAATGGTAATACCCGCGTATCTTTGGCCTCATGATAGAAGCATTATTAATGAACCTATTGTAATTATAACCTACAAAGCTATCTAATATTATATACTTGCTATTGTTATATGCTTCACGTAAAAAAAGACTGTCTTCATAATACCATGCTCCATGTTTTAATTCATTATCAAGCAATAAATCTTTTCTATATAAACTTGCCCATGCAGTATGATGATTGTATGTTCCCAAAATATAAGCATGAAGCATTTCCTCACCTGTTATAAGTTTATTGGAAATAAGAGAAATTTCATTCAAATCTTCTGACCATAGATGACGTGTATTACAAATGAAAATTTGTGCAATTTCATTTTCTTGTAAAGATTTTACACCTTGCGCAAAAAACCCTTGTTCTAACCAATCATCGCTGTCTACGTAGGTAATATATGTGCCTCTTGCTTTTTCTAGAGCCAAATTACGCACTTGACCAAGGCCGGCATTCCAAGGTGTTTGAAAAAGGCGTATATTTTGAAATTCTTTGGCATAAGTTAGGCAAGCAGCAAGGGTGTCATCACTTGTGCTATTATCTTCCACTAAGATAATTTCAAAGCTTACACCCTCTTGGCATAATATGGAATTAAGACATTTTGCCAATGAATCTTCCACATTAAACGCCGGAACAATGACGGAAATATCTATTTTTTCACCACTTTGTTTATTTTCTTGAACTCTATCAAATATAGTAATAAGATAATCTGGAGCGGCCTCTCGTTGGTACAAAGGATTTTGTACATCCTCTTGTGGAAGAGTGGCTTGATGTTCAATGCTTTTGGCGTAGGTATTGGCAAAGTCTTCAAAAAAGACTTGTAAAAAGCTAGGAGAATTACAAAGGCAGGTTAAGTCCTCATCGCTAAATGGTATAAGCTCATTGTTTGCACATTCAGCTATATATTTTACCGTATTCCTTAGATGCCCACAATAAATATTTTTAATTCTTGCTTTTCTTTGTTCGGAATAGTTTTTTTCCGGATATGCCGTGCTAAGCATATCAAAAAATTGTTCTACATCATATATTAGTTTACTAACTCCGCGCATATGCCTTGGTGTAGTGCGTATGGGATTCATAGTAGAGGCTTCATGTGGTAGAAGTATTCTTGTATACCCTATGATGCCAGTTGAAACAGCTTTTTGAGTGTAATAATATGCTTTAATGATAAAAACGCAGTCTTCATAAAAATAGTCTGGAAATGTAATATTATATGTTTGTAAAAAATCCTTACGAAATATTTTTGCCCACACTGCCCACGCTTGCAATTGATTTGCACAATATTGAGTGAATAATTCTTCCCCAGAATATGCTCCTTGGGGTATATGATGACGAGATCTGACTTTTTTATCAACGTATAAATGAATAGCATCAAAAAAAATAAAATCTGTATCCGGCATGTTTTCCAATAAGCAAATACCATGCATAAGTAAGGGCGGTTCAATATAGTCATCGCTATCTACAAAGGTAATATATTTGCCTTTTGCCTTTTCCATGGCAAAATTACGACTAATGCCTTGTCCGATATTTTTTTCATTGGTGAAGACTTTTATTCTTGCATCTTTTTTTGCATAATTTGCACAAACTTGAGTTGTTAAGTCTGTAGAAGCATCATCCACAAGCAAAACTTCAAAAGACATGAAGGGTTGGGTCAGTATTGCATCAAGGCATTTTCCTAAATACTGGTCTTGATTATATACGGGAATAATGATGCTTATGTACGGGATGTCGACATCACCCTTATAGGGTATACATGTATGCGCATTTATGGGGCTTAATATATTTTTAGGCGCTTTCTCATGATAGACTGCTTTAGCTAGTGATAAAAGCAAGTTTTGAACTTTTGAAGAAAGGCTCACTTCGTCAATACTATCATAATATTCAATGTCTTGCTCTGAAGCTAGTCCGTCAGCTGGTATAAAATTAATGATGCGTTTGAAGTCTTGCAGTATAAGGCTTAAGGCGTACTTGGAAGATGCTAAGAGTAAAAGTCTTTCCCTTGTAAGCAATGTTTTTAGTATATCTTTATTGCCTAGATTATCATAGAGTATTTTTAAAACATTTTCTCTATCCCATCTATATAGTATTGAAAGACATTTTTTATATCCTTCACCATTGGTATCTAGATTATGTTTTGCAAAAAAAGATTGTAAAAAACCTACAAATTGACATAAACCATCAATGCGTTTTTCACCATGAAATTGTCTTGATATTGATGCAGGACGAATAAATCTATAATACCCTATATGATTGTGTACGATTGTTTTTGCAGAATGATAAAAGGCCAGCACGTTAAAAAACATATCTTCATGCTTGGTATGGGTGTATGTAATGTAATGTTGGCGTAGCATTTCTGTTCTATATAACTTACAATATGAAGCATACCCACCTGTTTTTTTAAGTAATAATTGCTCCAAAGACCTCTCACCTGCAAAAACACCTTCTTCTACGCCCCAGCGCTCCATATAGTGACCTTCAGGATGTGGGGTTTCGTGCACAACAATCATATCAAAGCAGACTATATCGGCTTGTTCTTTGTTGATAATACTTAAGCTTTTTTGCAAGAAATCATGCGCCATACAATCATCAGCATCTACAAAGGCCATAAATTCGCCGCAAGCCATACCCATGCCTGCATTGCGAGCTGCCCCTGGCCCTTTATTTTCAGAAAAGTGCATAGTACGCACATGATTCGGATATGTTTTAATATATTCTTGTAATATCTCTTGGGTATTATCGGTGGAGGCATCGTCAACTACTATAACTTCCAAATCCACATGAGGACATTGCATAAGAACACTGTCAAGGGCATGTGGTAAGGTTTCTGCATTATTATGCGTTGGTATTACAATGGAAATTTTTTGCGCAATGAGTTTTGAAAAGCAATACGCTACTTCTACTTGCGTGCTTAATATATTATTCGACTTTTGTAACATGCTATTTTCCTTTAAACTAATAATTCCTTATATGGAAAATTGATAAAGTTTACAAATTGCTATTTTCACTCACTTTTTTCTCTTTTTTCGTCCAATATGACGTGCATAAAACTTTACTTAAATCGCAGCGGTGCGCATATTTTTTTGCAATATCAAATACTTCTGTCATTAAACCTTCTTCAAGCTTTGTGGGTTTAAGTCCTAGGTCAATAAAGCACTTGTTTTCCACATGTAAGTCATTTTCATCATCTTCTTTGCGTGGATTTGGCAAATATTGCACTTTAGCTCCTGTAAGCTTTGTAACTAAATTAGCAAGATCACGCACACGAAATGTTTCTGTCATTTGATTAAAAATAGTTACCTTGTCATCTTTCTTAGGTGGACTAGCTAAGGCTAGTTCAATGCAGCGCACTGTGTCTTGAATATGTATAAAAGCACGAGTTTGCCCACCAGTCCCATGTACGGTAAGTGGATAATCAATGGCAGCTTGCATTAAGAAGCGATTCAGGACTGTGCCATAATCACCATCGTAATCAAAGCGATTGATAAGTCTTTCATCTAGCAATGTTTCCTTGGTATTTGTACCCCACACAATGCCTTGATGTAAATCTGTGATACGCACTCCGTCGTTTTTATTATAAAACATAAACATAAGCGCATCTTGAGTTTTGGTCATATGATATACAGAACCAGGATTTGCTGGGTATAATATTTCTTGTTCAAGGTTTTTCCCTTCATCGGTTTTAACTTGAACAGTAAGATAACCTTCAGGAATCTTCACCCCAGCAGTACCATAACCATAAACGCCCATAGTACCAAGATGAACAAGGTGAATATCAAGTTCAGAGTCAACAATTGCGCTTAATACATTGTGGGTTGCATTAATATTATTATCAATGGTGTATCTTTTGCCACGTGAGCCTTTCATGGAATAAGGAGCCGCACGTTGCTCGGCAAAGTGTATAATGGCATCAAATTTTTCAGTCTTTAACAAACTTACAAGCTTATTATAATTGCGTGAAACATCAAGCATAACAAAAGGTATTTCCTTACCAGAAACTTCTTTCCAAGCTTGCAACCTGGTAGAAATTGGTGCTATGGGGGTCAAAGACTCTACTTCCAATTCGATATCAATTTTACGGCGCGACAAATTATCTGCTATAAAAACCTCATGCCCACAATTTGATAAATGTAAAGCAGTAGGCCAACCACAAAAACCATCACCACCCAGCACAAGAATTTTCACAATATATCCTCTAATTATTTAGCATTCAAACTATTGTTATATGGAAAAATTTCTAGTCATTCGATTTATTTTGTTTTTTTCAACATCTTTCATGGGCATATCTTTAGGCAGCAGATTTAATGCAGCCTTGGCTGTATGTACATCCCCAGCCTCACAAGAACGTAGCAGTAACCACTTAAGCCGAAATGGGTGAGGATCAGCAACATATGCAAGATATGCAAATTCTGCGCATTTCTTAGCACTCTTTTTTTGTACATGACGTGCAAGTGCGGTGTAAGCATTTGCACGAACACGAGGTGACATAACAAGACCATCCAATAAAACTACAGCTCCATCAAAACCTTGTTTATCATAAATCTCCACGAGGGTGTTAAAATTAGCTCCACCAAGGGCTGATGGTACTTTTTTTTGTATATAACTACGCAACAAAGCATACAAAGAAAAAGGCAATGCTAAAAATGATTTTAAAGAAGAAAAACCTTCAACACATACGGTGCCTAGCTTTGTGTGAAAGCCATTGCGTAAAGCTAATAATTCCAAATTAGTTTGTATATCAATTACGTTTTTTTCATATTGTTTATCTGCTTGCGATTCAGGATTACATTGGTAAGAGTTAATTTCTTGGGATAAATGTGCATAATTTTCTAAAACAAAGCTCAAAAGTTTTCTATTATCTGCCACGGCTTGAATGTATTCTTGCTCAATTATATACTTATCATCCTTGGCATTTTCATTGTGAATATAATGTAAAAGGCTGTCAATATACACCTTGTCCGTAGCAGACATATTACCATCTTGCGCTAATTCTTGGATTACATTTACTGAAATTTTTTCTGCTGTACCTGCTACATGAACATTACTTTCAGCAAATAACATTGCATATTCTTTTAAAATACATTCTAAAAATATTGGCGCAGCAGCAATGCAATCCATATCTTCAGAAGAAAATGGGCATATCCCCCTAGCATAACTTTGAGCAATATAAGGCAGTAACATTCTAAACATATTCATAAATGAAGAGTAACGCATTTGGTGACAATGCGTAAATTGTGGGCCTATGGATTCAAAAAAAATTTGCATATCATATGCTAGTTGACATCGACTACGAATATGGCGTGGTGAAGTTTTTGTAGGTTTTGTAATAGAACCGGGGTGAGGTGCATATATTCTAGTATATCCGTGCTCACCAGTAAAATAAATATTATGTGCATAGTAGTAAGACTTTATTACAAAAACATAGTCTTCCCACAAATATTTAGAAAAAAATATGTTATGTTGCTCCAAAAAATTTTTGCGATAAACTTTTCCCCAAGCCACGTGAGATGCAATTTTTCCGTAACAAAAATCTTGAAAAACGTCCACGCCCGCTCGGCATCCGGGAGGAATTCTTGACCAGCAAGCATCAGTAAATTGAGCAGACATATTTTGAGCATCAAAATGCACCATATCAACGTCTTTTCTTTCTTCTAAGATTTGAACACCGTGTTGTAACAAAATTGAGGTTATGTAATCATCACTATCAACAAAGGTCACATATTGCCCGCGTGCCTGCGTGAGAGCCAAATTTCTACTATAGCCTTGCCCCTTGTTGCTCGCATTGGTAATTACTTTGATACGTGCGTCTTTTTTAGCGTAATTGCTACAAATTTGTGCTGTAAAATCTATGGACGCATCATCAATAAGAAGCACTTCAAAATCGGAAAATTCCTGCCCCAGTACAGAGTCCAGGCATTTGCTCAAGGTTTCTTCTTGATTATACACAGGTATGATGATGGAAATAATCGGATTCATATTTTATCACATCAGTATATTTATATTTTTTCTAATAATTACTAAATTATTATTCGATCTAATTTGCGTATTCATTAACACATATTTCACACAATATTCGTTTTTATGAGAAAAAAATTCTTTCAGTTTTTCCATATCCTTTGTTTGCATATCTTCGATTATATAAATACCGTCATCTTCTAAAAAATCTATAGAATTAGTGAATAGGCAAATTGCCGCATCGGGCGTATGTAAACCATCATCTATCATAATATCAAATCTAATTTTCAAATTTTGAAAGTAATCCCTAATAGAATCAGGTGATGTTTGATCCATCCAATCTGTTTGTATTCTATCATCAGAAAATAAAATATCTTTATCTATATCCACTCCATAAATTTGAGCAACTTTAAAGTAATCTCGCCAAACATATAATGAAGCACCTAGTTTTCCGTTTATGGTCATATTTGATAGCATATTAGGATTGTTTGTTCCTATACCGCATTCAAAAATATTTTTTGCCGTGTGTTTAATATTTTTAAATAAAAGGCTATATATGTCGGTATATGTGTGTGGATGCCAGTTGTAAGGATGATGTTCATCTATATTTTGAATGAGGGATCCCTTATCAGACCCATATTTATCACAAAGCATAGATAATTCAGCGCAATCAGATACATCAAATGTATTAGAGCCCATCAAACTCGTAATGTTTTTTCCAGTTAGAAGAGTTACATTATTTAATTCAACAGAATTTTTTAAATATTGTATGTCACGAATTTGTTTTTTCTTAATTTTATTAAGTTCATTATTTTTTGCCACAAGCTTTTTTTTCAACTCGTAATAAGCCCTAACTAGCTTTTTGCTTTCATATTTAACCGTCTGCCGCACATGTTTGAGTTTACGTTTTTCTTCCTCACTCACAGGACAGTCCCGTGAAAGCAAATGCGCTAATACACCAGCTGTGGTATAATCGCCCTTGTCACAAAGACACAAAATCCACCATTTTAAACGATAGGCTTGAGGGTCAGTTTTGTAAGCGTACTCAGCATACTTACAACATTCAGTTAAGTCTCTCTCTTGCAAATGTTTAGCAATGGCCGTAAAAGCATTGGCCTTGATTGTAGAAGTGATTTTTACACTATCCAAAAGTTTTTTTACACCTTTATAGCCGCCCACAGCATGAATTTCTATAACTTTACTAAAGTCCTTACCAAGAACGGTGGGGATTTTTTTTTTGGCAAAAAATAACAATACACCTAGTAGCTTAAAAGGAGCGAATACACCACTGCTTTTAAGTTTAAGAATGGCATTACCAATACGATATTGTAAGGAATTTTCAATCTCTGACTTGCGCAATGAAGTATATATACTAAAAAATGTTTGCACTTGTTTTCTGTTAGAACTTGAGAAAAACGTCACTCCACCATAGGCCGATGTACCAACGTACTTCACAAGCTCATCTTGAACCATATGCAATTGCTCAGAAAGCATTGCATTTTCTTCGGTCAGTTTCTTGAGCTGTTCTTCTAATGATAGGGCCATAACATGGAATGAATCATTACTTTTACTCGCCGCAGTAACGTTTTTATCTTGAGTATTTTCTTGCATATAGCATTATTCCTTCACTTCGTTTTCTTCCACAAGCACACAGACAATATCAGCTTTTTCTTTGGCTTTGCTTGCATTGCACAAAATTACACCGAGAGAAGATAATTCCATGGGTAATTGCTTAACATGATTGTCCACTGCAAGAACGGTAACACCAAGAGGAATAAGCTGCTTTGCTACCTCTTGTATTACTTGCACAGCAGGGCTATTTCGCGCGTCATCACTACCAGCCTTATAGGCAAGGCCAATGCAAGCAATAATCAAATTTTGCAATGATTTTACCGATTGTTGCTTCAAAAAATCATGCGCCTCTTGCACAATATTTTTTGCCGTCCACAAGGGTTTTTGGTCATTGACAGATCGTGCGCAAGCAATAAGCGCAGCTTTTTGGGGTGCGCTATCCACAATAAACCATGGATCTACAGGCAGGCAATGCCCGCCAACGCCACAGCCTGGTTGTAAAATATTCACTCGTGGGTGATTATTAGCAAGCTCAATAAGTTCATACACATCTACACCAAGGTCAGGACATAGCATGGATAACTCATTGGCAAAGGCAATATTCACATCACGACTGGCATTTTCTGCCAATTTGACCATTTCAGCCGTGCGAGCATTGGTGCAGGTTATGTGTCCTTGCACAAAAATTTTATATAATATTTCAGCTTTTTTAGATGATGCCGCATCAAGGCCGCCCACAATACGATCATTATGCACAAGCTCATATAAAATATTATTGGGTAGCACTCGTTCTGGGCAATAGCATACATGAATATTTGCATTTTTTTCAGGCGGAAACTTCAAATCAGGGCGCAATTGTACAAACATTTTGGTCACATTTTCTGTTGTTCCAACTGGTGAAGTGGACTCTAATATAATAGTATTCCCCTTTTGTAGTACAGGGGCAATACTTCGTACCGCAGCATAAACATATTCCATCTGGGGCTTATGTTGCTTGCCTACAATATCTAAGGGCGTAGGTACAGCAATTATGAAGGCATCTGCCACTTGTACTGTAGTAAAAGCACGCAAAAAACCTCGTGCCACCACGTCTTGCAATAGCACATCAAGCCCAGGCTCAACCATGGGTAATTGTCCAGCATTAACTGTGTCTACCACATGAGTGTTAATGTCCACGCCCAGCACATTTATTCCATGCTGAGCCAAAACAACTGCCGTGGGTAAACCAATATAGCCAAGCCCCACTACACAAACGCTCTGAAACTCACTATGCTGCACGATGTTTTGCTCCATATTGCTGTAAAATATCACAAATATACATCGCTGCTTTGCCATCTCCAAAAATTGTAGAGGGCCTAGACATGCTGGCATAGGCTTGTTCATCATCTAAAAGCTTATGGGCAGCACTCACAATCTCTTGAGTATTTGTACCCACAAGCTTAGCCGTACCCATTGCCACCGCTTCGGGTCTTTCGGTAATATTACGCATAACAAGGATAGGCTTACCAAGTGCTGTGGCTTCTTCTTGAATGCCACCTGAATCGCTTAAAATTAAGTAACTTTGTTGCATAAGATACACAAAGGATACATATTCAAGAGGCTTAAATAATACACAATTTTTTACTGATCCTAAAATACGCTCCACAGGCTCTTGAACATTAGGATTTAAATGTACTGGGTACACCAATTGTACATCAAAACGCGTAGCCAGCTCAGCCAAGGCTGAACAAATATTTTCAAAACCTAAACCAAAGTTTTCACGCCTATGACCTGTTACTAAGATTGTTTTCTTGCCCTTTTGTAAAAAGGAAAACTGTGCCTCAAGTTCTTTACGTAAAGTAGTATTACTATCAAGATGTTGCGTAGTATAAAGTAGGGCATCAATCACAGTATTTCCTGTAATATAAATATGCTTTTCCTCAATACCTTCAGCTATTAGGTTTTGTTTTGCCTTTTCAGTAGGGGCAAAATGTAGGTGGGCTATGTGTCCAGTTAGAGTGCGATTAATCTCTTCTGGAAATGGTGAATATCTGTCTTTAGTGCGCAAGCCTGCTTCCACATGTCCTACGGGAATTTGAGCGTAATATGCCGATAAAGCCGCTACAAAAGACGTTGTAGTATCTCCATGAACTAAAACCATCTGAGGGCGCCATTGTTGAATAACCCCATCTAATCCCTGCAAAATATCTACAGTAAGTGTGGTAAGATTTTGCCCTTCTTGCATAATATTGAGGTCAAAGTCGGGCTTAATTTCAAAAAAATTAAGTACTTGATCAAGCATATGCCTGTGTTGTCCTGTAACGCATACTTTAACATCAAAGAAACTGTTTGCCATGAGAGCTTTGCACACAGGAACAAGCTTTATGGCTTCAGGTCGAGTTCCACAGACTGCTAAAATGCGCATATCTCGCTAATCCACATGGTCTAATATAATAGATTCCAATAACTTGAGCATGGCAAGCAAGACCAAACCTATAAGCAAGGTGGCAATGGCATTATATAAACGCTCTGGTTCAAGAGGCTCTTCTGGCAATTGAGGACTTTGCAATACAGATACTTGCTTAATGGTTCGCGAAGCCTCCATACGTCCTGCCTCAAGAGCAACGAGTGCAGTCTTATATACATCAGTCTTAAATTCCATCTCCAATTGCAAGCGTTCATGTTCGGCAATAAGTGTATTAAGTGAACGTCCAGCCACTGAGGCCAGTTTAGCTTTTTCCTCAACAATTTGTTTTTCAATAGCCTCTAGTGCTTGGCGCAACATGAT
This sequence comes from uncultured Desulfovibrionaceae bacterium, assembly GCA_964371835.1. Lineage (GTDB taxonomy): Bacteria > Desulfobacterota > Desulfovibrionia > Desulfovibrionales > Desulfovibrionaceae > CAYJAD01. Next base: position 17,423 of record CAYJOP010000015.1, read on the forward strand.
TTTGGTGGGATGATTAATTACAAGATTTTGCGGGAGAGCAGCCAATTGTGTTTCTTTGTCTGTTCTTTGAGTTTCAAGCCCTGCAATGATTTCAATCATACTTTCTGCCACAGCCTCTGGTGAGGCTAGGCCTTCTTTATTTTGGTAAGTTATAAGTGCATTACTGGCTTTAATAATGTCAGCATAAGCATTACTTACTTGCTTAGAAAGAAAATCCACTTGCGCTTGAGCTAGTTGATGACTCAATTTATTCATGTAGCTTTCGCCTTCTTTCACGAGTATGCTAGCAATATCCTGTGCCATTTTGGGCGTATATGCTTGCACACGTATGCGTAAAACTCCAGCAAAATCATCAAACGCTACTTCCATACGACTCTGAAAATACTCATAAAAATCCTCTATGGGACAATCTCTATCCCACATACGTGAAAACAAATCAATATCATCACTGCTATAATGAGAGCGTAAATCCAAAGCCTTATCAAGATTTTTTAACATATCAACTGAAAGCAAATGCTCAAGCAGTAAAAGCTGATCTGGACTATTATTAGCTCCACTCACACCAAGAAGTGATCCAACATTCATAACTGGAACAATTCCTGCTTCTGTATTTTGAATAATAACAACTGCCTCAGAAACATAACGATCTGTTGCAATTGTCCAGTAGAGCATGCAAACTACAACGGTTAACATTATCATACGTAAAATAATGGCAAAAGCCTTACGCACCCCGTATGTAGTGCGTCCGTATTTAGACTGACTAAGGGCCCGTGTATTATCAACACCACCAGCCACATCATCAATTTGGTTGGGGGGTGTAAAGAAATCTTTTATTTTTTGCACAACCGTGTTCAGCATAGGAGTTATACTATACTCATCAAGTAGCTTTTTTAGTTTATTCTTCATTTTAAAATACTATCCTTATAGGCATAAAGAGCGTCATCCACATTATCAAACCAGTAAGCCTTTCCTTCATGTAACCAAATGGCTGATTCACAAAAATTTTTCAAATTTTCTTCACCATGTGCCGTCATGATTATGCTGGATCTTCCTGCTAAATCTCTAAATGCTTTTGAAGCCTTAGCACGAAACCTAGCATCCCCAGCGCTTGTTACTTCGTCAGAAATATACACATCAAAATCAAAAGCAAGAGTTAAAGCAAATTGCAAACGAGAGCGCATGCCTGCAGAATAAGTCTGCACAGGTTCATCAAAGTATTTACCAAGCTCTGCAAATTCTTCAATACGTGCTATACGTTCTAGCATTTCATCTCCAAAGCCATAAACTCTACAAATAAACTTAGCATTTTGGCGACCAGTTAATGTAGCCTCAACACCACCATTACCCATGGGCCATGATGTACTGCAAAAGCGCTCCACATAACCCCTAGTTGGAAAGTCTGATCCTCCAATAATGCGCAATAAAGTAGACTTTCCAGCGCCATTTTTACCTATAATTCCAACGCTAAGTTTGCTTGGTATGGTTATGGAAATACCACGCAGAACCCAATCTCCTGCTCCTCGCCTAGTTATATAGCGTTTGTGCACATCATTTACTATAATCATAATTCCACTAACCTTGGTTCATACACACGATATAAAACAAGACCTAGAGTAACAAGACATAATGACCACACATATAAATAACCAAGGTCAGGTTCAGCAACATTATAATGAGGGAAAAAGCCCAAACGCATGGCCTCAACACCGTGCAATAAAGGATTATATAGTATATAATCTCTATAGGGTTGTGGAATGGTTATGGTGGGGAAAATAACCCCAGAAATAAAATATAAAGGCCTAACTAATACTGCAAGTAAATACTTTGTTTCAGGGACTAAACGCATAATTACTGATGTTACCATGCCATAGCCTAAACCTATGGACCATAATCCAAGCGCTGCCCCCATAATAAGCAAAGGCTCGTGCGGGAAAAAATCCCTACCTATAAATGCTGCTCCACCTATAATAAGTAGAGAAACAAAAATCATTACATAAAGCTCAACCAAAGCTCTTACAAACACAGTATCAAATGGCCTAACCTGTCTAAAGGCAAAAAATGCCCTGTTACAATCAATTGAGTGCATAGTTTGCGTGGCAGTACGACGAAAAAGAAAAAAAGCAAGTAAACCTATAATAACCCATGCTATAACATCCATTCCACCCATTTGCCGTTGACGGATGACTGACAGCATAACTGATATAAAAATAATATGTATAGCGGGTTCAGCAAGTAACCATAGCCAGCCCATACGCACGCTAAAAAGTCGCTCCAAGGTTTCACGCAAAAATAGTGCATGCCATGTGGAAAGAGTATTTTGTAAAGGGCTTGCCATTATTAACCTACTCGTTTAACAAATCAATGGTCCTTATAAAGGTCGCTGTATCTGCAAAAGGATCCACAACATTACCAAGTAAGGCTAAGAATTTACCCAGACCTACAGCTTGAGCATTGGCTACATAGATAACATCCCCATCTTCAATCATAAAGTTTTGAGTTACAAAAAATGTTCCTGCATCTTCAAGATTAATAGCATATATGGTGGGCACTGTTCCATCTGCTGCCAAGGTTGACACTTGCTTATCTTGCTTGATGGGTGTTTTTTCAAAGCGAAAAATGAAAATACCATTAGGATTTGCCCGCAAATCATTTAACCCACCTGCCCGAACTAGAGCTTGAGCTAAAGAAATGCCCTGCACTTCAAAGGGTATTTCTGCATTCTGCATAACCGCACCCATGATGCTATATTTTTTGGGTTGATACATGGCAGTTAGCACGTCATTGGCAAGCAAAATTACGTTTTCTTTTGGTTTTTTGATAATAGTTTCAAGGGGTAAGATGGCTGTGTCTTCACCACGCGAAAGCTGTACGGCGGTATATTTTATAGCTTCAGCTGCACCACCGCCTGCGGCAACAGCATCTAATACACGTTCCCCTCTGGGAGTAATGGGCATACGCGTGTTGTTGCGCAAGTCACCCACAACAGTTACGGTGGAGGCATTATTCTTTGCAAAACTAACTAAAACTTGAGGTCGATTGGCTTGGCCTTCAAGCTTCTTGGTAATAATATTTTCAATTTGCCTTGTGGTTAAGTCCTTAACGTAGATGTGCCCAGCAAATGGTACTGTAATTTTTCCGTCTTCCATAACCATTTGTGAAGGTAAATACTCTGCCTTGGTTGCACGTATGGCACCAGTTTGTGAATCAACACCAGGGCCACCAAAAATGATGTTTGGTGGTGCTTCCCAGATAATAATTTGCAAAAAATCCCCTGGTTTTGCTCTATATTCTGGCTTAGCATTTACATCAAAAACCTCAGAAAAAAGCGGCATTTTTTTCTTATCAAGCAAGGCTTTTACCAAATTTTCATCTAATTTTTGAACTACCACGCCACTTTGTACATTATCATTGTCAGCAGCTAGGCGCACACTAGTTGCACTAGGCCCAGAATTAGGCATAGCGGCACAAGCACAAAGCATCACGCTAATAAGTAAGATGCATATGGATTGCAACATGGATTTTAATTTTTTCTTCATTATTAACCTTTCTCACTTATAAAATACTTTGTAGTGTTTTTAAAGTTACTCTTATATTTTCTTCAGTATGTAATGCAGATAGAAAAAAACGTAGGCGTGCAGCAGCTTCTTTAACAGCAGGATAAATAATAGGCTGCACATTGATCCCATGCTCAAATAATGCATTGGAATAATTGACTGCTTTACGCGAGCCCCCTAAAAGAATTGGTACAATGGAAAACCCTTGCGACAACCCAATATCAAAAGAACATTCTTTTGCCAAATATAAAAATAGCTCTGCATTCTGGCGTAAAGATTGTACCCGTTGCGGATCTTCTTGCATAAGTCGAAGAGCAGCAAGTGATGCTGCCGCAAGAGGCGGTGATATGCCCACACTATACACAAAACCTGGTGCGTGATACTTTAAGATATCAATAAGCACTTGTGAACCTGCTATATATCCGCCGCAAGAGGCAAGAGTTTTGCTTAAAGTTCCCATCCAAATATCAACATCATTGCAGGCAATGCCAAAATGCTCTGCTGTGCCATAACCGCGCTCACCTAAAACGCCAAGAGCGTGCGCTTCATCAACCATCAAAAAAGCCGCATGGCGTTTTTTAATGGTAATTAGCCTTGGCAAATCAACTATATCACCATCCATGCTGTACAAACCTTCTACCACAATGAGTACGCGTTGAAAATTAGAGCGTATATCTGTGAGCAAATTATCTAAGGCTTGCAAATCATTGTGTGCAAAAGAAAACCTAGTGGCACCGGAGAGTTGAATACCCTCCAAAATGCTATTGTGAATAAGACTATCGTGTACAATGAGGTCATGTGGCCCAAAGAGTGTGCGAATGGTTGAGATATTTGTGGCATGACCGCTTACAAAAACTGCACAGGCTTCTGCGTCGTATATTTGTGCTAATGCATGTTCAAGCTCTCGCTGTATGGGGCGCTCACCAGCAACAAGCCTGCTTGCCCCTGAGGATGTGCCGTATTGATCAATGGCAGCTTTGGCGGCGGCATTAATCTTGGGATGTCCTGCAAGACCTAAATAATTATAATGGGAAAAATTAATATATTTTTCATCATTTATTTGCGTAATAGACCCAGCACATCCTTGATGTAGTTTAAAAAAAGGATTGGCTATATTAAATATTTTTGCAGTATTACGCATATTGCGTATATCTTTATACAGCGCAAGACTTGAAAATTGCTTATATTCATCTGACACGGAAGTATGCAACAATCCTTGAATATCCTCTTGGCTAACAACCTCTTCCAAGCGTTGTTTACTCTTGAGTATACGGCTAAGCAAAGCAGAAGTTTTAGGAGATGAAATACTCATACTCATACCTTATAATTATTTGTTTTCAATTTGTGCTGTATTTCTTCAGTAAGCACTTCACCATGTCTGCTGGCAAGTTCTTGCATATTCTCTAACTGAGCAGATGTTTCTTTGTCCTTAGTAAACATTTTATCGAAAATTCGCATGGCCACTTTTTCAATGCTCGGCGCATCTTGTAAAAGCATAGTTGGCAAACGTACACCAAAGCGTTGTTCAAGCCCCAAAGCAAGCTCCACAGCCATGAGTGAATCCATGCCTAAGGACTGTAAGCTTGCAGTGCGCCCCATACTTTGAGGATCAAGAGAAAGTACTGCCGCAATTGCTTGGGTTAAAACCTCACAAACTATGTCCAAAGCATCATCATGACTTTTACCAGCTAATAATTCACGCATATTTATTAAGGAACCGCTATCACCATACACCCCATAACTTGATTTTGTAGCGTGAAAGATTTGGGTATAACGTGTGGCCTTGTATGGTAAGACCCGTTTTAAAGTTCCCCAATCAAAGTTAGCAACTATACGCACAGGTTTTTGATCCGTCAAACAAGCAGATAGATTGTTAAGAGCCATTTTTGCCGAGAGGACTTCTGTTCCAAGGTGCTTTTCTAAATTTTGCTTTACCTTTTCATGTGCGGTTAAATATCCCACATCTCCTATAGGCCCCCATGCTATGCAAGTGGCTTTAAGCCCCATGCTTTGTCGCAATAAAGCTAAACTCTCAAGCCCTGCATTGGCAGCCACATAATTGGCTTGCCCCATATTCCCAAGTGTTGTGCTGATGGAAGAAAATAATACAAAATACTCTAAAGCTTGTGGCAATCCAAGGCTTGCATAATGTAAATTCCACGCCCCCTGTAGCTTAGGTTCAACTACCTTCGCTATATTATCTTCATCAAGGTCTTGCAAGAAGGCATCACTATATACTGCAGCAGAGTGTACAATACCATTTAAAGGAGGGTCTACATTTTGCAACCTATCCATGAGATCTTGTACTGCATTTTGTTCAGCAACATTGCAGGCCTCAATACTTACGTGAACATTATTTTTTGCAAAATAATCTATAATATCTTGTGCATCGGGGGTAGCCATTCCTCGCCTGCTAATTAAAACTAGATTCCCAACACCATGCTTAGCAAGCCATTTTGCTGTGGCTAGTCCAAAACCTTCAAGACCACCAGTTACAAGCCAAGTTCCTTGTCCATTCCATGAAGGGGTTGAGTGTATTTTAGCACATTGCTTTGGCGGTGTGCGCAAGGATATAACTATTTTTCCTATATGCTGAGCTTGTTGCATAGTCCTAAAAGCATCTAAAATATGCTCAGCTGCAAAAGTGCGTATGGGTAGCATGTGGAAAATATTTTGTTCAAAAAGCTGCATAATTTCTTGAAAAACAATTTTGCTTACTGCTGGCTTTACAGTAAGCATTTGATCAGCATCAAACGCAAAATAACTAATATTTTCCTTGAATGGACGCAAACTTATGGCAGTATTTTCCACAAAATCTCGTTTACCAAGCTCTACAAATCGCCCAAATGGTCGTAAAATATCAATGCTACGGCGCATAGCCTCGCCAGCAAGAGAGTTTAGCACTACATCCACACCTTGGCCCTCGGTGGCATTGTGGATTTGCGCTGCAAAATCTAAGGAACGTGAGTCAAAAATATGTTCTATACCTTGCAAGCGTAAAAAATCTCTTTTTTCATCGCTACCAGCAGTGGCAAAAATTTGTACACCTATATGTTTTGCAACTTGTATGGCAGCAAGACCTACCCCTCCAGCGGCACCATGGATGAGTAATCTTTCACCTTTTTGTAGATTTGCCAAATGCTTAAGGGCATAATACGCCGTGAAAAATACCGTTGGAATACTAGCTGCATCTTCGTAGCGCCAATGCTTAGGCATGGGCGCAAGTATATCTGCGTCAGTAATCACATGACTTGAAAAACAAGAAGGGGCAAAACCAACTACAGCATCACCAATGGCAAAGCTTGTCACGGCAGAGCCAACTTTACTTACAACACCCGAAAATTCAAGACCTAGCGTTGGCCCAGCAAAACCATTTTCAACAGCATCGTCTGGAAGCAAACCCAATGCAAGCATAACATCGCGGAAATTAAGACCTGTAGCCATCACCTGCACTTCCACTTGCCCTTCTTGCAAAGGACTAGCAGTATCTTCAAACCAGCGCAAATTAGATAGTTTACCAGGATGTGTAACGCCAAGACAAAAACGTGTATCATCTGATATAATAGAAAGTTGCTCTTCTAAGTCTTGTGTCAGCATAAGAATATTTCGTGAATGCTCATTTAATATAATCTCGTCAGCACCATCTGGGTAAAGCATTTCTTGCCTTAGCCTTGAGAGCATCACATTGCCCAATTGGGCCTGACCTTCATGGTTTATGAACTCAGGGCAGGGTAGGTCAATAAGAGTGCAATTTATTTCTGGAAACTCGCTCATAATGGTGCGCCCCATGCCCCATAAGGCAGCCTCCGCAGGAAAATACTGTTGACCGTTGGGCATGGCACAAAGGGCAGCACCTTGAGTTATAAGCACTAGACGTACAGATTTATTTTGGTGTTCATGAGCAAGGCAAGCTATTTTACGTAAATTCTCTAGATATAACGTACAATTATCTGCACCTTGAGCGCCAATTTGCGAAAAAACAATACTAAAACTATTTGTATTATTAACAGAATCTACACGCAAAAAATCTTCCACTATGCTAGCATAAGGTTCACTATCTTCTTCAAAATAATATTTTGTAGTGATTCCATAATCATGTAAATCTTTTTGCAACGGCGTAAGCAATGGAGCAGCCATGGGGTTTCCTACAAAAAGCACATGGCTTAACGCTTGCCCTGTTTCATCCTTTATATCTTCAATTGCATCTACAGTATTTTGTGCAGTGAGCAAATAAGAACCAGCCTCTAACTCTTCAGCATGCTGTTCCTTTTTATAAATTACATTGGAAAAGCCTTTTTCTTTCAATAAGGCTTGCCATTGCTCAGGTTTAAGTAAAGCACTTTGCCCTTGAGCACGCCACCATTGCAAACTCAAACCATTTACAAAATTACTATGCCAATGTGCATAGCTCTCAGTGGCTAGCAAAAGCCCATTGGGCAATAAGCAAGACTTAAGATAACTAAACGCACCAGAAATATTTTGCCAGCTGTGTAAGCATTGCTGCACAATAACTATATCAAAAGGCCCGCTAGTGGGTATAGTTTGCGAAGGCCAATCTTCTTCCAATAAAAAGCCATCATAGTTTTCATAAGTGTCAAAACAAACTTGAGATTGTTGCAATCCCTCGTCTTCTGTGCAGGCAAAAGTATAGCTAAAACGATCTGTGGGTAAAGAGTTGTATAGGCTTTGGGCAAGCCCCCAAGAAAAAGCTCCCACCTCTAAAATTCGTACACAACAACCTTCAGGAGCCATATTCACAAGATTTTGCACAAGTTTTATACTTGCATCCGTTATTGTACTATAATTAGGATCATTTATGCGCAACTTTTTACTTACAGCACAAGCGCAAACGTCATTATATAACTGGTGGAGATTTTCTGGATATTCAAGCGCCTCGGTAAGATGCAGTCCTATACGCCCCATAGGTAAAAGTGTAGCCATGGCTTCTGGGACAGTGCTTGCAAGCTCTTGCCAAAGTTCTTTTGCGCTTGGTACTTCTTGGGTGTTAAAAGTCCATGCATCATCTATATTACTAGCAAGCCCTTGTGCAAGTAACAGCTCCACGAGCCATTTACCGTATGGCATCTGCAAAGCTTTTTGAAATGCAAGCAGATTTTTTTGCTGTAAGGCATGCAGGCTCTCTATACCATAAGCAAGACTTAACAGCTCAAGCAAGGGCAAAGTATGATTAAGCCACTTCACACGTTGTTCAGCATAATGAACACATTTACTTGTGGGCAAATGCTCCAAAAATCCTTTCATGGAGGGCATTGGTGTGGCCTCTATGCGCCTAAGTTCTTTATTATAAGCACGCACATACCATGCATCCACTTGCGAGTTTCTTTTTTGTAATAATGGGACAGCCCTGAATCTGCATTCCAAGGCCGAAGCAATAAGCGTATTATCTGCTGAATACATGGCGCAATTGGCTAAAATTGATTGGGAACTGATACGCTCAATTTCCACAACAATCTGACTAATTGGCGCATGCTGCAACACCATAACATTACCTATCTTAACAGGCAGATAGGACACATTGCGACGCATTACCTCTTGTTGTCTATCTACTAGGGCTACCAAGGCATGAAAACAAGTATCAAGAGCTGCAGGGGCAAGAAGATAATCTTGCTCCCAAGTTTCATCCAATTCTATATCTGCGCATAAACCTTGTTCATTTAAACGTAAAGTTTTAATAGTTTGAAAATATTTACCATATTCTAGACCTAACTCATGCGCCTTGGCATAAAGATCTTCTTTAGCATAGGGTAAAAATTCAACATTGGGGTTTGCCCTTGGCACAGACAAAGGCAAATCCGTATTTTTTTGCTCTACAATGCGCCCTGTAGCGTAAAGCATCCACGGATTATCACTAAGGCGCGGGCGAGCCATAATTTTAAATTTCCCAGCATCTAAAGTCGTGCGCAACACTTGGGCTATATTTTCTTCAAAAACTAATGGTGCTACAATATCTAGATACTCCAGAGCGTAAGGATTTTCTCCAAATACATCCTTGCCTGCAGCCAAGGCTATTTCTACATAACCAGCAGCAGGAAATACTACAGCCTCACCAACCACATGATGCCCAAGCCAAGATAAAAGCCGCGGGTCAAGGACATTTTCCCACGTTTTTTCAACACTATCCAATGGCCAGCCTAGGAGCGGATGTACACGACGTTTTTCTGGTGCGCATTCAGTTGTGTATTGAATAGTATAATCTTCCAATTGCCAAGGATAATTAGGTAATATTACAGATTTACCTTTGTGTGGAAAGAATTTTTTAACTTTAGGCTTTGGCACAGCAAGTTCAATATGTAAAACAGTCTCCAAAATACGCTTTGGATGGTCATTTTTGCGAGAAAGCGTTGCAAACACAGCGCAATCAAGACCTTTTGCCTTAATACAATCCTTCATATAGCGCTGTAAAATAGCATGAGGCCCCACTTCCACAAAGATACGAGATCCTAAGTCCATCAAGGTGTCCATGGCTGAAGAAAAAAGCACGGGTTTGCGCACATTGTGCCACCAATATTGAGCATCCAAGCATTTTCCCTCAAGCACTGTTCCTGTAACAGAAGAAACAAAAACACATTTTTTTGTGGCTTTGAGGCGGATATTTTTTAACTTATCTAAGAGTTTTTGTTCAATACTATCCATGTGAGGACTATGGAAGGCGTAATCAAGGCCTAAGAGTTGGAAATATATACTCTCATCCTGACAATATTCTTGAACTTTTTGCAAATGCTCCTCAGAGCCACTTAGCGTAAGATGTTGTGGTGCGTTAATGCCTGCTATAAAAACGTGCTCATGAACCTTAAGCTCTTTAAGCAATTGCTTAGCATCTTCAAGGGTAAGTTTTATGGCCGCCATACGTCCGAGGCCAGCTGTAAATGATTGACATTGGCTACGTGCGCAAATAATTTTCACAGCCTGTGCTAAATCATAAGCTCCGGACACATATCCTGCAACCACTTCACCCACGCTATGCCCAGTCACAGCCTTTGGCACAATGCCTTGCTTTTCAAGTAAATGTGTTATTCCTACTTGAATGGCAAAAATAAGAGGTTGGGTTATAGCTGTATTTTCTAGATCATCATTCGTAGCATCTTGGAGCATTTTGTATAATGAAAAATCAACATATTTCAACATAAGTGCGTCAATTTCACGTAAGCACTGTGCAAAATCCTCATCATATTGTAATAAGCCTTGTGCCATGCCAATCCAGTGAGAGCCGTTTCCGCAATACACAAAAGCCACATCCCCACTATGGCTTAAAGGACTTTGCTCTATACAAACTCCCTCCATATCAACCAGCGCAGCACCTTCAGCATACCGCTGTAAACTTTGCACAAGGCTTTCTGTCGTTGGTTGCCAAAAAGCCACACGTTTTTCAAAATATTCTCTTTTAGTAGCAGCGCCGTAGAGCAAATCATAGCTAGCATCCATATCATCCACAACTAGGGATGCAGCATAACTACTTGCCAAACTTTCTAAAGCTTTTTTGGAGCGTGCAGACAAAAATAATGGAGGTAACACCTCTGGCTGCGCAGGTATTATTTCTGTATGATTTTTTTGTAAAAATTCTTCTGGGCTTTGCAAAATAACATGAGCATTAGCACCACCAAAACCAAAGGAGTTTACAGCTACACGCACAGTGCCTTTTTCTGTAAGTTTATGCGTTTTATCAACAAATTTTATATTTAAATTGTCAAAATCAATATTTGGATTAGGCTCAAAGTCAAAAGGAGCTGCTGGCACCTCACGTTTTTTCATGACCAACAAGGCCTTAACTAGACCAGCCATACCTGATGCTGGCTCCATATGCCCTATATTGGCCTTAACAGAACTTATGGGCAGCGGCTTTGATCTTTTTTTCGCATAAACTGAGCTCACAGCCTGAGCTTCTATGGGGTCACCCACAGGGGTTCCAGTGCCGTGCATTTCAACATAATCAATGCTTTCTGGGCTCATACCGATTTTATCAAGCACACCTTGCATGAGTTCAGTTTGTCCATCAATAGAGGGGATGGTTAAACCTGATTTACGTTTACCATCGGTATTGACACCACTACCGCATATGACAGCTTCAATATAATCTCCGTTTGCTAAGGCTACGTCCAAGGGCTTTAATACTAGCATGGCGGCGCCTTCAGAACGCACATACCCTGTCCCTTTAGCATCAAAAGGTAAACATCGCCCATCGGCACTAATCATGTAAGCCTTGCTAAAACCCACAAATCCAAAAGGATGATAAAGAAGGTTGACTCCACCCACTAAAGCACATTGAATTTCACCACCTTGCAATGCCCTACACGCCGTATGCAAAGCAACTAAAGAAGAAGAACACGCTGTATCCACAGCCAAGGAAGGACCATGTAAATCAAATATATAAGAAATCCTGTTGGCAGCTATACTAATGGTATTACCTGTCATTGAATGCATGGTCATACTAGAAAGGTCTTCTAAATGCCTTATTCCATAATCTATGCTAGACATACCGATGTAAACGCCACAATTGCTCCCAGCAATTTCTGTAGCAGCAATACCAGCATTCTCAAGGGCTTCATGGCTTAGCATAAGCAAAATGCGTTGTTGTGGGTCAATTTTTGTTGCTTCACGAGGAGAAATGCCAAAAAAACCTGCATCAAATTTTTCGACATCAGGCACTACTCCAGCGGCATAGGTGACGCTACGTCCTGCCTCACTACGTATTGTATGAGAAAGTTCATCGGTTGGCCAACGCGACGTAGGAATTTGAGTAATAACGCATTCTTCATTATAAAGAACATTCCAAAACGCTTCATCTGACCGAATATGTTCTGGAAAACAAAAAGCCTTACCCACAATGGCTATGGGGGAAAAATTCTTCACGCTATACCTTATATATTACAGAGATTAATTCGCTTGCAAAGGGTGGCTTTGTCTTATTTTCACGTAAGTCAAAATCTTATACCCCCCAGCAAAGTAGGGAGTTCAGCAACTTAAATAATGCTACAACTTATATTTTAAAAAGTCAATTTGCCCTTATCTAGCCAAGGAGAAAAAGCCCCAAAGGCGTGCTTACGGCTTCAAGAACTTTGAAAATTACCGTTTGCGGGTTCGGGTGCTTTGCTGTTAGAAGACGAAATCGGCTAAGGTGGGAGCTGTGACATTTACGCTCCATAAATGAAAAACAATTAACTGTAGAAATAACGTATCAAATCTGGTTTGCCCCTCTTTTTGGTGAAGAACCATTTTAGGGAATTGAATAGGAGCTGAAAAAGTAAGAACGACAATGTTTTATGGAC
>CAYJOP010000016.1:0-29639 GCA_964371835.1 uncultured Desulfovibrionaceae bacterium
TAAAATAAGCCAGAATTAATTTCTGGCGACCCCAAAGGGGTATTTGAAGCCAATGCGCCTTTCAAAAAGTCATTGGAAAATGACTTTTTCAGCTCCGACTAAGTAAAAAAGCTGGTTGATTGCATTTTATGATTTTTCTATGGAAGGCGGTGATAAACTTGCTTTGAATTATTTTTGTATTATGTTGTGGCAGATATTGGATTTTCTACTAGTTTTTCGCAAACATGTTTGATAATATCTTCACGTTCAAGTAGAATAATATCATTGTTTTCGTCAACGGCAGAGGTGCTCACCACGCATAATTCGTGCTCGTCTAAGCTATGCCAATATAAATACCATTTTTCGGTATTAATAATATGTGGACCATTATTAATTGGTAGCACTTGAAAACTACTTGGGTTCATACTAAAGCCAAGGCCTGTGGCCTTCATTATACTTTCCTTGGCAGACCAAATTTTATAAAAGGCAGAGTCGTTATCCTGCATGGACAGCCATTCAAGCTCTGGCTCAGTGAAGCATTTTTTGGCAATGTCCAAATTGTATTTTCTTACTCGCTCCACATCAATACCAACAGTATAAGCTGACTTTGCAAGCACAACATATTTTCCAGAATGTGAAATATTAAAGCAAAGGTCATTTTCAAAGTAGGGCTTACCATAGTCGGTGTAGCGAGGTGAGGCATTGTGACCAAAAGCATAGTTTAATAAAAGCCCAGCCACAAGGCAACGCACCTTGTCTTTTGGCTGCCTATAGCGCTCAACTTTACGCTTTCGCTCCTCAGAGAGAAGTTCAAAGCCAGCTAGGTCATGCCAATGGCTAATATCGCAAGCATAAATCTTCATATTGCTCTTATAACACATAAAAAAAATATATGCAAATACCCTGAATTATGTCTGCGAAATTCATAATAATTATATTATAATTCTATAAAATTCATTGGTTTAATATTGATAAGGGTTTAAATTATCAATATAAATAACATGGTGTTGTTGTAAGGGTTTGCTAAATATTTCTTTCTGAAAGTGCTTTTGCAAGAACTTGTGTTCCATCCTTGGCGTATCCTTTCTCCACAAGTTTACGGTAGGTTTTTTCAGCTAGTATAAGGCCTGGTAATTCTAAATTCATGGCTTGACACTCTTTTATACAAAGACATAAATCTTTTAAGAAATGCTCAACAAAAAAACCAGGAGCAAAGTCATTATTAATGATGCGTCGGCCCACATTACTTAGCTGATTACTCCCAGCAGCACCAGCTTCAACGGTTTCTAACCAATTATTTATGTCAAGGCCAGCCTCTTGAGCAAAGGTTATGGACTCACAAACACTAAATAAAAGACCAGCAACGGCAATTTGATTGCCAAGCTTTGCTTTTTGGCCCATGCCAGCAGTACCGCAATGTAATATTTTTCCACCCATGGCTTCAAAGCAGGGTAGGGCTTTATCAAATGCTGATTTTTCACCACCCACAAAGATAGAAAGAGTGCCATTTTTTGCGCCAATGTCGCCACCAGTTACTGGTGCATCAAGGCTAAAGCAATTCTTTTTTCTTGCTTTTGTGGCAATTTTTACGGCAAGCTCTGGGCATGATGTGGTCATATCGCAAAGAATTGCGCCCTCTTTTATGCCATTTAATGCACCAAATTCACCAAGTATTACTTCTTCCACATCGGTAGGGTAGCCCACGATGGAGAAAATAATATCTGAATTTTTGGCGGCTTGCATGGGGTTTTCAGCCCAAGTTGCTCCAGCATCAAGTAGCACTTTTGCCTTTTGTTTGGTGCGCGTGTAAATGGTTAATTTATGCCCTGCTTTTTGCAAGTGTCCTGCCATGGCAAGGCCCATGATGCCTGTTCCAATCCATGCAATATTCATAATATATTCCTATTATTTAGTATTTAATATGTCTTTTTTCAATTGTTCAACAGTTATGGCTTTGAAATTCTTTTGGCGCAACGCTTGTATGTGCTTATTAAATAGCTGCACATTGCCCATGAGCTTTTTGCTAAATGTATCACCCTTGGCAAGTTCAGATAAAACTAATTTTATGGCTTGATCAAAAATAGTTTGGTTAATGTTTTGAGTGTCTTCAAGCTTTGTTTTGTAAAATTGCAAGCTTTGCTCAAAGCCACGCTCAAGGTCTTTTATGCCAGTTTGAGCTTTTTTGATGGATGAATTAATACTTGCTACCTTCTTACTATCCTTGGTGCCTTTTTTAAGAATTTCTAAGTTATTTAAGGTGTTTTTAACAATGGCAATGCGGCTTGAAAAATTGCGCACAGTTTCCATCATAAAGGCCGCTGTGCGCACCTCAGAACTTGCGGCAAGCATTTGCTGACGCTCAAGGGCAATGTTGTTATCCTTAATAACAGTACGCAAACGTTGATAATTTTCCTTTTCTGTATCGGTGCGAGCGGTGGCTAGTAGTCGGTCAAGCTCATTTAGTGGATTTTGACTATTATCAATTAATAGTGGGCTATTTTCTCCAGCACTCTTCCATTCAGCTTGTAAGGTGCTTGGCCTATTGCCACCGGGGGTGTTGATGCCAGATATGACTAGGCGAAAGCCCAAGTCACGAGCCTTCATGGGGCCATCAACGTTAAAAAATGCAACTTCTTCACGTCTACCTGGCAAAATTTCTGCAGTGCCAGAAATAAAACTACCACCTTTACGCACAAAACCACCAGCAGAACCATGCAAACGTCCACCAAGTGAGAAGCGAAACACATCCATAACCATTTCTGCGGCATTGCCAGCTGTGTCATATAGACCAAGTTTATTGGATTTACGGCTTCCAATGCGAGCTGTACTTTCTACATTGACGCTTGCATCTTCTGCCCGATATATGGCGTAATCGGCATATTTTTCACCCTCAGTACGGGGAAAAAATTCAAGCTCGCGTATTTCTTGGCTGGTGCTAGTATGTCCACCACGCGCGGCATATTCCCATTCACTTTCTGTGGGCAAGCGCAAAAAGCCCACATTGCGAGAATCACCAGTATATTTGGGTAAACTGTTGGGCGAATTTTGCAAAAGCCACGCTGTGTATTTTTGGCTAAAATCAAGGGCTTCATACCATGTTATATCAGTTTTGGGGCGTATATTTTCAGCATTGGGGGCAGGGCAAGTATTTTCCATAATGGCTGCCCATTGTAGGCCAGAAATTTCATATTTTCCCATAAGATAATAGAAAAAATCACCATCTGGGGCATGACTTCTCCACGTTAATGGTAGGTCTGCGCTGGTAAAAGGTGCAGATAGTGATGTTGTGTGGCGGCTATCATAGTAACCTCGCTCAACATTTACAGCATCATCTTGGCCTAGACGGGTGGTCATATCCCACAAAAAACCCTTGGCTGGCACTGCTACAATCTTAAAAGCCATACTCATATTACAAGGCATGGGCAGTAAAACATCATCATTATTGGGGTTTGGATTAAAAGCATCCTCTGTACTGGCACTACTTTTAAGTTTAAGGGCTGCTTGGGATGAGCTTGTGTGCATGATGCATATAAGAAGCAATATGCTTAAGATTAAGAAATTTTTGTATAATTTATTGTTAAATGTCACGAATAACCTCCGAAGGTTCTACTTTTGCCGCTTGCCTTGCTGGTAGTAAGGTGGCTAAGAATGAGAGTAATAAAACCAAGCCAACACCCATAAAATAGTGTGCAGCTGGTAGTGAGGATATTTTCTCAATTCCCTGTAAACTTTGGGCAAATAATTTATCTATGGCATGGGCTGTGGCAAAATATAGCAGGAAGGCAAGCAATGAGCCAAGAATTGACGTAAGCATACTTTGAAATAGTGGAAAGGCCATCATGTCAACACTTGAATAGCCCATGAGTCGCAAAATGCCCAAATATCTTTCCTTGCGGCGTACTGCGGCAAGAGCATTGCTTGCTGTTGAGGCCACAAAACCAAAGGCCGCCGCCATGCCAATAAGCCCAAAAATTAAAGTGAGCGAGTTGTCAAGATTACGCACTGCGGCAATTTGCTCGGCTTGGGTGTATACATCAATGCCTTTATTTGCAAAGTAATCTCGTAAACTGGTGACAGAATCAAGGTCATTGGCATATAGCCTAAAGGCCGCATAAATTCGATCACTTGTGGGCAAGTCATCGCCAGTCCAGCCAAGGTCTAAACTTAAACGAGCATCTTGCTTTGGTTTGCGTCCATCTCTAAAATCTTCTGTGGCTTCCAGTAAGGCAAGGGGTACAAAGGCCACAGTTTTTTGCTCAGCAGCAAGGGGCAAAATGTTTTGTACCCAAAGTTTAACCCTTGCCCGCTCCACATTACTATTGTTGCTACGCTCAACCATACCCTGAACAATGGAATGTTTTTGCACCTTTATCTTGCGTGCGGCCTCTGCTGAGAGGGTTATGGCAAAGGCATCTGTTGGAGCTTTCGTGGTGCTTTCAGTAAGATATCTTTGAAGCAAGGTGTCGCCCTTGGCTGTGGGTTCAAGGGACACGGTAATGCGCTTGAAAATACTGGTTTCTCCCTCAGGACTAAGGCTCATGGTGGCGGCAATGGCACGAGTTCTTGGAAGTACAAAGCCCACATGTGGGTTTTTTGATAATTCTTCAAAGGTGTTTTTGCTGTAATTTCCACTGCCTACTGGTATGATTTCTAAATTATGTGGGTCATTTTTAAGTCGTTCTGTCATGGTGTTGATGACCCCAAATTTAACACCATATAAAACTAAAAGCGGTGCAAGCACTGCCGCAAGGGAAAGAACTGCACAAAGTGAGAGCAATTTTTCATAACAATAATCGTGCAAGGCCAGTGAGCAGGATTTAATAATCATGGCTGCCCCCTACATTATTGCCATTTATGCAAGAAATTGTCTCTGCGCCTTCACGTTGAATGTTAGTGCTAACTAGACGAAATCCCATATTTTTTACAGAGTCTGGGGCATGGCTTACCATGACAACGCTAATGCCTTGTTCCTTGGCAAGCTTGGTAAAAAGCTCAAGCACAATCTTGGCATTTAATGGGTCAAGGGAGGCCACAGGCTCATCTGCCAAAACGAGTTTTGGCCCATGCACAAGGGCTCTGGCAATGGCAAATCGTTGTCGCTCACCCACGGACATTTGTAATGGCTTTTTGTGTAAAAGGTGTGAAATATCTAAGGTTTCTGCTAGGTTTTTAATGTGCTTTTTATGCTCATAATTATGGCAGGCCAGTAATATATTATCTTCACCGCTTAAAAATGGCAAAAGTCCGCCAGTTTGCAATACATAACCTATGTATTTTAGACGCAGTTTTGCAAGTTCGTTTTGTTTGTTATTCTTCCAGTATGCAAGTATATCAATGCTTATACCTTCAGGATTAAAGATAAATTCTTGCGCTAAGCCTTGGTCCAAGGTCAAAGCAAAATCAGGGCGCAAAATTGCTGCCATAAGGTCAAGGGCTGTGCTTTTGCCACATCCGCTTGGACCAACCAAGGCCACAAGTTCACCAGCTTGCACATTTAAATGCTCTATGTGCAAACTAAAAATACCTTGTCGTTCTTTATGGATATTCTTAATGGAAATAATATTTTGCATGAAATTTAACTTCAGTCTTAAATTTTATTATCACTTTTACTAAATAGTCGAACGAAAAAGTCATTTTCCAAAGATTTTTTAAAAGGCACACTGGCTCCAAATACCCCTTCGGAGTCGCCAGAAGTTAATTCTAGCTTATTTTACGCAGTGAGATATTTATTTATGAAATAATTATTTGGTCACTAGGGCAGCATAGTAAGAGGCACACGATAAACCCAATCCCCAGCATTGGCTGCCCCAAAGCTTTCCCAATTATTGCGATCTTTATCATATTCTTCATAGCGCGCAAGGCGAGATTTAAGCCTATTAATAAAGGCCGTTTGCTGCCCAATGCTCATGCGATACCAATCATCTTCGCTTAAGAGCATGATGTCGCTTTTGTAGGGCAGACCTTCCAAAAACTCTGCCAAAACACCAAGTTCAGCAAGGTTTTTGCCCTGTGTGGGACTATTGGGGTCACGCGCTGCCTTGGTGGAGGCTGATAAAATACCTTGAAAAAAGTCCTTGGCATCGGTCTTCTTGGTGCGTTCGGCATTATCTATGATGATGTTTAATTGCTGACTCAAGTCACTTAATTGATTTTTTGTAAGCAGTACGGCAACTTCAACGGTAGGTATTTGTGTACCCTTGGCAAGTTTCTGCAAGTCCATATCCGCAATCCACGAATCAACTACAGATGGAGCACGGTTGGCATTAACCTTACCTAGATATTCTAATTGCATAGCATAACCTAAAGCCTGAGCCATTTGTGTTGCTTCTTGTTCTGGTGTGAGCTTTGCTGTGGCTGGTTCGTCCTTTGGCTTGGTTACTAGCTTGCCATCGATGGTCATTTTAACCATATTTACAATGCCAGAGGTCACAGCCTTTGAGGCAATGGCGAAGTTTTTCGCGCCCTCATCTGGTGTGCTTGCTTGTATTGCTTGATAGTTAGAGCGATTATCAGAAAGCTTAGTTAGGCTACGGTATGCTTTTTCAGCCTCAACATGGTCTTTTTTACCAGAGGGTGACTTAATGTGCATGGCAGAAATCCAAACACCCTTTGCCCTTGCATAGTCGCCAAGTTCTGGCATGTCCATTTTAACAGTGGCATATGGGTCTGTGGAGGGCAGTGGGCCAGCATCTGAAATTACTATAAGCATGCGAGTTGCATAATCATTCCAACTAAGGTTATCCAGCGCAAGCTTAATACCAGAGGGGGAATTTTCTGCAAAAGTGTGGGTGGATTTTCCAGCCTCATGTACTTTTGCAAGTTCAGTTTCAAGAAGCTCGCGATTATCTGCCGTGGTAAAATCACTAATAACGAGGCTTTCATATTCAGTGTCAGGGCTTGCTTTTAAGCTATTTCTAAAAGCCACAACGCCAAAGGCCACATCATTATTAAGCTTATCCTTTTGTAGCTGGTCATATATACCCTTAATAACATTAAGACTTTGGTCAATATATGGCTTCATGGAAATGGTGGTGTCAATAACAAAGGCAATGGCTGTGCGTGGTTTTGTGGGGCTAGTATCCTTTTGCGCGCTTCCTGGGTCTATGGAGGCTACTTTTAAAAATTTAACGCCTTCAAATGGATCAGTCATGTTTAGAATGGGCATTAAATAAAAACGCTCAGCCGAAACAGCACCCTTGGTATCAGCAGGCTCTGTAGCAACAATAGGATAGTTCGCAAGGCTTTTATTTTCTGAGATATTTTTGTGAATATCTGTTAGTTGTTTTTCCATATCGCTGGCAGTGCAAAGGGTGTTGAGGTCTTTTTCAGTGTGGAAAAACAATAAAGGGTCACGCCCACTACGAGGGGTTAGCAGTAAGGTTAAGGATTGATTCCACGCAGTGGTTTTTTGACTCTCCATAAAACCAAGTGGCGGTCCGCCCACTGGTCCAACTTCAAGCCATGTGTCTTTTCCTGTATTATCTTGCTGTCTTGAAAACACATAATAAACGCTAAATGGTTTTACATTTGCATTTATGATCTTGGCAGTGCCATTTGGAGTTTCAAATATCTGTGCAGTGGGATGTGTTATAATACGTTGATATAATGTTTTTTTTCCTTCTTGCAATAGTGGTGTTTTGGCTAATGCGCAAGGAACAATTATTAAGGTTAGGATAAAAGTAAAAAATATTCGCATAATATCTCCAACTGCTTGTATTTTAATCATTTTCGAGTTTTATTTTACCAAACCATTTTTCATAAATTTCAGTAATGGTTCCGTCATTTTGCATCTTTTCAAGTGCAGAGTTAACTTCAGCCAAGAGCAATGGATGCTTCTTGGCAATGGCATAAGCAATATGCTCCTCAAACAAGCTTTGATCTAAGATGCGGATTTTATGTGTTTTTTTAAGTTGCTGTAATCTTGGTAAACTGTCAAGAATGGCTTCAATGGTGCCATTATCTAACAATTCAATAATGTTAACATTATCTCTAAGAGCATAGATAACGCCACCTTTGAATTGATTAAACGCGTATTCTTCGGCAATGGAGCCTTTTAATACGCCAACAACGCTGTATTGTAGGGTTTCAACGTCATTGATGGGGCTTTCATCAAATACTGCTGCGTAAACACCTGATTTGATATGTGGATTTGAAAATAATATGCGTTGTTCTCTTCTTTCATTAACGGTTACATTTGACAAAACCATGTCACACTCTGCATTGCCAAGCCCTGCCATTGAAGATGCGAAATCGCGTTGAATTAAGTTTAGCTTTGATTTAAGCTGCATACCATTGAGCATGTCAATGTCAAAGCCTTGTAATTTTTCATCGTCATCCACAAAGGCAAAGGGCGCATTGTCAATGGGTACACAAATATTTAAAGTGCTATTTGCTAAAGCCAAGCTTGGTAAAAGTAATATGAAAAAAATAAATACTAAACGCATAAATGCTTTCTCGTAATATTAGATGTTTATTTTACACTATCCAATAATTCTTGTGCAGCTTCTGTTGTTTTGTCAGTTAGCTCTTGTGCGGCATCTGTAGTTTTGTCTGCAGTATCACCAAACCAACTATTAAATGATTTTAGGTGTTTATTGAATTCTTCTTCTCCAGCTTTGTAGGCTTTTTCATACCATGGAGCTTCTTCAGTTTCCTGTTTAACAGCATCTTCTAGCTGTTCAATCATACTTTTTTCAGCAAAGGCTAAGGTTGGCATTAATAACATGAAAAAAATTAACATTGTACGCATGACTCTCTCCAAATTTTAGTTTTGTGTTATATTGTTTAATAAGTTTTGTGCAGATTTATCACCCTTATCTGCTGCTTCTTTTAGCCAAGTATTTAATTGTTCCAAATGTTTACTTGCTTGAGTTTCACCAGCGTCCAAGGCCTTTTTGTACCAATTATAAGCTTCATTGGCATCTGGTAAAATGCTACCCTTGGGCTTATTACCACTAGGGTCATAGTATTTTGCAAGTTCTAACATAGCCTTAGGTTCATTTTTTTGGGCTGCATCTTCCAAAAGCAAGAAAATTGCATCCAAACTTTCTTCATCGGGGGCTGCCCCTAGATTACTTAGTAAGTTATTGGCAAGAGCATGGCTTGCCGTGCCAGTGCTGTTATTATCACCACGCAAAAATTCCCTTGCCTGTTGCATGGGGCTAAGAACTGGAGTTGTAGTTGTTTGTTTAGCTTTTGCCTCATCTTTTGACTTTTCATTGGCTGAACTTTCTTCCGTTGGGTTTTCATCAACTTTTTGTTGCTCTTGTTTTGTGTCTTCTAGTGCTTCTTGCTCAAGATTTTGTTTTTGCTCCTCAGTTGTTTTGGGAGTTATGCCCTCATTTGCATTATTTTGCAAATACCACCAAAGACCTGCCCCAAGCAAAATTAACAAAATAAGTATAGCAATAATTATGGGCCAGAAATTTCTTTTTTGCTCAGGTGGCATTTCTGGTAGTGGTTCTTCCATAATAGGCTCAGGTATTGGAGCTGGCTCAAGCGCTGGTTCAGGCTCTGGCATGGATGCAGGAGTTACCCTTGGAGCGCTACCAACGCCTTGTCCACCATGTAGAGATGAATAATTTATACTTTCAATGCTTAAGCTGTTACTTATGGGTGAATTTGCACCATCCTTAATTAACAATTTATAAGTATCAAGAGCATCTAAGTGGTCAACAATACTTGCATCAACACTTAATCTTAAATTATTTGCATCGTTATCCCATGCCGTTGGTGTCAAATATGCTTCAGAATTTTGCCAACCATCATTTGCACTTAAGCAAAGCCCGTCTGATGCACGATACAAGGCAAAAGTTGGAGCATTATTACATGAAAGCTGTTGAACTGTGATAATACCAAAGCCTGCTCCCTTATGGGGGTCAGAAGTAAAACTTGCGCGCATAAGAATCCTTTATACAGTAGGCAAATTAAGGTTTTCTAAGTTGAATTGTTCTAATATTTTAGTCAATTGAGAATTTTGCTCGTGGTCAAAGCCAACATCACCATCAAAATCCACATTGGCAGAAATGGTATGAAATAACGAGCGTGACCAATCAACAAACCAAGCTTGATCATAAGGTTTTTGTTCATCACCGATATTTGGATAGTCTACAATTTCTGCTGGGGGATTAAACACCACAAAGGGTTTACCCTGAATTATAACTGTGCGTTTTGTTTCGTCCATAAAGCGTGGGTCAAAGCCCATCCAA
Source organism: uncultured Desulfovibrionaceae bacterium (assembly GCA_964371835.1). Classification (GTDB taxonomy): domain Bacteria; phylum Desulfobacterota; class Desulfovibrionia; order Desulfovibrionales; family Desulfovibrionaceae; genus CAYJAD01. The sequence continues at coordinate 10,188 of CAYJOP010000016.1, forward strand.
TTTACAAAAGAATTTATGGCATTAGCCGCAATGCTAACTTGCTTCCAAACCAGTCTTTCACGAGTAAGATTGCTATAACCTGAGGCTTCGCGTTGAGCATTTGCCATTTTTGCAGGAATATTAAGCCGTTCCACAGCCGTTGCCAGTTCATGCACAAAAAGACCAAGCTCACGCTCAGGAAATTGAAAATAATTTTGAAAACTATGGTTAGAGGCAAGGGTATTCATTTGCTCTATCCAATAACTTATTACAAGATTAGTAAAGCGTGAAGCTTCATCCTTTAAATTTTGTTCCTTGGGTGTGGGTGTTTCTTGCGCCTCTCCAAAAATATCTTTAACCAAGTCTGACGCTTTGAAGTTATTACCCACAAGACGTTGGCTTGGGCTTGCTTGCTGTAAACGTGCATGCTCAGCACTAAAATAAATATCATACAAAGCATAGTCTTGTATCTGTAATGAGCGCACAAACTCACCAAAAAGTTGATTTTCTGCTATTTTTGAGATGATACCAATAAGGTTTTTACCAAGTTCCTCTTTGCGCTTTCTTTCTTCTTCTGTATTATCACTTTTCCAATGTGCACTTAAAGCTGTGCGAATTCTTTCAAGGCTTTGGGCCAGTGTAATGGCAATTTGACCACGCTTTAATGCTGGATTGCAAAGAGGGCGTAAAGCTTGCCTTAGTAATGAAACTCCGCCATCATTTAAACTCATGGCAGCATCCCAAATATTTTGAGGGTTAGCCACATGGGCTGCCACAAGAGGTGAGTTGAGAAATGCCGCTTTAACTTCAGCCACATAACCTTCTTGTTCAGAGCGTACGCTTACTTCTTTGTCGCCGTCAAAATCAAAAATTGCCTCGCAGCGAAAATTTGGATTTCTTAGTAAAAAAACATTATTGAATGGGTTTTTTCCATCCCAATTGCTAGGCCAATCGTCATTTTTACCAAAGAAGTCAAGCAGCGATGACTGCAAGCGTGTGGTCCAGCGAGTTTCCACCGACGGTGTGCCTTTCTTTTTTTCAAATTCCATATCCATCTTGGTTAGGATGAAGAAAAGAGAGGGGCCAGTTTCTGCATTGGCCTTGGCCCTACGAGAGGGGCTTTCACCATGGGTTGAGGCAATCCACTGTTGCACAGCTCTTGGTAAATCTTGCACTTCTTGATTGCCAGGTCCAATGCACAAAAGCATGCTGGTAAGTTCTTTTTCAGCACAATAACGCTCAAATAAATAAGCCACCTTACCCCGAAGGAAAAGGTTTTCCAATGTGCCTTCGCGCTCAAGTTCTTTACGCACATCTTCTAACTTTAGTCTTGAGCGATAACCAGGAAAGTCCAGCAAATCAGTATAATCAAAGAAATCGTCTGGCTTTTCACGCATATAGATTGTGATTTCAGCAGTGAGGGCTGTAACAATGGAGCGTGGAAGGTTTGCACTCTTACCATTTGCGCCCATGACGCTTAACATATCGGCCCCAGTGCTTTCTGCTTTGCTAAGATCCTTTAATAAAGCCACATCAATAATACTTAGTTTACGAGGAATTAAAGCCTCAAGCGGACAATGTGCTTCATTTGCATTGCCAAGTGACTCCAAGGCTTTGCAAAGCACCAAGTACAAATTAGTAAATTCATCAACCTTATCCCAAATTAATGCAAATAGCTTGGCTCTACCTTGTAAATCTAACTTCGGAGCAATTTCAATGGCCCTTTGCCAATAAATACGCTGCAAAAGCTGCACCCTTGGACGTGAGGCAAAGTTATTATATATGTACTCCTTAAGTTCCTCCACGTCATCACTACTAATTCCATTTGCATCATTGGCTTGTTGCTCAAGTGCATGTAAGTCCGCTAATATATCTTCCTGACTTGGAGTTTCTTTATGTTCACAATCTGCATAATATGTATTTGCAAGTACACGCACCACATCGCATTCTGTCAAAAGACGTAAGCGTATGGGATAATCTTGTGGTAAATTTTCAGGAGCTGTTGTGGTAAAACGAGTAACAAGTCCTGTGGATTCCTTCCCACCTTCTGGATTTATCTCAGTAATAAAATCATGTCGGGTACCATCAAAGTCAGCTATTAATGTGCCTTGTGCGTCTTTTGCCAATGCAGAAATAAGATATGACTTACCAGATTGACTTGGACCAAATACACCAACGCACATTTTGCGAAGTGCCGCCACCTCACACTTTTGAAAAGTGCGAGCCGCACGACGTAAATCAGTATGTAAGCTCTCAAATTCAGAGCCCACATGTTCACTGTTATTTTTAAGCCATTCAAGGGCTTTGTGTGTGTTTTGATGCAGTGTCTGACAAGATGCTGCCAACTGTCTATCTTCTTGCTGCATATATTTACTCCTAAGAGAATTTTATGGATTTTCTATGAGTGACTGGTTAACTTTAAGTGGCACTGATAATACCAGTATCTAACCAATAACCTTCATCAATCTGCATGGTCTGTAAGCGTATTTCAAGGTCTGAACTTTTAACATTATTACCTTGATTATCCACAATATTTTCAATGAAAAAATCACCTTCATCACGATCATCAACATTGCTCTTATTGTAAATATCTTCATCAATGGGGGCAACATACAAACGAATAGCCACTTGATAAGGAGTGCGCCCAGCCGCACGAGTGCGAGCGTCCTCACTACTAAAATCGAGCAAGTGGTAGCGTGTTGTGGGCCAACGCTCAGCATCAATTTGACGATAGCCAATGGGCAATAATGTGCTAAAACTCACCATGTGTTCCAGCTCTATGGACTCTGTATCATTGACATTTACTTCAAACCAAACCTTGGGTTTAAGTAACTTGCCAGTGGTATCAAGCTCACCAACATAGCGAGCCGTGGATGAAAGGCGTAATTTATTAACATCAAATGAAAAACTTTCTAAATGCCCCTCGGCCAATGCACATAAAATTGCACCCACAACCACAGTTGTCTTGGGGTCAGTAATGCAGCCTTGAGCATCTGCAAAGGGATACCAATTACCAACATGGTATTCACGCATGGGCATAATGCGATCTGCAGGCACTGGCAATTTTGCAAGCACTGGGGCCACAATACCACTCCAAGCACTGGGGCGGCCTGTTAAAAGCAATATATCACAATCATAGGTGTTTACCACTTCACAAAGGGTTGCAAGAGCAGGCCCAAGTGTTGTGCGTATGGTATGCTCAATGGCCGCTGGATTTATGCGTAACTCCACATCTAGTAATGAGAAAGCTTCACCAGAAGGCAAATGTTTTTGCACATTTTCTTCAATAGTGGCAATTACTTGAGTTTGTGGTAATGGATGGAAAAAACTTTGAGGTATGTTTACTCCCTCTAAGAAAGGGAAAATAACCTCTTTAATTTCTTCTCCATCTTCTAAGTTGTTTGTTTTTTTAACAAAAAAATCAGAAATCTTGCAGGTAAAAATGGCAGAGTTTTTATAACTGTCATTTGTATTTTGATAGTGCATTTCGCAAAGGTTTAGCATGCCTAAAGCTAAAGGAACCGCCACTTGGCGTACAAATCTGGCTCTTAAATTACGAGCCTCTTTAGAAATGCCAATGGCATCTCTACCAACTAATTGTTCTATAATTGTGCGTGGTTGAACAACTCCAGCCTTGCTAAGTGCAGCGCTTAAATCATGAATGATATGTTGCGAAATCATATCCCTTAAAACTTCATCTCCAGCTATATTAAAGCCATCACGAAATTCCATATGAGGTGTAATTCTAGCTGTTTCGCTCTTGTTGCTTGATAGTTCATATGTGGCAATGGAAAGGTCCATGGTGCCGCCGCCCGTATCAATGGAGGCTATGCGCATACAAGGTTTTTCTGCATACTTTTGGCGTGGTTTTCCTAGCAATTCAAATAGATGATGTGCATCACCATGATGTTTGACGGCTAGCTCATTGTAAATATATACAAGTTGCGAGCAACTTGCTTCATCCCAATCGCAGCGCACCTGTGGGCTTGTGCGATAGTCTGATGCACTTTGTGGTTTACCCTTTACTCCAACATACCATTCAGACCAGCCAAGTGCCTCCCAAACCACATGCACAGCCCATGTTACCCAGCGTCTAAATATGCGCCGTTCTGCCACGGGCATGGCAGTGGGCACTGTGAATATAATTCTACGCAAGCGACGAGGCATGTTTGGCAATTCTCGCCTTGCTCTTGTGGCTGGTGCGTTAATGGTTACAAGGGCTTGGCTTATGATTTCGCCAACCATAAATAACATTAAGGATGAACGAGTAAATTGTGACTCAAATGCTGGCTCTCGTTCTTGTTTTTTAAGAGTAGGGGAGCGTTTAAATAATGGATCATCAAAGCAGCTAAGTGGTGTGCCTTCACGGTTGACTTGCCTTGCAAATAAGCCGCGTGTGACCATGGGCTCGCGCGAACCACCTGTATTAAAACGCCAAGTTTGTTGCCATGGGCGTTCATCCCAAAGATATCGCTTGGGGCTAGACATACCAGTATTGCCTTCAGCGCACACAGTTTGTGTGGCAAGGCGAGCAGCTTCTGGTCCAATGCGCACAGCAGAGGGCCAAGCAAAAGCTGGCATACGCCTACCAGAACGACGACTTAGCGCATCATTGCCAAAATGACCTTCTGCAAACTCAATACGAGTTTCAAATGGTTCGCTATAAATATTCTCTGGTTTGCTTATATCTCTTAATTCCAATAAATAACTGTCATTTAGGTTTGTCACTCTTTGGGGTAGTGTTTCCACCAAGATGCCAGTGGTGCGAGAGTTACCAATATCAAGTATCAAATCAACTTCCACTGGTTGGTCGCGGTCAGGATTAATGACTTGAACACGAACACCTTGAATTGCAATGCGAATGACTTCAAGCCAAGTTAAATATGCGGCAAGGTGCTCAAGCATGTGATCATTTTCATCACGCCAAGAACCACGCCCACGATGCCTTTTGCTACGATACTCGTCGTAAATATTAAAAAGCCATTCATCAACCCAAGGAGCATTTAAAAACCAAGCATTGTCACGCACATGATGCGCTAAGGCAAACATGCCGTGGGCTGAAACATCACGCGGAGAAAGGGCGTGGTAATGCTCTCCATTTTCGTCATCCACCTGCACTTGCTCATCTGGCGGATTTTCCACATTGGTATCAAAAACTAAGGTCAGGTTAAGGGTATTATCATCACATTGAGTAAGCCTTGCCCTTGCCCAGTTGGATGGGCCGCATTCAAAACGCTCCCCACCGTCAGGCCACTTTTGCTCTCTTGTGCGTAAAAATGGTAAGGGAATCCAAGCATTTTGCCATATTTCAAGTACACGCCTAATATCCATTTCATATTCAGAATCACAATGCGCACCTGTAATTTGGTCAATAAAATTATCTGCATCTTGCTCTAGGCAGCGCAAATAATGCTGATAACGACCTGCATTTTCGGCAGAATTTTCTTGCTTTTTGTCCTCACGGAAATAACGGCGCAAGCGTGGCAAATCACTAATGCTTAGCTTAAAATCCAAAAACTGTGGGCATCCGCCCGGAATAAGACTTACAGATGTATTTTGCATATTATTTCCTATAGAAGCGGGCATCCCATTTGTTTTTGTTGCCACCTTGTTCTTGACCTTTACAGTTGGTGGAATTTTCATCACCTGTGCATTGAACACTTTGTGGCACATAGGAATTTCCACCAGGGCAGCGTGCTTGCACGCCATCCATTACCAAATGGCCATTACTGTCAAATTTTGCTTGCACCCCACCAGAACAAACAGAACCATTATCTTCTCTAATAAGTCTGCGGCCTTGACCGTTTTTATCAAAGCAATATTCTGCAATTATGGGTTTTCTTGTGCGTGAATTATAAAGGCCAGTTTCACTACGCCAACAACCTTCTAGAAAACTCATGTCGTTTGTATCCTTAGCATCTTCTGGAATTTGCAAAGGGTCGTCCTTTTTAGGCTTTTCCTGTTTTTTAGGCTCAGGCGCTGGTTTTGGCTCAGGCTTTGGCTCAGGTTTAGGCTCAGGTTTTGGCTCAGGCTCAGGTTTTGGTTCTTGCTCTGGGGTCATGGCCAAGAAAGGTTCTTGCATGGGTGGTTCAGCCACTGGAGGTTCTGGTTCTGCCACAATGGCCGGAGGTTCTGTTAAAGGAGGATCTACTGGTGGCTGATCAATAACAGGCGGCTCGACGGCTTCTTCCATGGGGGGTATAACTTCTGGTTGTTTTGGAACGCAAAGCGCAGCCTTTTGTTCCAGTTGCAAGCGCAGAGCTTCAAGTTCTGATAAGAGTTTATCTTCTTTAGCTTTGGCTTCATGTAACTCAGCTGGAACTTTAACCTCTGGCATACAAGATGTTGGCAGGTTAAAGGGCAAAAGGCCCAAGGCCGCAAGTAATAATAAAAGCAAAAGCAATAATAATAACAGTGGCAAGAGCCAAGCCAAGCAACCAGAGCCTGTGGCCACTGGTGCAGCAGCCATTGGTGCGGCTGGAGCTACAATGGGGGCTGCAACTGCTCCCAAGCGAGTTAAATCAACAGGTTGAGCGCCCACTGTGCCTGGGGCAAAGCCCCAATTAATAACAATGGGTTGGCTTCCAACCATCCAAATATCTTCATCATTTGGATGTTGCAGGGCTAACTTCAATATATCTGCTGAGAGGGATTGTTGACCATCTCCACCTTGGGCAATACTTGTTGCTTTTGCGTCAATACCTTGGGCAAGGGTAGCTATTTTTTGTAAGGCAATTGCACGATCTTCTGGTGTTAAGGAGCTCAATGGCTTTGGGACATTGTCACCAGTGACATTGGCATACCAGTCCACACTTTCACTGCCAGTGCTATCATTATTATGTACTGGTTCTGCTAAAAGTGCTTTATGTTCTGGCCCAATTTTTTCAAGTATGGCCTGAATTTGATGAAAGCAGTCCGTTACAAAAATCCCTTGACTAGCTAAGGGGCGCATGAGGCTACGCTTGGTGGTGGTAATAAATACGCCGGCCATGCTTACTCCTTAGTGCTTAGGGTGAAGGGAATGTTTTTTTCTTTCAAAAATGACACAATATCCCTACTTACTATGGCTAAACTTGATTGCCTGTATGATTTATCATCAAGGGCAATATAGGTGTTAATACCCACAACGTCCCCATTTTCATTAACAAGTGGACCTCCACTATTGCCATGCGAAACCACAGCGCTATGAAAAATAATAGGCGGATTTTGCTCTTGTACAACGCTAACTGTGCCTTCAGAATAAACAACCTCTGGAGGTGATTTAGCCGTACCTTCAAGCAAGGCCTTAAAGTTTGGATCAACGTCGGTTACAGCACCAGGAAAACCCCAAGCACTTATTTTTTGTGTTCTTGCAATGTTGGTACTAAATTTTAAAGGCTCCACATTGGTTATAGATACTTGCAAAACGGCGTAATCTCTGCCTTTTTCACTGCTGACAGCAATGAGTTTGGCTTTTGAAACCAATTCTGAAAACTTACCAACGGCATAAATATTTTTATTGCTACCTTGTGTAACATGAGCATTTGTTAAAATAATTCCAGGTGCTATAAAAAATCCTGTTCCAGTTTTAAGGGCTTTTCCAGTATCACCAATAATTAAAACTGTTGCTTGCTCAAGGCTTTGAGCCAAGGATGAGACAGGATTAGGTGGAGCAGTTTTAGTTGGCGCAGTTTCATTTTTATTAATGACTGGCGGAGGTGGGGCTTCGGCCTTGGTGGCTGGTGCGGCAAGGTCTGTATTTTTGTTTGGCGGCATTTGCTCTTGATCTGGTATTTTTGCACCTTGTAATAATAAGGTTGTGCCTTCTTGATCTAAAAATAATTTTACGTCACAAGGTTCTTTGGCCAATGCATCACGCAAACGCTGGGCCTCATTTTCAAGTTTTGTATTATATTCTAATTGCTTTTGAAATTGTAAGTCTTGCGCATTTTGTAATGCCAAGTATGCTTGCCATTGCTTCCAAAAAATCCATGCAAAAAGCAGGAGTAGTAGTAAAAATACTACAATACTCCAAACCCATGGTCGTGCGTACCAAACAACAGGAGCAATGGCGGTCGCCGTTGCGGTGGAAGTTTCATCAGTTTCTACTGTGTTTTCTTGAGCCTGATTTTCTGTTTCACTTTGCGACATAAATATAATCCATAAATAGCTTTTAGCCTTGTAGTGCAGCTTCTAAGATGCGGTCATTATTTTCAATTTGTGCATCAAGGTCGCGCTTGGTTGTATCAAGTTCCTTTTTTGTGGCCTGCCAAGTTTTAGTGCTTGTTGTGGCTTTTTTTACTTCTACTTGCTTTTTGGCAGTAGTATCGCTTTTAGCAGGTGTTTTTGCATAAACTGGATCATAAACCTTGGTTTCAGAAGCCATGACTTTTTGATATTCTGCTTCTTTTTTATGCATGTCATAGTAGGTAATGTCTAAAATTCTTGAAGTTTCTTGAAGGCCTGAACGAATTTCTTCATAGCGGTTGGTAAGCTCAATCTTACTAATTTTGCCAGCTTGAGCGTTAGCAACAACCATCTTAAATTCTCTATCATAACACTGGGCAGCAATTTTTGCAGCGGCGTTGGCACGGCTCATTTGTGCGGTTTCAGCATCTAATTGGCTTGCATATTTGCGATAAAATTCTTCATCCCTGTCTTTTGCATCGGAAGTGGCGTAAGCATGACCACCCACAGCGCCCACAGCACCACCAGCCACAGCACCAGCGGCAGCACCCTTGGCATCACCTGTGGCAGCTCCACCAATTAGTGCACCAAGTAAAGCGCCAATGACTAAGCCAGTGGTTGTGCTATCTTCAATTTCCGCTTCTTCACGGCGTAATTCTGCAACTGGTTGATAACAAGCTGCATAGTAGACAACTTCTGTGGTTTGAGCACCATACTTGCTAGCACAACCAGTTAAAAACATAGATAAAATTAATAATGCACAGGGTAAGTGCTTGTATTTTAATAAAGAAACCATATAAACCTCACGTTTTTTTATGTACTTTCGCATTGTACTATAACTGCCTTAAGTGAGCAAGCTTAGGCTAGATGTAAATACTGACAAGAGTATCATATTTTGTTAGTGTGAGTTATGTTTACAAAATACACGCAAGTTATAAAATTTTTAGATGGTCTTGGGCTATTTCATATGGACTTATCCTTAAACAGGGTTAAGGATGCATTAAATAGTTTAAAACTCAATAAATTGCCATTTAAAGTTGTGCAACTTGTTGGAACCAATGGCAAAGGTTCAACTTCAACTTTTTTAAATTCCATAGCACACGCGCATAATATAAAAACAGGACTTTTTACCTCACCTCATTTTGTATCACCATCTGAGCGCATACTTTGTTCTGGCAAGCCTTTGTCAGAAGATGATTGGATTAATTTTTCCAATGAAGTTCATATTGCTTCTCCTAACTTGACTTATTTTGAATTTTTGACTGTGCTTGCTGTGTTTTCATTTGTAAAAAAGGAAGTGGAGCTTGTAATTTTAGAGGCTGGCCTTGGTGGTAGGTCTGATGCAACCACTGCCATTGCAAGGGATATGCTTTGTATAACGCCCATAAGCCTTGACCATGAGGGCATACTTGGCAATAGCATTGCAAGCATAGCTTGTGACAAAGCCGCTGCCATGGGGCAGGGTATGAATGTTTATTATGCTCCACAACTACCAGCGGCTATGAATGTCTTGCAAACTATGGCTGCTGAGCAAAATGCAATGCTAATTCCTTCCAATGGGTTAAGTTTGCCATTGAATACTAATCTTGGTTTGAAAGGTACACATCAAAAAGATAATGCCTTGCTTGCACTAGCAGCATGGCAAGATTTGGCCAAGCAATTCAAGCTTGAATATGATGAAGAAATTATTTCACATGGTCTTGAAAGAGCTTTTATTGCTGGTAGGTTACATAGTATTACACCCATTGAACCACGTTTGCCAAAACGCATTTTGTTAGATGGTGCGCATAATGAGCAAGGCTTACAAGTTCTTAATTCTGCCCTGAGTATGCGAGATAAAACACCAAATATTATAATATTTTCTTGCATGGGTGATAAGAATATTGATGCCATGCTTCCAAGATTAAAAGAGCTACATGAGAATTGTAATAATTGTCCTTTAATTATTGTGGGTTTGCAAAATAATGAGCGTGCTTTAAATTTAACACAGAGGCAAACATTGGCTAGCAATCTTGGGTCTAATGTTTATGTGCAAGATGGGCTTATTCAAGCTCTTGATTATGCATGTAAAATTGCTTATAGTGCCGCTGAAAGTGAGTATGAGGTGCTTATTTGTGGCTCTTTGTATTTGCTTGGTGAATTTTTTGAATTATATCCACACTATATACATAACGATTATAAGGTATAGAAATTATGAACGAGCTTTTTAGAAATCTGCCTTCGGTGGACCAATGTTTAGTGGAGCTTGAAAAGGAATTTTCACAAGATCAAAAATCAGATTTGCCAGCGCTTCCTCCAAGGGCGCTTATGCGTGATACTGTGGTAGAGTTTTTGGATATTGTTCGTAGTGAAATTAAAAATGGCCTTAAAGATAAACCAGAAAATTTAACTATTAAAGGACTTTGGCCCTATCTTGTGCCCTATGTAATTCGCGAAACTCGCACCCGCCTATGCCGTGTATTAAACGCAACTGGCGTGGTTATACATACAAATATGGGGCGTTCAGTATTGGCGGAAGCTGCGGCAAAGGCTGTTTCTAATGCAGCAGCACATTACACCAACCTTGAGCTTGACCTTAGTAGTGGTGGCCGAGGTAGCCGCCAAGATATTGTGGAAAAGTTATTGTGTCGTATAAGTGGCGCTGAAGCGGCTATGGTTGTCAATAATAATGCCGCAGCTGTGCTCTTGGTTTTAGATGAAATTTGTAAGGGTGGCGAGGTCATAGTGTCTCGTGGTCAATTGGTAGAAATTGGTGGTTCATTTCGCATTCCTGAGGTTCTTGAGCGTAGTGGGGCCATTTTGAAAGAAGTTGGTGCAACCAACCGCACCCATGTTAAAGATTATGTAAATGCTATAAATGATAATACAACTGCACTATTACGCGTGCACACATCCAATTATCGTATTTTGGGCTTTCACAAACAGGTAAGCCTTGAAGAAATGGTAGAACTTGGTCGTGACTATGGTTTGCCAGTCATTGAAGATCTTGGTAGTGGTTCCTTGGTGGATTTAAGCCCTTATGGATTGCCAGATGAGCCAACAGTTCAAACAACAGTGCAAGCAGGTGTTGATGTGGTTACATTCTCAGGCGACAAGGTGCTTGGTGGACCTCAAGCTGGTATTATTGTTGGGCGCAAAGATTTAATAGAGCGTATGCGCCAAAACCAACTATATAGAGCCTTACGCTGTGATAAATTTACTCTTGCGGCACTTGAGGCTACTTTGCGAATTTATACTGACCTTGACCAAGCCATAAAAGAAATACCAACTTTACGCATGATAACTTGCCCTGCGGCTGAACTGAGTGTTAAGGCCAAGAGTCTTCAAAAAAGATTAGTAAAAGAGCTTGAAAATATTGAAATATCACTGCGTGTGGATGTATCTCGTGTGGGTGGTGGGGCTTTTCCTGAGCGGGATTTAACCACAACTCTAGTTTGCTTAAAGCCAAAAAATATGTCTGCCACAAAGCTTAAAGAGTCATTATTAAATACAAATCCTCCTTTGATGGGACGCTTGGAGAATGACAATTTCTGTCTTGATCCACGCACTCTTTTTGAGCAGGATATACCCGTACTAATAAAGGTGCTAAAGTTAGCACTATCTAAAAAATAAGGATTTGAAATGAAAAAAAATAATAAAACTCCACAACTTGAATACAAACCAAAGTCTTGTTGGGACGTTTATGCAAGCACAAGTGCTGGTCAAAAAAATATTATGAAACTTGCCACACGCTATGTGGATTTTTTAAGCCGTTGCAAAACTGAACGTGAAACCGTAGCCTATGTGCTTGAACGCTTGCAAGAACATGGTTTTGCCAAGGGTATAACTAAGGACACTGCCTTAAAAGATTTTCGCAACAAAGCTCTTTTTGTGGCAAGGCGTGGCAGCCTTCCTTTAAGTGAGGGTTTTCATTTAATTAGCGCACACACTGACACCCCACGTCTTGATTTTAAGCAACGCCCGTTCATTGAGCAGCCAGGCGTTGCCCAAGCAAAAACTCATTATTACGGCGGAATACGCAAATATCAATGGCTTGCCCGCCCCCTTGCTTTGCATGGGGTTGTGTCTTGTTCAGATGGGCGTAATATTGATGTGGTCATTGGCGAAGATAAAGATGACCCAGTATTTACCATTGCAGACCTTTTGCCACATTTGGCGCAAAAGCAGGCTACACAAAACTTGTCTGATGCCTTTGATGCTGAAAAATTAAACATAATTCTAGGACATAGCCCAAAATTAGCAGGTAAGAAAGAGGAACAAGCCAAGGAGCCCATTAAGCAAAAATTACTTGAACTTTTGTTTGATAAATATAAGCTCACTGAGGAAGATTTTATCTCAGCAGAAATGCAAGCTGTGCCTGCTGGACCAGCTCGTTTTGTGGGTTTAGATAAATCCATGGTTGGCGGTTATGGACATGATGACCGAATTTGTGTTTTTACAGCATTAGAAGCATTTTTAAATGTAAAAAATCCAAGTCATGCCACCGTATTAATACTATGGGATAAAGAAGAAATTGGCTCAGATGGTGCAACTGGTGCAAGCTCTCGCTTTTTGGAATATTGCTTGGAAGATTGCAGAGAAGCTTGGGACGCCAAAAGCAAACTTGGGCATATATTGTTAAATACAAGAGCTTTATCAGCAGATGTGCAAGCGGCTCTTGACCCAGATTGGCAAGAGGTGCATGAAAAACAAAACGCTGCTCAGCTAGGTTATGGACCATGCTTTTCAAAATTCACAGGTTCTCGTGGTAAATATGGGGCAAATGATGCTGATGCTGAATTTGTAGGTTTTATGCGTAAGATATTTAATGATAAAGAAATTCCTTGGCAAATGGCAGAATGCGGCAAGGTTGACCTTGGTGGTGGGGGCACAGTTGCTTTATTTCTAGCTACTTATGGTATGCACGTCATTGATTTAGGCCCTGCCGTACTATCCATGCACAGTCCATTTGAGTTGGCCTCTTGCGCGGACATTTGGGCTAGTGTGCTTGCTTATCAGGCATTTTTTGAAGCATAAAAATAAGACTCTCATCTGCACAATCTATTGTGCTGAGTTTTTTGGAGCGTTGACGATAGTCAATGTGACCAAAAATTAAGAATAGGCGGAGCAAAGCTCCGCCGTTAAGTGATAGATTTTTATGGTTTTTATTCTGCAAAAGCATAAAAAATAGAACTAAAAAATAATTGTGCAGGACCCTTAAAATAGTCTTAAAAGTGCCATCTGCTGCGTTAGATTGAATTTTTTTAGGGATATGGACAAAGAGCCTTATAAAACATTAAATAAATTCAATCTTCCTTGCAGCTGGAACTTTTAAGACTATTTTTTTGTAATTTTTTAAGCTTCAGTTAGCTCGTCTAATTCTTCTTCAAGGTCTTCCAATTCAGCCTCTAAGGACTCCAATTGAGCAGTGTTTCCAGTTTTTTCGGCTTCTTCTTCAGCTTGGGTTATTCTTGTTTCTAACAATAATATTTCAGCTTCTAAGCTTGTTTCAGAAGTTGTTACTTCTGAAGAATTTGCACTACCAGAGCCAGCTTGAGGTTGACCCTCAGGTTGTTCGTTGCCGTCGTTGCCACTAGGTTTTTGTCCACCCTGTGCTGGTTTTTTACCTTGTGCTTGTGATGCAAGTTGTGCTGCAGCCTCAGGGTTTTCTGCTAAGAATGCCTCCAACTCTTCAGGACTTTTACCAGAAGCTTGCATTTCTGCATAGAGTTGGTATGCTTCATCTGAAATATCTATTTCATCTGCATTGGATTGTGCAGAAGCCTTAGAACCTTGATCTGTGTTTAAAGTTCCAAATGCTGGTCCATTTACGCCTATGCCAGTGGAAAATTCATCAATTTTCATAAAACCCTCTCGTGGGAATATTTTTCCATATGGAAAAAGATGCAATATTTGAACCACAAAATTTATTATGTGAATAAAAAAATTACCCCTAAAACATTAAATATTTTAAGGGTAATTACATGAAATTTAGATAGTTAACTAAGGATGCTGGAGCTATTTTTTTGTAAATGTCCAAACGCCATTCCAATTTTCTGGTGGATTTTGTTTTAGTTGTTCTGTGCGTTCTGTGTAGAGTGCATAGAGTACAGAATTTGGGTGTTGCTCGTATAATTTATAAAATTTTTCAAATGAACTTGCAAAGTTACCATTAGTATAATCTTGGCGTGCGGCTAAAAATTTATTAATTTCTGACTCTCGCTCTTTTCTTTCATCTTCCCACATGGGTGTACAAATTTCCACTGGCTCATGTTTACCCTTAACTTTAATGGAGTCCAGCGGCATAAAGAAGGGTATTTCCTCTGCTGGGAGAGCATCTTCACCAGTGGCAAAGGCTTGGCAAAGGCGAGCTGTTTCTGTACTTGTTACAACGCCCACACCATACACAGGGCACATTCCCTCAAGACGTGAAGTGAGGTTTACAGTGTCACCAATACAAGTGTAGTCCAAAAGCTCGGCACTACCCATGTTGCCCACATACACTTTACCAGTGTGTACGCCAGCACCCATGTTAAGCTTAATGCCCAATTCTTGTTCAAGTTCAACATTAAGTTCAGTAAGGGCAATTTGCATTTGCATGGCACTTTTAATGGCGTGCAACTCATGGCGGGCAACATCTAACGGTGCGTTCCAAAAGGCCATGATTGCATCGCCAATGAATTTGTCAACAGTACCATTACTACCACGAATAATAGCGGTCATGGGTGTAAAATAGCGGTTAAGTGCGCCCACAACTTGGTCAGGCGTAAGACCTTCTGACATGGTTGTAAAGCCACGAATGTCAGTAAACATAAGGGTAACAATTCTTTCTTCACCAGTTAGAACTGCCTCGCCCTTTTCCACAATACGAGCAACCATGTCTGGAGCAATGTAGCGGCTAAAAGCATTGCGTAGCGTACGTTTTTGACGAGATTCCTGCCAGAAACGCACAGCCAATAACACTACGGCAAGAGCCACAACTGTGAGCATGACGTAAAGTGGTGAAATATAAATACCAGCTTGATAAATGAACCAACTGCCCCAAATGGAACTTGCGATTAAGCCCACAAATATGGGTAAATAAATAATGGCAGGGGCAAGGCTGAAAGCTAAGGTGGCTATAATGCCAGCAAGAGCTGTGGATAAAACTTGTGCACCAGGAATCCAAGCTGGCATTTCCATATATCTATTGCTAAGTATGGCGTCAATTACCGTGGTGTGCACCTCAAAACCTGGATAAACAGAGTCAAATGGTGTGGCCCGAATATCCAAAAGGCCTGGGGCAGATGTTCCCACAATGAAAACACGTCCGGCAATATCTTCGCGCTTAATGTTATTGTTTAAGACATCAGCTGCTCTAATGGTTGGATAATATCCGCGAGGGCCACGAAAAGGCACAATAAAACGCCCATCAGGGGTTACAGGTATTGAGTATTTACCTAATTTTATAGCTTGTAAACCATCTGGACCACCCATAAGTACAAGGGTATTTATACCCATACCCAGCATAAGGGAACGTAATGATAAAGAAATAATAATACGTCCATCCATTTGTGAAATTAGATGTATTGAGCGTATAATGCCGTCAGGGTCTGGGGCAACGTTTAAGCTACCCAAGGGGGCAACAGCACGAAGTTCTGGCAAGGGTAGGCTGGCACTTGTGCCAGTGAGTAGGTTGGCACGAGGGGAAGGGCCACCTAGTATGGTGCGCTCAACAATACCTTCGGTTCGTGGAAGGTCATTTGGTAGTGTAACGTGCTCACCAGCATAACGATTGTAAACACCTAAGACAGTTGGGGTTTGGGCAACGATAGACGCTAGTATTTTGTCATTATCATGTAAGGATTTTGGAATATCATCGAGGGGAATGTCTAGGTTAAAGTGTCTTTTAAATGAACGTTGCAAGCTCAGCACTGATGCATTGTCAGGTTCTACAAAAAGTATGTCAAGCCCGATGGCAGCTGCGCCATTCTCTGTGAGTGTGGCAATGATTTTTGCCATTAAATGTCTAGGCCATGGCCACTGCCCAAACTCTTCGAGGCTTTTTTCATCAATGTCAAGCAAGGCTGGAGTTGGTGAAGGCTCACCACCACCATTGAGTGTAAGAAAAATGTCGTATATATGTCTATCGGATTGTTGTAATATTACAGGCTGCCAAATATATAGAAAAACCATGGTAGAACAAATTACTATACCCGCTATAAAGCGGAGGATGTTTTCTCTTAATATGTGAAAAGAACGATTTTTTTGGGTCATTATCTTTCTCTCAATGCTTGGTACTGGCTTTAAGTGGTGGCCTTTAGAAAGTAAACTATAATGCCTTTTACCAGCTAAAGTGTAAAATTTTTACCACTACAGTCAAAATAGCTAAAGTTCACAATCATGGCTAAAATGAGACTAGTTTGTGCGTAATTTACTTAATAAAATTTAGCCATATGCTTAACTTTCTTGTTGTGCTTTCTTTGCCAGTACTAAAAGACTTTATGTTTTATTGTGTATTAAAGATAAGACATTTTAATCATTTTGGTCTTCTTTATATTTTTCTTGAATGGCAAGCATTGTGTCTAATATTTCTAAAAAGTCTTTGACCATTTCAGGGTCAAAGGCATGGCCTGCTCCTTTTTCAATAATATTAAGTGCACTTTTAAGTTTCATAGGTGGTTTATAGCAACGTGGAGAAAGCAAAGCGTCAAATACGTCTACAATGGATGTAATGCGTGCTTCAAGAGGAATATCTTCACCAGATAGTAAGGGTTGGCTTGGATCTCCACAATAGCCTTTACCATCCCAACGCTGATGATGGTGCAAAGCAATGCTTGAGGCAAGCCTGTCAAGTGTGTTGCTTGTATCCTTGAAGATGGATGCGCCAATGCAGCAGTGTTGTTGCATGATTTGCCGTTCTTCAAGGGTAAAAGGACTAGTCTTTTTAAGTATTTGGTCAGAAATTCCAACCTTACCCACATCATGCAACATGGAGGCTAGACGCAAGTGTGATTTTGTGTCGGCAATTTCTACCATATCAACATTACGCTTTTCTGCCCAATGATGATACAGCTCTGCTGCCATAGCTCCAACACGGAAAACGTGAGGACCAGTTTCTGTGGGGTCGCGCATTCGTGCAGTTTCCAGTAGGCGTAAAAGCATTTCGCGAGTGTGTATAGCTTGCTCAATACCCTGTGCCCCAGCTACACATAATTTTCGTAATAATGATTCTGAAGCAATTGAAAATGGTACTGGAACTCCATTGCGCATGGAATTGATTAATTGCATTACAGCAAGTAGTTTACCACGCTGAGAAAAGATTGGTAAACCGCAAATGGAAACAGTGCGATAGCCTGTTACATCGTCAAATATTTGATTGAATGAATAGGGTGCATCACTGGGTAATTTGCGTACATTGTTGATATTTAATATTTTTTGTGTGCTTGCAATGTATCCAGCAATGGAGTCTGGTGTAATTGGCAAACGTGCATTAAGATACTGTTGGCGTGAAGATTGGGAGCGCGTGAATAGGGTGTCATTATGAGAATATGAAAAAACTAATTCATTATCTTCAAGTAAGTAGATTGTTCCTGCATCGGCGTGAGAAATTTTTCTTGCTCTTAATAACAGTTGGTCTAAAACGGAGCTCATGTCAGGAATGTCTAATAGCTTTGCCGCAAACTCGAAATCGTTGTAATCGTCAAATTCTATAACATTGCTCATATTTTCGTTATGACTAATTCCTTGTTCACAATTAATAATTAATCCTTCATAGGCGGTTATTAACTTTTCTTTAGTGAGTGGGTCATTTTCTATGAGTCTTGTGCTTATATCATCAATTAAATCATCGCTATATGAAGGGTCATGGTGGCTTGGTATAAAAACTTTTACACCAAGTTCATGTATAATAGGTGGCCATTGCTCAACGGCAGAGTGACCCCAACCAATATGGGTAGAATAAGCATCAAGGGTATATTGTGAATCCAATATGGCTATGTCAGCATCTCTTAAACCTGTAAAAAAAGAGCTGCTTCGATCAAGCTTATCAGGATCAGGACCAAGCTCATGGTCCCCACTATAAAAAATACTTTTATTATTTTTTTCAAAGCGAAATGCACAAGAAAAAAGACCGTTTGAGTGATCATTGCCATGATTTGTAGCATGGGCACTGACGGTTGCTCCACCAGCAAGCGAAACTTTTTGACCGTCTTTTAAGGGAAATATCCTCTTATTGCTGATTAATTGGTCCCAATTAACGGGAAAAAATGTCGAAGAAAATAAACTATTAATAAAGGCTTCTGGTCCAATGTTACCTATATTTTCAGGTGCATAAATATTTACAGTCCAATTTTTATTGAATAGGGGAACGAAAAAAGGCATGCCAGATACATGGTCCCAGTGACCATGGCTAAGAAAAATTGCACACTCTTGAATATCTGAGCTTTGTCTTAACCAGTTACCCAAATTACGCAGTCCAGTACCAGCATCAAAAATAACATATGGAGTTGAAGGCGAACTAATAGAATAACAAGAAGTATTGCAACCATATCTAGCAGATGTTACACAACTACCAGAGGTAGAACCCCGAACACCCCAAAATTTTAATTGCATCCTTAGCCTCGTCATCTATAAGATTAAAAAATTAAACTTATTAAATTTAGTATTAAATAATAAAGAAAATACTCCACAGATAAAATAGTATAGTAAAATATGGATTATTTTTCTTTACATGTCAATACATATGTATAGTAAAAAATGGAAAAAGCAACTGGCTTAGCATTGAAATTTTTAGTACTACAGAGTATTATAAATTTAAATTATAGTTAATTATAGTTTTTCAATAAGTTGAAAAACCAGCGCAAATTTAGATAGTCGACATTAAAATATTATAACTACTTAAAATATAGTATCTTGTGTGGTTTAGTTAAGCTAGTAAAATTAATTCAGAAAATATGCAAAAAATTTATGAAATCTTGGCGTTTGCTTTAGCAGGAATTTTAGGTGCTTTATTACGCTATGCTATTTTATGGGCTATTAGCGAGTATAGTCAGAGCGCTATTATTTGGGGGGTGTTTATTGTAAATACTCTAGGTTGTTTTGGCTTTGGTTTACTTTGGCCCCTTGCTCACAGCAGAAAAGTATTGCTCATAGGCTTTATGGGTTCATTTACAACTTTTTCATCATATATATTTGATTTGTTTGTTTTTATATCTAGTGGTCAGTGGGAGCTTTTGTTTGCAAATGCCTTTTTGCAATTAATCGTTGGTTTTTTGGCATTGCGTATGGGTTTATATTTAGTCGGCACTGAAAAAACACATAATACAACGAAAACAAATCATTTTTAAC
>CAYJOP010000017.1:0-28566 GCA_964371835.1 uncultured Desulfovibrionaceae bacterium
GCAAAATGCGGGTTTTTTGTTTTAAATGCAAAGGCATGGATGCTTTGTTGTCCATTTGCGTAAGGCTAGTAATGACAGAATTTAATTATATTTGAAAATCAAAGCTCCTTCACTAGCAACATCCTCAATCCTGTCATCTCAAATCGCACCTATATACACTCTCTTTGAATAATAAAGTTAAATTAACCTTCACTACAAGCCAGCAAGCAAAGCCCGCAAATAGCGCTCAAGCTGAATGAGTCCATCAAATGTTTGCACCATGTTGCCTTGGCGCACTTCCCACAAGCCTTGACCGTGTACTGTTTTTCGTACACTTCGCAAGGCCAGTGTTTTTCTCAAATAATGAACACTGATTAAACCTTGAGCCAATTTCAATTCTATGCGGTCATCAAACTCTACCACAATTTCATGCGCATTGTGGCCTTTTTGTTCCAATGCATCCTTGATGGTTGCAGCAATAATGTGTAATTGCTCGGTACTTTGCATGGCATTATTTCGCTCGCGAATAGCTTGCTGAGTTTCTCTAATACGATTGTCCATGTCGCTATGGCGAGTGGTAAAGTTTTTGCGCCCTTGTCGCATAATGCGCACCACAGCTAAAAAAGCTGTTATACATATGACTCCAAAACCAGCAAGAACAATGTCTTTAATATTAAGTGAGTTTACTAGATAGTCCATAATTTATACTTCATGTTTAATTTGACTCGTACTATAAATATAAAATTATTAGCTGTATACAAAAAAATTACAATCAATTTTATTATAAGGTGCAAGAAGTACTTTCTTTTTTTTTGAAGGCAAGGTATAAAGGATGAACGTATTAAAATGTAAATCTGTTCTAGGAGAAAACAATGTCCAAACCCTTGGAAACGCAACGTACTTACGCCCTTGTGGGCACTGGTGGTTCAGGTAAAACTTCTCTTGCGGAAATGCTCCTCTTTCAAACTGGTATTATTAATCGCCTTGGAGCCATTGAAGATGGCACCACCAGCCTTGATTATGAACCAGAAGAAATTCGCAGACGTGGCTCAATTCAGCCAGGATTTGCTACTTATGAGTGGGATAAAAATCGCCATTATCTTGTTGATATTCCAGGTGATGGAAACTTCACGGGCGATATGGCTTGCTTGTTAAAAGGCGTTGATGCTGTGGCATTTGTTATTGACGCCGTTGATGGTGTTCGCCCACTTACCAAAAAGCTTTGGAGCATGGTTAAAACAGAAGGCCTGCCTTCTCTTGTTTTTATTAACAAGCTTGATCGTGACCGTGCAGATTTTCAAATGGCATATGACGGCATTGTTACCATGCTTGGTGCAAAGCCTGTAACATTGTTTATGCCCATAGTTGCTGGCGAAACATTCTTAGGCCTTGTGGATATTTTTGCCAATAAGGCTCTTATGTTTGGGGAAAATGGCGCCACCATTGAAGCTCCTGTACCAGCAGATTTGGCCGATGAAGTAATGCTTATTCACGACACCACCGTGGAAAATATTGCTGAGTCCGATGAAGAACTTATGGAAAAATATTTGGAAGAGGGCATGCTCTCCCCAGAAGATATTAACAAAGGCTTGCGCATGGGCGTTATGTCTGGAGCGCTTACACCAGTTGTGGCTGGTGCGGCCCTTGAAAATAAAGGCGGAGTGCAATTATTACAAGCTGTGCAGCGTTTGTTCCCATCGCCACTTGAGCGTGAGCCATTCTTTGATGCTGAGCTTAACGAACGCCCAAGCACAGAAGATGGACCAGCAGCATGCTTCATTTTCAAAACCATTGTGGATCCTTTTGCTGGGCAGCTTTCTATGGCAAGAGTGCTTTCTGGTAAAATTGCCAGTGACTCAAACCTTAAAAACTCCAATAGTGAAGAAAATGAACGCCTAAGTAGCTTAATGTACCTCACAGGCAAAACTCAAGCCGCATGCAAAGACACCCTTGGCCCAGGCTCAATTATTGCCATTGGTAAGCTTAAAAATACAAGTACTGGCGACACTTTGCATGATGAAAAATCTCCATTTAGCTTGCCCATGGGCGACTTGCCACCGCAGCTAATTACCTATGCTCTTGCCCCTAAAGAAAAAGGCGAGGAAGATAAGGTTTTTGGCGCTGTGCAAAAGTTGCTTGAAGAAGATATTACCTTAAAACTCACTCGTGATGGTGAGTCTGGTGACATTTTGCTTGCTGGCATGGGGCAATTGCATATTGAAATTTCAGTGGAAAAGGCAAAACGCCGCTATAAGACTGAAATTGTATTAAAAACACCAAAAGTACCATATCGTGAAACTGTGCGTGGCAAATGCCAAGTGCATGGACGCCACAAAAAACAATCTGGCGGCCGTGGTCAATTTGGTGATTGTTGGATTGAAATGGAAGGCCTACCACGTGGCTCTGGCTATCAATTTGAAGATGCCATCGTTGGCGGTGTTATCCCTCGTACATACATTCCAGCCATTGATAAAGGCGTGCAAGAGGCTGCGGCTCGTGGCTTCCTAGCTGGCTGCCAAGTTGTTGATTTCAAGGTGAAAGTATATGACGGTAGCTACCATAACGTAGACTCCTCAGAAATGGCCTTCAAAATTGCTGGCTCCATTGCTTTTAAAAAAGCCATGGAAAGCTTAAAGCCAACCTTGCTTGAACCCATAGTGCTTTTGTCAGTGTCTGTGCCTGATGAAAGCATGGGTGATGTTATTGGTGACTTGTCTTCACGCCGTGGCAAGGTGCTTGGTTCTGACTCCACCGCTGGAATTACAGAAATTAAAGCCCATGTACCCATGAGCGAAGTGTTGCGCTATGCTCCAGATTTGCGCTCCATGACAGGCGGCCAAGGTGTGTTTACCATGGAATTTGCTCACTATGAGGAAGCTCCACCACCTGTGGCGGAAAAAATCATCGAGGAATACAAGGCTACTCGCGAAGAATAGCTCATAATTAAAAGCTTTGAAAAAGGGCAATTTGCAGCGTTAGAGATAAATTTTAGTCGGGTCATGGGGGGAAGACCCCACTCCCCTCCTAAAATTTATCTCTGCCTTGCACTTTGCCCTTTTTGAAAGCTTTTTAAGTTTTAAAATGCTAAATGAAAAGTTAGTGTTTTTTCATATGACCACAATGTAAGTCGATTAAATAAGAATTATTTATTTTAGAGTAATGTATGGATTATGCCAAAATATGTAAAATTGTTCTGCAAACTAAGGAGATGATTACCTCAACTACCTTGCAAACGCAGACCAAGGCTAAGCACGATTTTGTAACCAATGTGGATTTGCAGGTTAATGCATATCTTAAGCAAGAATTGTGTAATCTGCATCCAGAGGTGGCGTTTTTCTCTGAGGAGGAAGATAGCACACTTTCTGATAATTGCTGGATACTTGACCCCATTGATGGCACTACAAACTTAGTTTTTGGCTACAATATGTCAGCTGTGTCCTTGGCTCATTATGTGGGTGGGGAAGTGGCTTTTGGTATTGTTTTCAATCCATTTACTGGCGAGGTTTTTAGCGCCAAAAAAGGACGGGGTGCTTACTTAAATGGTGATAAATTACTAACAGTTAGCAAGCGCACTTTGCAAGATAGCATTATCGAGTTTGGCGCAGGGTCAGGTAATAAGAAAAATGCCGAATATAATTTTGGCATTGCCTTGGATGTTTTTAAAAGCTGTTTAGATATTAGGCGCATTTGCTCATCTGCCTTGGCCATTTGTTATATTGCTGCCGCGCGTATGGATGGTTATTTTGAAATTTTATTAAAGCCTTGGGATTATGCTGCGGCTCATTTAATTCTTAGTGAAGCTGGCGGAAAAATGAGCGATTTTCATGGCAATGCCATGCAATTTGCAAATCCCACCACTTGCATTGCTAGCAATGGTGCAAATTTTGAGGACTTACTTGCCCATGTCAAAAGGCATTCATTGCTTTAATTTGTTGTTATTATTTGAAATTGCATATGTGTTTTATTAGAAAAAATCTTCCCTTATGAATGCTCGACTTTTGCGCATTCCTTCTGTAATATCGCCAAGAAATTTAGTTCATTTAAGGAGTTCGCCATGCCTTGCCGCATGTTGCAATGTAAATCAGAAAAAGATTGGCCACAATTGGCTGATATTATTAAAGGTCGTGCAGATGCTGATGTGTCGGTGGATGCTACTGTTAAAGATATTCTAGATGATGTGGTGCGCCGTGGCGATGAAGCTTTATTGGAGTATACCAAGAAGTTTGATTGTCCAGAGCTTGATAAGCCTTTGCGCCTTGATGCCATGGAAATTGCCCACGGCGCAGCCTCCATTGGCACAGCTGATATGGCAATCATTGACGAAGCAGCGGCAAATATTCGCTCCTTCCACGAAGCACAGGTGGAAAAATCTTGGTTCATTACTCAAGCAGATGGTAGTATTTTAGGGCAAAAAATTGGCCCTGTGGATAGGGCTGGCCTTTATGTGCCAGGCGGTCAAGGTGGTGAAACACCTTTAATTTCAAGTCTTTTGATGAATGCAATCCCAGCCCAAGTGGCAGGTGTGAAAAGCCTTGCCATGGTCACACCACCTAGAAAAGATGGTAGCATAAGCCCATATATTTTAGCGGCAGCTCACTTATTGGACATTGACGAAGTTTATCGCATGGGCAGTGCTTGGGCTGTGGCGGCGCTGGCTTATGGTACAAAAAGCATTAAGTCTGTGGACGTATTAGTTGGGCCAGGCAATATCTATGTGACCACTGCCAAGCGCATGGTGCAAGGGCGTGTGGGCATTGATATGATTGCTGGGCCAAGCGAAATTTTAATAATTGCAGATAGTACGGCAAACCCTTCTTGGGTGGCTGCGGATTTACTTTCCCAAGCTGAGCATGATAGTCTTGCCTCTGCCATATGCATCACAGACAACCAAGCCATAGCCGATGCAGTGCTACGTGAACTTGAGGTGCAATGTGCAGACTTGCCTCGGGCTGAGCTTGCAAAAAAGTCTTTGCAAGATTGGGGTGCCGTGGTAGTTGTGCCAAATATGGCTGTGGGTGTTGCCCTTGCCAACAATGTGGCGCCAGAACATTTAGAATTATGCGTGCGTGATCCTTGGGAATTATTGCCTTATATTCGCCATGCAGGGGCTATCTTCATGGGTTCACATTCGCCTGAGGCCGTGGGCGATTATTATGCAGGGCCAAACCATGTATTACCCACCATGGGTACGGCTCGTTTTTCCTCACCGCTATCGGTGCAAACATTTTGTAAGCGTAGTAGCGTTGTGGCTGCATCAGCAAGCTTTGTGCAAAATAATGCAGAATCCATCGCACGCCTTGCGCGCTTGGAAGGACTTGAAGCCCATGCCCGTTCTGTGGAATGCAGAGTTAAGAAAAATTATTAAATTTTATTATATAAGGAGATGTTATGAAGGTTGTTATGCAAACAGATATTACAGCTTTCCCCTTGCTAGCTAGGGGAAAAGTGCGTGATATGTATGATATTGACGAAAAAACCTTGCTCATTGTCACCACTGACCGCATGTCAGCATTTGACGTTATCATGAATGAGCCTGTGCCATACAAGGGTGTTATTTTGAATAAAATTACACTGTTCTGGATGGAGCGCTTTAAAGATATTATACCCAATCATTTAATTGAAAGTGATGTTAATAAATTTCCAAAAGCCCTTGACCCTTGGAAGGATGAACTGGAAGGACGTTCAGTTTTAGTTAAAAAAGCTAAACCCTTACCCGTTGAATGTATTGTGCGTGGCTGTATTACTGGTTCTGGTTGGAAGGACTATAAGGCAACTGGTAGCCTGTGTGGACATGAGTTGCCAAAAGGTCTTGTGGAGTCAGCCAAACTTGAGCCAGCTTTGTTTACACCTTCCACCAAGGCAGAAATTGGCGAGCATGATGAAAATATTACTCGTGCAGAAGCTGCAAAGCTTTTAGGCAATGAACTTGCAGCCAAGGTTGAAGATATTTCCTTACGCATTTTTGAAGCGGGCCGTGAATTTGCAGCCACCAAGGGTATTCTCATGGCTGATACAAAATTTGAATTTGGTATGGTTGGTGATGAATTAGTGTTAATTGACGAAGTTATGACCCCAGATTCATCACGTTTTTGGCCTGCTGACCAATATAAAGAAGGGCAGGGCCAACCAAGCTTTGATAAGCAATTTTTGCGTGATTGGCTTTCAAGCCAGCCTTGGAATAAGCAAGCACCACCACCCACCTTGCCAGATGAAGTGGTGAATGTTACAAGCAATAAATATGCTGAAGCATACAGCATTTTAACTGGAAAAAACTTTAAATAATTAACGAGGTTGACATGTTATTAGAAGGAAAAAAAGCCCTAATTCTAGGTGTTGCAAATAATAGAAGCATTGCCTACGGCGTAGCCTCTGCTTTTAAAGCTCAAGGTGCTAGCCTTGCTTTTAACTATGTGGGCGACGCCATTAAAAAACGCGTTGAACCCATTAGCCAAGAACTTGGCGGTGACTTCACCTTTCCCTGTGACATCTGTGATGATGCACAAATTGAGTCAGCCGTTAAGCTTGTAAAAGAAAAATGGGGCAGTGTGGACGTCATCGTTCACTCCATAGCCTTTGCCAATCGTGAAGATTTGCAAGGTCGCTTCATTGATACATCTCGTGATGGCTTTAAGCTTGCCATGGATGTTTCTGCATTCTCACTTCCAGCAGTCTGTCGTGCTTTTGAGCCGCTAATGACCGAAGGCGGATCAGTTCTAACTATGACTTACTACGGCTCACAAAGGGTTATCCCAAGCTACAATGTAATGGGTGTTGCTAAAGCTGCACTTGAGGCCTCTGTGCGCTACCTAGCTGTGGACCTTGGGGAGAAGAAAGTTCGCATCAATGCCATTAGCGCTGGCCCCATTAAAACCCTTGCTGCATCTGCTGTGTCAAGCTTAAAAGACATTTTTACTCATATTGAAGATAGAGCACCACTACACAGCAATGTGACCACAGCCGACGTTGGCGGAACCGCTGTATATCTAGCATCTGAGCTTTCTGGTGCTGTGACTGGACAGGTGGTTTATGTGGATAGTGGGTTTAATATTATAGGCATTTAATTTTTTGCTGCGTAGTATTTGTTTTGGCTGCTTCAGACTGCGTTTTTTTTCGGGTCGAGGGGGAAAGACCCCACTTCCTTCAAAAAAACTTGTCTTCTTTCCTGCCCAAAGGGTGCGAAGCATAGCCGTTAGGCGAGGAACGAGCCTTACGGATACAGAGAGCAGAGATGCCAAAACAAATACTACGCGCAAAAAATAAGTTTAAATACCGCTTAGCTATGAGCGGTTTTTTTATTTTAAAAGGCTATGATTGACATTTGTATTACATAAAAATGCAATGTATGTATTGTAATGCAAAGTAAGACTCCTGCACAATTCATTGTGTGGAGTCTTTTGGAGCGTTGACGATAGTCAATGCGACCAAAAATCAAGAATAGGCGGAGCTTTGCTTCTCAGAACGGACTCCAAAATAAAGTAATGTCGTAGCCTAATGTAAGTTCGAAAATCAATTTTGCAAAATTACATTAAAACACAGAACCTCCTCAAATGAAGATTGGTTAATAAGTCAACCGCACTAAAAAAGCCCGCATTCATAAGAATGTGGGCTGTATTAGTAGCTTGGTGTAAATTAAAACCAATTAAACCATACCATGCTCGCCTGGTTTTTCAAATTTTTCTTCCTCGTCATCACGCACATAACTCTCAGTACTACCAAGGGCCATTAAGAGGGCAGATGATACATAAACAGAAGAGAAAGTGCCAACAACTACGCCAATAATCATGGTTAAAGCAAAGTCGTGAATAACCCCACCCCCAAGCACAAATAAAGCAATGGTTGCCGCAAGTGTTGTACCACTTGTTAAAATTGTACGGCTAAGGGTTTGGTTAACGCTTGCATTAATAATTTCTGGCAAAGCCTTGTTGCGCATGGATCTTAAGTTTTCACGCACACGGTCATATACAATGATGGTATCGTTTAGAGAATAACCAACCAAGGTAAGCAATGCCGCCACAACATTAAGGTCAATTTCACGCCCTAAAATTGTAAGTAATCCAAGCGTTATGGCAACGTCATGTAAGAGCCCAACCACAGCTCCAAGTGCAAAATTAAGCCGCAATTTCCAGCAAGTTGCAATGGTTAGACCAAGGGCCACAAGCACAAGCCAACCCATGCCAAGGCCAGTATAACTCATACCGTACATGCCACCCCAAAGCACTACAGTCATAAGCGCGGCAGTCATCCAGCGTTGTTCAAAACGTCCTGAAATGTAAACAGCAATGAGCAAAGTGGCATAGTACATTGCCTCAAGAGCTTTATTGGTAAGGTCGTCGCCTACCTTTGGGCCCACTTGTTCCAAGCGCTCAATGGTGGCCTTATTGTCTGGAAATTCTCTTGCCAAGGCTTTTTCAACGTCATCACGCAATTGCATGCCATTGGCATCAAGTGTTGAAAAACGCAAAAGAAAATCTCGTCCGCCGTCACCAAAACTTTGAGTGGAGATGCCAGGAAGCTCTGGAATGTCGAGGCTTTCTTTCAAAGCATTGTCATTCATTGGCTTTTCAAACTTCACTTGCACTATGACACCGCCAGCAAAGTCAATGCCAAGCTTTGGGCCACCTTGCATGGCCATAAAGCCAAAGCCAATTAAAATAAAGATTATGGATATAATATAAGCAAAGCGACGCTTGCCCACAAAGTCAATTTTTGTATCAGGTTTAATAAAGGAGAAGCCCATAGTTTATTCCTTAAATGCTAATATTTTTTGCACCGGCTTTGCGGGCCCAAAATTCAAAAATGCCACGAGAAACCACAATGGCTGTAAACATAGATGCCAAAATACCAAGTGAAAGCGTAACAGCAAAGCCACGCACAGGCCCAGTACCAAATTGATATAGAATAATTGTGGCAATAATTGTAGTTAGGTTTGAGTCAATAATGGAAAGTGATGCACGCTCAAAACCTGCATGTACAGCCGCAAGCGAGGTTAAGCCACGCCGCATTTCTTCTCTAATACGCTCAAATATTAGCACATTAGCGTCAACTGCCATACCAATGGTAAGCACAATGCCTGCAATGCCTGGTAGGGTTAGCGTTGCGCCAAATGCAGTCATGCCAGCAAGTACCATGGTCATGGTGAAAATTAACATTAAATTGGCAATAACTCCGCTAATTCCATAGTAAATTGCCATGAATACAATAACTGCTAAAGCACCAACAATGGCAGCACGCATGCCGCTATCAATGGACTCTTGACCAAGAGAAGGCCCAACGGTGCGCTCCTCAAGAATAATTACAGGAGCAGGCAAAGAACCAGCCCTTAAAACTAGGGCTAAGTCTTGCGCTTCTTCTGTGGTAAAGCGACCAGAAATACTGGCACGACCACCGGAAATTCGCTCATTAATAACAGGTGCAGAATAAACTTTTTTATCAAGCACAATGGCCATACGCTTACCCACATTGTCAGCGGTTAAGCGGTCAAAAGCTGTTGAACCACGGCTATTAAAGTTAAGTAGCACATAGGCTTGATTTGATTGGTCAAAGCCAGGGCGTGCATCTATTACATCCTCACCAGTAAGCACTGCGTCACGCTCAAGTGCCATGCGCTCAGTACCAGCACTTTGGCCACCTTGACCGTCACTTTCAGACATGGGCAGGCTAATGACTCCAGGAGGTAGGATGGTTTGATTTGGGTCAACATCGTCACGTACAATGTGAAATTCAAGCAGAGCAGTTTGCCCAATTAGCTGCACAGCACGGCGTGGGTCAGATATACCAGGTAATTGAATTTGAATGCGATAGTTGGCTTGTTTGCGAATGTCTGGCTCTGCAACACCAAATTGGTCAATACGGTTGCGAATGGTGCGCAAAGCCTGCTCTTGAGCCATGTCTTCCACAACTTTTCTAGACTCTGGAGTAAGTGTTACAGCATACAAGCTTCCAGTCTCGGTGGGAGTTGTGTTTACAATTTCAATATTTGTAAAGCGCTCAGCCAGTAGCTTTTTAAGCTCATCTTCTTGGGCTGCCCTTACAAGCACAAACTCAAGCGTTGTGGCATTAATCATCCTTGGACGTAAAACGCTTATGCCGTCATCTTGAGCTTCTGCTCTAATATCTTGACCCAGTTGGGTAAGAGAATTGGTGACAGCCTTTTCCACGTCAACTTCAAGGGTAAGGTGTATGCCACCCTTAAGGTCAAGGCCTAGATTAATACGAGCATCAGGTAATAAATTACCTAAAGCAGACTGCTTAACAAAAGGAACATTTGGCAGTACATAAACTAAACTCAATGCAAAAACAAATACTGCCGCAATAATACGCCAACGAAACAAAGACATTTACTACCTTCCCAGTGAAACACTGATTTTTTTTTATAGTTTCTGGGGGAAATTTTTCTGCGAACAAAAAAACTTCCCCCAGATTCCTTTCAAAAAACTTAAATACCCATTTTCTATGTAAATGAGTTTATATAGCTGCATTACAGTGACACAAAATACTATCAAGATGTACAATCCATAAATGGAGAGCAACGCAGGGTTATTCCCCGTGACTGACTAATTTTTTGTGTTGAAGCAGCAGCTTGCAATTTTTCAACAGACTGTAATAATCTTGCAACGCAAGATTAACTAGATACCTCAGCCTTTCTTTTCTTCAGCAGGTGGATTGTCCTTTGGTGTGTTATCCTTACCTTGCATATTGTACAAGCCACCAATGGCACCACGAGTCATACGCAATTTAGACTCACCACACTCAACTAAAATAACGTCACCATCAATTTCAAGAATGCGACCAATCATACCACCAGAAGTGATTACATAATCGCCCTTCTTTAGGTTTTCAAGCATAACCTTGTGTTCTTTAGCACGCTTTTGTTGTGGACGAATAAGTAAAAACCAAAAAATACCAAGCATAAGAATAAGCGGTACAAATTGTACAAGCATGTCAGTGCCACCACCAGCTCCACCAGCAGGTGCTGGGCCCATTGCATGTGCGATAGAATCAAAAAACATAATGCCTCCAAAAAAACATTTATTTTAGTATTTGTGGGTAATCCCACTTACGAACTCGGCATAATAGCCATTTAATGCAAATGATGCAACTGTAATTTATATTAAAAAAAGTATAAATTACACAGTGCTAAATATAAATGTTCTTAAGCCTTTTTGGCGTATGGACAATGAGTATGTTTTGTGCTAGCTAAAATTAAGTATTTTGTATGTTTATATCTAAAGATTGTGAGAAGCAAGGGCGAGGTGTTTTGTGATTTACTTTGAATTTTTGTTTTTATTTTGCATGCTATATCTAGGTAGTCGCTTTAGTGGCGTTGGCCTTGGGGCTATTGCAGCACTGGGCTTAATGGTTGAATTTTTTATTTTCCGCATGCCGCTAGCTGAGCCGCCAGTGGCTGTGATGCTCATTATTATATCTGTGGTGACATGTGCAGCTGTGCTAGAGGCTGCTGGCGGACTTAAATACATGTTGCAAATTGCAGAAAAAATACTACGTGACAACCCAAAGCGCATTACAATTCTAGGGCCTTTTACCACATATTTTATAACCATATTGCTTGGCACAGGCCATGCCGTTTATTCTATTATGCCCATCATTGGAGATGTGGCCCTAAAAAATAATATCCGCCCAGAACGACCCATGGCGGCGGCATCTGTGGCCTCGCAAATTGGCATTTGTGCAAGTCCCATTGCCGCTGTAACGGTTTATTATTTAAGCCAATTGGCTGAAATTAATCCTAATATAAATTTATTAAGCATTATCATGGTGACCATTCCTTCCACCATGATAGCTGTGCTTGCGATCTCGCTATACAGCTTAAAAAGAGGTAAGGAACTGGATTTAGACCCAGAATACCAAAGGCGCCTTAAAGATCCCAAGTGGAAAAAATTATTGGAAAGTAAAGCTGCAACAAATGAAGTGGAAAAGCTACCAAGCTCTGCAAGAACTTCAGTTTTGCTCTTTTTATTTGCCCTTGTGTGTATTATTTTTGTGGCCATGGTGCCAGAGGTGCGCATTGTTAATGGGCGCTTAATTCCCATGGACAAAATCATTCAAATGATGATGCTTGGCTTTGCTGGCATTATTTTGATTGTAACAAGAACAAGCACTAGCAAAATTCCAGAGGGCGTGGTTTTTAAGTCTGGTATGGTGGCAACTATAGCCATTTTTGG
Organism: uncultured Desulfovibrionaceae bacterium; assembly: GCA_964371835.1. Classification (GTDB taxonomy): domain Bacteria; phylum Desulfobacterota; class Desulfovibrionia; order Desulfovibrionales; family Desulfovibrionaceae; genus CAYJAD01. The sequence continues at coordinate 12,162 of CAYJOP010000017.1, forward strand.
TATTGCTTGGATGAGCGATACATTTTTTCAACATGCCATGCCCACATTTAAGGCCTCCATCACTACCATGGTGCATGATTATCCATGGTCTTTTGCCCTAGCTCTTGCCACCGTTTCTGTTGTGGTAAATTCTCAAGCGGCAACGGCTCGTATTATGCTACCTGTGGGGCTTGGTTTAGGCTTGCCGCCTGAGGTGTTAATTGGTCTTATTCCTGCCACTTACGCTTACTTTTTCTTCCCTGTATATCCTTCAGATGTGGCCACTTGTAATTTTGACATTAGTGGAACCACAAGAATTGGTAAATGGTATTTTAATCACAGTTTTATGATGCCAGGTTTAATAGGTGTTACAACGGCTTGTGTCGTAGGTTATATATTGGCAACTATTTTAATTCATTAATCAACCATATAAATAGTATAGGAGAAACCCCATGTCCACACGCGTAGAACATGACTTTTTAGGTGAGTTAGTTATCCCCAACGATGTATATTATGGTGTGCAAACGTATCGTGCCATAGAAAATTTTTATATTTCGCATAGCAAGATTAAGGACATTCCTGAATTTATCCGAGCCTTTGCTTATGTGAAAAAAGCCGCAGCCATGGCTAACAGGGAGTTTGACTTATTGCCAGAGGATATTTTTAAGGCCATTTGCAGTGCTTGCGATGAGATTATTGACGGCAAATTGCACGATCAATTCCCCACCGATTGCTTGCAGGGTGGAGCTGGTACGTCTTGTAATATGAATGCCAATGAGGTTATTGCCAATAGAGCTTTGGAGCTTATGGGGCATAATAAGGGTGAATATCAATATTGCCACCCCAATAATCATGTGAATTGCTCCCAATCCACCAATGATGCCTACCCAACAGCCTTGCACCTAGCCCTACATGCCATGCTTAAAAGGCTTATAAATGCCATACGCTATTTGCATGATGGTTTTATGCTTAAGGGTGAAGAATTTAACGACATTGTTAAAATGGGCAGAACGCAATTGCAAGATGCTGTACCCATGACCTTGGGTATGGAATTCACAGCCTATGCCACCACATTGCAAGTGGAAGTGGGGCGTTTAGAATATGCTGCTTCTTGCTTGCTTGAAGTAAACATGGGGGCCACAGCCATTGGTACTGGCATTTGCTCGCCCAAGGGTTATGCGCCACTATGCATTGAAAAATTAAAGCAAGTTAGCGGGCTTGACGTTAAGCTTTCACCAAACCTTATTGAAGCAACTTGGGACACAGGTGTTTATGTGCAAGTTTCTGCTGCTATTAAGAGTGCTGCTGTTAAAATTTCTAAAATTTGCAATGACTTGCGCCTGTTGTCCTCTGGCCCACGTTGCGGCTTTAATGAAATTAATTTGCCACAATTACAGCCTGGTTCATCCATCATGCCTGGCAAGGTAAACCCTGTTATCCCAGAGGTAGTTAATCAAGTATGCTTTGATGTTATGGGCAAGGATTTAACAGTAACCCTTGCATCAGAGGCAGGCCAGCTTGAGCTAAATGTTATGGAGCCTGTCATTGCGCATTGTCTTTTTGATGGCTTAAATAGGTTGCGCCGAGCAGTGCGCACCTTGCAAGATAAATGCGTTGAGGGCATAACCGCCAATAGAGATGTGTGCCGAAGCTTGGTAGAAAATAGTATTGGTATTGTGACAGCGCTAAATCCGCATATAGGTTATGAGGCGTCGGCTTCTGTTGCTCGTGAGGCTTTAGAGAAGAATGCCTCGGTTTATGATTTGGTGCTTGAGAGGAAGCTACTTAGCAAGGAAAAGCTTGATGAGATATTATCTCCTGAGGCCATGCTACATCCAAGTGATGTGTAGTTTTTATTTTTGTTGATATTTGAAAGGCTAGTCTTTTATGACTAGCCTTTTTTCTTGGCATCATTCAAATTTAGAAAATAATTATTATAACATCTGTAGTTTTTTGTTTGGCGCGTTGCTCACTGTATCCGTAAGAGTCGCAAACTCACCTGCGTTGCTCACTGTATCCGTAAGAGTCGCAAACTCACCTAACGGCTATGCTTCGCACCCTTCGGGCAGGAACGGCTATGCCACTTTGTGGCATCCTTCGGGCAGGAATTGGCCATAGCCGAATGCCCAAGCGGCGGGAGCAGTCCCAATATAATATTAACCCATATTGCTTAAAATAAAGAAGAATAAAGTACAAACAAGAAATACGCTCATATAGTAAAAGCAAAAAATTTCAGATTGCAATCATGTTTGTATAAGGATTTAAAAAAACAAAGCCTTGGAGAACTCTCATTCTCCAAGGCTTATTTTTTAACTACAATGAGTTTTTAGCTATATATTTGCGTGCTTTGCACCAGTAATTTTAGCAAATAAACCACGTCTAGTCATGGGCTTTACTGAGGCCACAGCCTTTTCAAATATTTCTGTGGGTTCATATGGGAATAGATAAACAACTCTCACTGAGTCAATATCGCCCAATTGGGCTTCTGGGTACTTTGGTAGCACTTCTTTAAGCCTTTTTTGCGCCATTTGTTTTATTTCTTCCTCATCTCCAAAGCTCATGGCTCCTGTGGGGCAAGTGAGCACGCAAGCTGGCAATTTTCCATCTTGAACACGGTCAAGGCACATATCGCATTTTACTGCCACCTTGTCCGCACGTTGGCGTGGGATGTCATAAGGGCAATAATCGCGAATTTCTGTAAAGTCGGCATTTTTTGTTGCCTCAGTATAGACAACTGCGCCTGTGGCTTCATCGTGAATAATTGCATCTTCAGCTGCATATAAGCATGGTGGGTCAATGCAATGGCGGCATTGCTCTGGGAAGAAGATCCAATCTATTTTATCCTTACCCTTGGGTTGAATTTCCTTAAAGCGCACAAGCTTTAAGGTTGTTCCTGACAAGTCCTTGGGGTTTTGATGTGAACCCCAATTCTTTGTAACTTCAGCTGGAAGGTCCTTCCATTGTTTACAAGCAACTTGGCAACCACGACAGGCAGTACATAATGTTAAGTCAATAAAAAATGCTTTCATATTACACCACCTTCTCGATGTTTACCATGAATGCCTTGCTCTCTGGAATACCCACGTTTGGGTCACCAACGGCAGGTGTTAGCAAGTTTGCAGAGTCTCCTCCATCTTGTGGGTTGTGCCAGCCAAAGTGCCATGGGAAACCAACCATATGAATGGGTTTTCCTTTTATGATAAATGGCTGTATTCTTTCACTAACAATGGCAACAGCAACGACTTCACCACGGATGGAAGAAATCCTCACCTTATCACCATTGGCAATGCCACGCAGTTTGGCTAAATCGTAACTAATTTCAGCAAATAGTTGTGGTTCGCACTCAAGCAACCAAGGCATACGACGAGTCATAAGTCCTGTTTGCCAATGCTCTGTAACACGGTAAGTTGTGCCAACAAATGGGTATTTTTTTATATCTTTTGAAAGCTTAACTCCATCAGCAATAAAGGCCACAGGGCTATTAAATTGCTTGGAGAATGGATGTGATTCAACAGGGCTTTCCATTGGTTCATAGTATTCTGGCATTGGGCCATCGGCGAGACCTTGACCAAATAAAGTGCCATGACCATTTTGACGCATGATGAACGGATGTCTAGAACCTGGGCCACCACCACCATCAATAACATCGCCAACCCACTTGCCATCTTGCCACATAACAACGGCTTTCTCTTTATTATATGGTTGGCCCTTAGCGTCAACAGATGCACGGTTATAAACAATACGTCTGTTCACAGGCCAAGCAAATGACCAATTGGGTGTAAGGTTAATTTTAGCCTGCATTTCGGTTTGAGTTGCATCACGGCGGGCCATTAAGTTACCAGCCTCTGGCCATGAACCTGCATGTAACCAGTTACCACTGGCGGTTGAACCGTCACTTTGCAAGGCAACAAAGTTTGGTACTTGGGTTCCAGCTTTGTAAACCTTATCGCCAATTTTAACGTCTTTTACGAAATAACCATTCATAAGTTTGGCTATTTTTGTGGATGAAAAGGCATGCCCATCGCCCCACATATCAGTGGAAAGCTTAGTTATTGGGTCAGGGAATGCCCCACCTTCTTTTGCGTAAAGCTTTTGCAGCTCAAGCGCTAACCAGTATGTGATTTCTCCGTCAGGTTGTGTGCCTTGTCTAGGCTTTGGCCCAGCATAGCGCCACTGCATCCAGCGGCCTGAGTTTGAAACTGAACCTTCTTTTTCATTAAAAGCAGCGCATGGCAAGAAGAATACCTCGGTTTTAATATCCTTAGGATCCATTCCAGGCCCCTTCCAAAAAGAAGAAGTTTCGTTTTCAAAGAGGTTTACATTAACAAGCCAGTCAAGCTTAGCAAAACCACCACGAGTTGTGTTGGCATCTGGGCCGCCGCAAGTGGGGTTCATACCCCAAGCAAATAGACCCCTCAAGTTGCCCTTGGCTATTTCAGTAATTATGTTCATCCAATAATAGTCGGTCATCTTAACGTCAGCATCAGCCTTGGGGAAGTAATCAAAAGCAGTGTTGACATCCTCTTTAGCGTATACACTCTTGATATAGCTAGCAATATACTTGCCACGATGTTGCCACCAGTTAACACTCTTGGGGTCGTTAGACACAGGTGTTGTAGCCTTTACATATTCATCAAAGCTTTTATGAGAGGACTTAATTACAGGTAAGTAACCAGGGTAGATGTGCGAAAGTATGCCTTGGTCTGTGGCGCCTTGTACGTTTGATTCACCGCGTAGAGCGTTAACACCACCACCAGCAACACCAATATTACCCAATAATAACTGGACCATAGCCATGGTACGGATGTTTTGTACACCATAAGTATGCTGAGTCCAGCCCATGGCATACATGATTGTACCAGCTTTGTTTGGCTTGCCTGTGGCAGCGTAAAGGCCGTAAATTTCTTTCAAATCCTTGGCCGAAACACCAGTCATGCTAGCAACAGTTTTAAGGTCATAGCGTTCGTAGTGTTTTTTCATGATGTTCATGACACAAAGGGGATTTTTAAGAGTGTCATCACGCAAGGGAACTTGCTTTTCATCCACTTGGAAGGCCCACTTGGACTTATCATAACTTCTACTTTTAGCGTCATAGCCAACAAACAGACCGTCTTTAAAAGAGTAGTCTTTGTTCACAAGAAAGGCAGCATTGGTATAATTGCGCACATATTCGTCAAAATAAAGCTTATTGTCCAATATGTACTTAATTAAACCGCCAAGGAAGGCAATATCTGAACCTGATCGAATGTGAGCGTGTTTGTCACATTTGGCTGAGGTACGAGTAAAGCGTGGGTCAACATGAATGGCTTTTGCGCCTTTTTGTTGAGCTTTTGTAACCCATTTGAATGAAATGGGGTGATTTTCTGCCGCATTGGAGCCCATAATAAGAACGCAATCAGCGTTAGCAATATCAGCCCAATGGTTGGTCATACAACCGCGTCCGAACGACTCTGCCAGAGCCGCAACAGTGGAGCTGTGTCAGAGACGGGCTTGGTGCTCAACATATACAAGCCCAAGCGAACGCATGAACGCCTGCAATGCCCAACCTTCTTCATTATCAAGGGCAGCAGAACCAAAATTAGCCATGGCAAGGGTGCGGTTAACTACTTCACCCTTGCTATTTTTAATCATAAATGTTTCGTCGCGCGTTTTTTTAATGCGCTTTGCAATCTCCTTAATGCTCCATTCCCAACTCACTTCCTTCCACTCGGTGGAGTTGGGCGCTCGATAGAGCGGAGATTTTGGCCTCGCATCGTTTTCAGACACCTGAATGGATGCTGCACCTTTTGCACAAAGACTACCCTGGTTGATTGGGTGGTCGGGGTCACCTTCTATATTGACCGGTCTATCTGTTATATGTCCCTTTGCCTTGTCGCCTGTGTGTACAAGCAAACCGCAACCAACGGCGCAGAAACAGCAAATAGAGGTCGTAAGCTTTGTCCATTGAAGTTTGGCCTTGGCCGCTTTTGCCATAACAGGCTTCAAGCTAAAGCCAATACCAGCAGCACTAGCTGTGGCTGCAACGGTACCTAACTTCAAAAAGCTTCGTCTAGAAATACTCATGTTTTCCTCACTTAAGTATTTGGTTATTGCCAATGCTTAGAATATAAGCCTTATAACGGTACTTCACGGTAAGGATTTTGTAAAGGAAAATGAATGGAGGTTTATTTATAAAAAACAGCGGATTATGCTAGGTTTTTTCAGAAGTAAAAATTGTTACCCTATTATCTTCTGGTCTGCAAAAGGCGGCTAAAGTGCAATTTTCACTTTTTGCACATAAATAAGCTGTGCTAGTTATGGCTGAGCGGCTAATAATGGTGTTAATGCCAGCTCTGCGAATTTTGTGAAACAGGGTGGAAGTTATGCGAGCAGTTATAAATAAAAAATAATCTTCAATGGGTAAATTGTTAATAATACTATGACCTTTTAACCTGTCCACGCAATTGTGGCGGCCTATGTCCTCAGCTATGATTATGTCTTCACTTGTGGGGTGATACAAAGCCGCACGGTGAAAGCAACCTGTACCGTCCCATTTGCCTTTGGCATTGAGCACTTGGCCCATGATAGAAATTAACTTTTCAAGTTGTTTGGGTTGAGTATCAAAGTTTGTGAATTTTTTGTGCACTATTTGGTCAGTAGCCTGCAGTGCTAGTTTGTATTTTTCATTATTTTGACTAAATTCGTAGCTGAAAGAAGAATTATAACAAGGTAATAAATCAAGAATTGTGTGGCCTATGATGAGTTCATCAATTTTATGAGGGTAGGCGTAAATTTCTTTTGTGCCGCTAAAATTTTGCTTGGCGTAAACGCAGCTATAATCATAGTAAAATGGTTGCTCAAGGCTAATTATTTCGTCAATTTGTTTAGTTTGACCATTTCTATGGCGTAAAGGTGTGCAGCGTATGAAATCGCTTTCATTTAGATTAGCCATAGTGAGAGTACAGCCTTGGTGTAATTTTGATTTTCAGCAATAATATCAAGGGTGATGGTTCTAAAATCATCAAGCAAGGGGTCTGGAGTAAATTTTTCATACTCTGTGTAATCATGTATTTTGATGTAATTTTTACAATTTTTACACACGCAAACTTGAAAATCATTGTCTGTGTCTGAGGTGAATACGCTAAATTTGTCTTGCTTGTTTTCAAGGCAATAAGGGCATTGAATTCTTGGCACTCTGTAGAATGAAAGACATAGAGAACATGCATTAAAGCGCTTGCCCTCCTTGCCCTTTAGGTAAGATAAAAGTGGCGGAGTGCCACAGTTTGGGCAATGTCCATGATGCCAAGGGTCTTCATCATATACTTGTTTAATTTGTGCAACCGTGTGCAAAAAGAAGGGTAAAAGGGTGAAATATGCTACAAAATAGCACATAAAAGCATAATTAGTGCTAATTTCTGCTTGAGTTTGATAAAATGGTTCATCTTCATCCATAAATGCTGCAAGAATTTTTTTTGAAAAGTCTTTGTCTTTTTCCACGGATGATTTTAGAGACTTAAAATTTTTAGCAAAGTCTTCATTTTCTAAGTTTTTCGGAAATTCAATACTAAGAATGGTATCAAGGTAAGTACAGGCTTTATTATAATTGGTGTAAGGGTAGAGGTCTTTGCGCATGAAAATTGGCTTGCCGCCCTTATGCTTTAAGGTGTCATATTCATAGTTTAATTTTTTTTTAATGGCAGGCTTGGGTAGGGCAAGCAATTTTTCAAAAAAATGCAAGATTACCTTTGGTAAATAATCTTTACTTTTTAATTGACGTAAATAACGGTCATGGTCGGCATTTAACATACATTTAAATCCATATTTTTTAAATTGAGTCAATATAATACGAAGATTATTATACCTTTTAAGAACTAAGAGCAAGGAAAAACATATTTTAAGCAAATATTAAGTGTATGGCATAATGTTTTACTGTTGCGATGAGAGTGCTGACTGTGAAAGTACGACCAAAAATCAAGACTAGGACCTTTACCTATGTCTCTAAAAGATAGATTTTCGTATTTTTCCACTTGTTAGCCTTGCTACCAATGCGGCGCAAGGCTCACCAAGTGGGGTGTGTACAAAAAAACCGCCCCAATGAACCATTGGGGCGGTATAAGGCTATTTTACGTCAACAACAGTGACTTTGCCGGTTTCAGCGTGCAACACGTGCACAGCGCAACCTAGTCATGGATCAAAGGAGCGAATTAGACGCCCCACGTTGACTGGATTTTTTACATCCGGTACTTCAACACCAATAAGTGCTTGTTCTACTGGACCGCGTACACCCTTGTCGTCACGGGGGCAGCAGTTCCAAATTGTAGCGGATACGATTTGATAGTTATCAATCTTTTGATCTTTAACTTTCAAATAGTGGATCAATGAACCACGAGGAGCTTCTGCGCAAGCATAGCCTTCTGCAGTCATTGGAATCTCAAAATCGCTCCAAGTTTCTTCACCGGCTTTAATTTCTTTAAGCCACTTTTGAACTTGATCAGCGATAAGAGCTGTTTCTTCAGCACGAGCAACGTGACGGCCCATGATGGAGAATACTAAGTCCTCGCCAAGGTCACGGAAGTTTTTGACGTCAACGCCAAAGTTCTTCTTAAGAAGATCGCGGCCAACCTTGGATATAGGTGGATTAGTAATCCACATACGAGCGGCTGGGCCAGCTTCCACTGGGTGGCCGTCGTAACGAGGAGCTTTAACAAAGCTGTAAGCGCCCTTTTTGTCAACGTCAGGAATGGTAACACCTGCTTCGAAGTGCTTGCCAGAACCTTTGTTGTCAAACCAAGAATATTTTACATCTTCTGTAACTTTCTTAGGATCAAAAGGAACGTCCTTACCCTTAATGTAGATACCTGGCTTTAACAAGAAGTCTTTGCCAGCGTCGTCCAATTGGAATACGCCAAAGCAAGAACAGTTCTTGTGGCCTTGGCCTTGCTTAAAGAGATCTTTATACAAGGAACCAACGGTGTATACGATTGGTAAGTATTTTTTGTAAACGAAATCGTTTACTTTTTTGAAGCGAGCAGCGTATTCAACCAAGGCTTCCTTGGTAGGAATTTCTGTAGTACCACCAGGCACGATGCCTAGAACGTGTGGCATTCTACCACCGAAAAGGGCTACCATTTCGTGGGCGATGCGGCGTACTTCAAGAGCTTCAAGATATTGGTCTACACCCATCTTGTTAGCAGCTTCAGGCAGACGTAGGTCTGGCTTTTCCATGCGAGGGATAAACGGAGCAGTTTCCGGGCCCTTAACATAGTCAAGTGCTACTAAGTGATAGAAGTGTAATATGTGTGACTGCAAATAGTTTGCGCCAAGAATTAAGTTACGAGTAAGGCGTGCGTTTTTAGTAACTTTCACCTTAAATGCATTTTCTTGGGCAGCAGTTGAAACCATAGCGTGAGATGTGGGACAAACACCACAGATACGCTGTACAATTTGAGTGGCGTCACGAGGATCGCGACCTTTTAAGATGCCTTCAAAACCACGGTACATACCGCCGTGGATATGAGCATCAACCACTTTTCCATTTTCTACGACAACCTCAGCTTTGAGGTGACCTTCAATCCTGGTGACAGGATCGATGGCAATGGTTGTCTTAGCCATATATGCCTCCTTGATGCTGGCACACAATAATGTGGGCCGTAACAACCTTAATTAGAGAAGAACGGTGACATGTCGTCTGGGAAGCCAGGTTCTACACAGCCGATACAGACAGAGTTTGCAACGCACCAGTTAACTCCATTCCACTTACGTTTGAATGAATCACAGAATGCGCTTGGGCCCTTACAACCGAGGTCATAACGACAGCCAGTCTTGTCTGTGAAGGTTTTGCTCATCTTACCTTCATCATAAGCAGCAACATATGGACAGTTTTCGTGTACATTTGCGCCGTAGAAAGGTGTTGGGCGACCATCAGAGTCAAGAACCTTCACAACTTCACCGAGACCACCAGCAAGACCGTGCTTGCCAATAAGGTCAAGCGCAAGTGTTACTGTGCCAACAATCCAATCTGGTTGCGGTGGGCAACCTGGAAGGTTAACTACTGGGGTGGCAATTTTGTTTTTCTTCAAGAATGCACCAACGCCTAGAGCTTCGGTTTGAGAACCCTTAGCAGCTGGAATACCGCCATAAGCGGCGCATGTGCCCACAGCCAAAATGGCAGCAGCGTGTGGAGCTAGTTCTTTTACCATGTCAACCATGGTAATTTCTTCGTGTTTTTTGCCTTTCATGGTTTCGCCAATGATACAGTATTTACCGTCTTTAGCAACCGGAATGGCACCTTCAACAACAACGAAGAACTGACCCTTCTTAGCTTCTGCAACCTGACGCATGAAGTTGATGGCTTGTTCGCCTTCGGCTGCCATCACTGTTGGATGGAAGTCAAGGCTGATAACTTTTAATAGCACATCAGCGATGGTTGGGTTAGCAGTGTCAAGTAGGGATACGGAACAACCCGTACAGCCCTGGCCCTGCAGCCAAAGTACAGGAGGACGCTCGCCAGTCAAAGACGAAGCTAGCGCTTCATTTACTGCAGGGTGAAACATTTGGGATACACCAAATCCTGCAACCGTACCTGTACATAGTTTAACAAAGTCACGCCTATTGAGACTCATTCTCTGCCTCCTCAAATTGTAATGGCGTTATTTAATGGCATATAAATGCCCAAGACCACAGCGGTCTTGTCTTTCAAATAAATCTGTACATTAATTTTTGTGTTGTGTCAATTTAGTTGAGGTGAAAACTAGCAAATAATTTTTATTGAATTTTAAATTCAAGAAATGGCATAAAAAAAAGCCTAAAATTTGTATAGAATACACATTTTAGGCTTTTTTCAATATAATAATATTAATTGCCAATATCCCAATCAAGGCCAAATTTGTCATGCAAGATGCGAACTGCAAGTTCCACATATTTTTCTTCAATTAAAATGGTAATTTTAATTTCTGAGGTGCTAATCATCAAAATATTAATATTTTCTTGCTGCAAGGCTTCAAAGGCTGCTGCTGCAACACCACTGTGATTGCGCATGCCCACACCAATGGCAGAAACTTTGGCCACTTGTGTGTCGTGCATCACTTCCATAGCACCAATTTTATTGGAAATTTCTTCCATAAGTTTAAGAGTGTTTTGTAAATCTTTGCGAGATACGGTAAATGTCATGTCGGTTACACCATCACGACCAGTATTTTGAATAATCATGTCCACCAAGATGCCTTTTTCTGATAATGGGCCAAAGATGGCAGCGGCAATGCCTGGGTGGTTGGGTACTCCGTGTAGGGTTACACGAGCTTGGTCTTTATCATATGCAATGCCAGAAACTAGTACGGCTTCCATGGTTAAATCCTCCTGAGTTACCAATGTTCCAGGGTTGTCAGTAAATGTTGAGCGAACACGCACGGGGACTTTATATTTTTTGGCAAATTCCACCGAGCGAATATGTAATACTTTTGCACCCATGCTAGCCATTTCAAGCATTTCGTCATAGGAAATTTTGTCCATTTTGCGAGCAGATGAGCAGATATTTGGGTCAGTGGTAAACACACCTTCAACGTCTGTATAAATTTCGCATTCTGCAGAGTTTAAGGCTGCCGCCACAGCAACGGCTGAGGTGTCAGAACCACCCCTGCCAAGAGTAGTAATGCGCTTATTTTCAGTGCAGCCTTGAAAGCCTGCAACCACAAGTACATCATGGTTTTCAAGCTCTTTATAAAGGTTTTCACTATTTATGGATAAAATTCTAGCATTGCCAAAACTATCATCAGTGGTGATGGGTATTTGAAAGCCAAGAAGAGAGCGTGCCTTAATGCCAGCATCCTTTAAGAGGATGGCGAAAAGTGCTGCAGATACTTGCTCACCTGTTGAAACAAGGCTATCGCACTCAGCAGCGTCTGGTGTTTTTGACCAAGTGTCAGCAAGGGCTAGGAGGCCATTGGTTTCTCCAGCTCTTGCTGAGAGTATGACCACCATTTTATAGCCACGCTCAAGTCCTGCAACAACCTTTTTTTGCACTTGCTTCATGCACTCAAGGTCGGCCACTGACGTGCCGCCAAATTTTTGCACAAGAATTTTCATAAGTTTTCCAATTCACTATATTGATTGTAAATTTTCAAAAAATAACTCAGCCTGTGGCCCATGTGCTGTGATGCAAATGGACCTGCCTTGTTCGCATATTTTGAAAAAAATGTCTATAAAATTTTGTGGCATGGCTGAGCTTGGTAAAAATTCTGCCCATTCAATTATGATAAATGTGTCTGATATATCAAGTGCTTCCCAAAGTTCATGTGGGATGTTATGCTCACAACGGTAAAGGTCCACATGCATAATTTCTGGCAAAGTGTCATAGGAATTACAAAGGGTGAAACTAGGGCTTGAAACTTCGGCCTCATGTCCATTTGGCAAGTTTTGTACAAAGCTTCTAGCAAGGCTTGTTTTACCACTGCCAAGTGGGCCACGCAAAAGTAGGGCTTCAAAGGGTAGGGTTTTGTTTTCGTTAAAATAATTATGAAAGGCTACACTTAATTGCTGCCCAAGTTTTGTTGTGTCTTCTGGGGTTTTTGCATTAAAAATCATCATTGTATCCTTTGGGAAAACTTGCAAGGTTTGCAAGGGCAGCTGGAAGAAGCTCAACTAAATCTGAGGCCATGTTGCCACGTTTTGGGAATATTTCTTGAGCCATAAAACCAGTATTAGCATGTATGGTCATGCTTATTGCCGCCACTTGTAAGGAATTAAGGTTTGGCAATTGAGCAGCCATTGCTGCGCAGCATCCGCTAAGCACATCTCCTGAGCCTGCCACAGCAAGGCTTGGAATATCGTGCGGCAGGATGTGAATGGGTTTTGTGCCTTGTGCAAGTAGCGATGCCGCACCCTTTAACAACCACACACAAGGTGCAAGGGCCGTCAGTTTTTGAATGCAATTAATCCTGTCATTTTGCACGTCCTTGGTACTTATATTAAGCAAGCGAGCGGCCTCGCCTGGGTGCGGGGTTAGTATGTCATCATCTTGAATTAATTTTAGTAAATTCTGATGTTTTGCTAATATATTTAAAGCGTCAGCGTCAATAATTGCACGAGGTCGAGCATGGCATTCTAAAATTTTTTGCATAAAATTAATGGCGTCTGGTGAAGTGCTAAGGCCAGGCCCCAAGGCAATTGCTTTGAAATTTGGAATCTTATCTAACAATTTTTGTGGTAATTGTTTTGGCCAAGTGTAATTGTCGTGGTTTTCATTTTCTAGATTTAGGGTCATTATATCTGGCGTATCTGCTTTAATTTCATGGCAAAGTGCAGATGGTGCAGCCACAGTCACAAGGCCAACACCTGAGCGCAAGGCAGCGCGCGCCGTTAAATGTGCAGCACCACTAAGGCCTTTTGAACCGCCAATTACAAGCACATGCCCCCAAGTGTTTTTGTGGCTATTTTTTGTAATGGGCGGTAAAAAATCCACCATGCCTTTAGCTTCAATGAGTTTAAACGAAGGTTCATGTTTTTGCACAATACATTGGGGTATGCCAATATTTCTTACATATAAATGACCAGTATAAGCCTTGGCATGTGGCATCACAAGCCCTGGTTTTGCGGCGGCAAAGCACACTGTGGCTTGGGCTTTAACTGCAAGGCCATGCGCAAGGCCGCTGTTAGCAGAGCAACCGCTGGGTATGTCTAGGGCCAGTACAAAGCTATTCTTGCTCATTTTATTTATTATATTAATTGCTTGCTCCATATTTGCACGCAAGGGTGGGCTAAAGCCAGTGCCAAGCAAGCCATCAATAATGATATGCGGTTTATGCCATTCACTGGGGATGAGTTTTTTAATATCGGCATTTTTTGTTAATTTAATAAAGGGGATGCCAAGGGCCTTGCTTAATTTAATGTGTTCAGTGCTGGTTTTACCATAATTTTTTAGGCTTTTGTTGTGTAATATTAATGGATGTGCTCCAAGATCATTTAAATGTCTGGCAAGGGCTGCAGCATCGCCGCCATTATTTCCACCACCCATGAATAATAAAACATATTGTTTTTGTAGAGGGCCTTTTATTTTTTGCAAAACATAAAGGGCCTCACGGGCGGCATTTTCCATGAGGGTAAACTCTGGAATACCTAAATTTATTGAGTCGTTATCCCATTCTTGCATTTCATTTGCTGTGGGTAGGGGCGGAAATTTTATATTCATATTCTTCCATTGCGTTAAAATGTGTTTATGTATATGGTGCGTTTAGCGTATTTGTTATTTGAACAAGCATTGCGTATTGCGTCAAGAGTTTATGGAGTTTTTATATAAATTCTTTTGTATCCATTTAGGGCCGCTACACAAATTCGTTGCGTAGAGGTTTTTTTTGAGATAATATTATATTATTTGAGGGTATTATGAATATTTGTATTGTAGGTACAGGTTATGTGGGCCTTGTGAGTGCCGCATGTTTTGCTGATATGGGCAACAATGTCATGTGCGTTGATATTAATCCCAAGGTTGTGGAGCGTTTGAAAGATGGCTTTGTGCATATTTTTGAACCAGGCCTTGAGGAAATTGTTAAACGTAGTTACAACGATGGTCGACTTGAGTTTACCACATCTTTGGCAGAAGGTTTGAAAGATGCCACAGTGGTTTTCATTTGCGTTGGCACTCCGTCTGGTGATGATGGCTCTTGTGATTTGCAATACGTTCATGCAGTTGCCTCAGATATTGGTAAATATATGCAGCATGAGCTTGTAATTGTTGATAAATCCACAGTGCCTGTGGGTACTGCCGACGTGGTTAGAGCATTAATTGAAAAAGAGTTGGTTCAGCGTCAAGCAAGCATTCCTTTTGAAGTTGTATCAAACCCAGAATTTTTGAAAGAGGGTGATGCCATATCTGACTTTATGAAGCCAGACCGTGTGGTTATTGGTACAAATTCTGAAAAAGCAGCCGACACCATGCGTGAACTCTATGGGCCATTTACCCGCAATAATGGCAAAATTATTGTTATGGGTGTGCGCAGTGCAGAAATGACAAAATACGCAGCCAACTGCATGTTAGCCACAAAAATTTCATTTATTAATGAAATTGCCACCATTTGTGAGCAAGTGGGTGCTGATGTGCGTGATGTGCGCATGGGCATTGGTTCAGACTCTCGCATTGGTTATCAATTTATATACCCTGGCCTTGGTTATGGTGGGTCATGTTTTCCTAAGGATGTTAAGGCTTTAATTTATACTTCAACGCAAGCTGGTGTTGAGCCAGAGTTATTAAACGCCGTTGAAAATGTAAATGCTCGCCAAAAAAAGAGCATGGCCAAGAAGATAATTGATTATTTTGAGCCACAAGGAGGAGTTAAGGGTAAAACCCTTGCCCTATGGGGTCTTGCATTTAAGGCTAACACCGACGACATGCGTGAGGCAGCGTCTTTAACAATTATTAAGGAGCTTACTGACAAAGGCATGAAAATTAAGGCCTATGACCCAGTGGCCCATGAAACTGCTGGCAAAATTCTTGCTGACAATGCCTTGGTGGAAATTTTGCAAGACCAATACGCCGTGTGCGAAGGTGCAGATGCCATGTTAATTGCCACAGAGTGGCATCAATTCCGCAATCCTGATTTTGAGGACTTAAAGGCATTATTAAAAGCGCCCATTATGTTTGACGGGCGTAATTTATATTCTGCTCAAACCTTGGCTGAGCATGGCTTTGCTTATTTTTGTGTGGGCAGGCCCAAGGCAGAGTAAAAAATATAGTAATAGTCACTAGAAACCCTTGTAAAATAAATATTTGCAAGGGTTTCTATTTGGAGGATAAAATGCAAATTAATATAAGAAATGAACAAGCTAGTGATTTTAAGCAAGTTGAAAATGTGGCAAGGGATGCTTTTTGGAATTTATATTTCCCCGGCGCGCATGAGCATTTTGTTGTGCATAAAATGAGATCTCACCCTGATTTTATAAATGAATTAACCTTTGTGTTGGAAGTTGATGGCAAAGTGCAGGGGGGTATTTTTTATACTTATTCAAAAATCATGCTTGAAGATGGTGGCGAATTTAAGACAATAACCTTTGGCCCTGCTTTTATTGCTCCGCATTTGCATAGACAAGGCCTTGGTAAAAAGCTCATTGGCCACTCCATAGCAGTTGCCAAAGAAATGAGGCATAAAGCAATTATAACACTAGGTTATCCTTATCACTATGCTCCTTATGGCTTTATGGGTGCAAAGGCTTATAATATAAGTATGCCCGATGGAAAATTTTATAAAGGCTTATTAGCCCTACCTTTGCAAGCTGGTGCATTGGATAATATTAAAGGTAGCCCTGTGTTTTCAGATGTATTTGAAGTAAATCAAGATGATGTGGATGCCTTTGACGAGAGTAATTTTGAGCCCAAGGAAAAACAAGTGCAGAAAAGCCAAGAGGAATTTGCAGCGTCTTGTGCCGCACTTGATGAATAGTGCATTATACTTGTTAAGAC
>CAYJOP010000018.1:0-24072 GCA_964371835.1 uncultured Desulfovibrionaceae bacterium
TTAGTTGTGCAAATAGTAAAAAAATAGGATGGAATGAGCTGTACCCATGACCATCCTAAAAATTTAATTCTAAAAACATTGTATTTTATAAAAACTAGCCTATGGCGGCAGCCTCGTCCACAATCCAAATTAAATCACCAAAAGTTGGGCGCACCATTTGAGCTGGTAATGTTGGTTGAGCTAGCAAATCAAGAGATTGCTGTAAAGCATTGTGCTTATCCTTGCCAGAAACCATAAACATGCAACAGCGAGCATTGTTAAGTACTGGTAAGGTAAGAGTTATGCGATCTGCTTTGCGTTCTGGTACATATTGGTCAATGCAAAGGCGCTTTTTTTCAACCATGGCTGGAGTATTTGCGAATAAGGAGCCAGTATGTCCTTCATCGCCCATGCCAAGCAAGATAAAGTCAAAACGAGGAATATCGGCTATGGTCTTGAAATGCTCACGCAATAGAGCTTCATAAGCCATGGCGGCTTCTTCAGGTTTGCCCTCACCTTTCATCCTATAATAGTGTGTAGCTTGGACATGTGAGAGCAATTCACGTCTTGCCATGCCGTAATTACTATCCTTATGGTCTGGGCCTACACAGCGTTCATCCACCCAATATATTGCTATTTTATCCCATGGCAAACGCTCAGCCCAGTCACGGCTACTAATTAATTGAAAGAAAGGGATGGGCGTAACTCCACCAGATAAAGCAATGTTAAATATTCCACGTTCTGAAACGGCCTCTTCACAACAGGATGCAAAAATATGCGCAGCACGCTCAGCCATGGCGGCTTCATCCTTATGTATTAGTACAGAAACGTGTGTAGAGCGACTTAAATTTGACATAATAAAACTCCTTAATGAACTATAAATACTGCCATAAATAAAAACAGAATGGAAGTGCAATTTTGATGGTTTTTGCAATTGTATTTAGTAAATATCATGTAAATATAGTATTTATTACGAAAAAATTATGTTATTGTGCTAGGCGGTGCCGTTTAGTAAAAAGTAATTTACCATTGCTTAAGGTCATTAAGCGTATTCTAGCTGTACATGAAAACTCTTGCGCGCTAAGTATTTTTTCATCTCGCTCATTATTTTGGTCAAGCTCAATGCTATATGAATCAATGAGGTCTACACCGGGTAATAAACGAGCTGCCATATTTAAATCATGCTTAAATTCAAGATTACCTTGTACGCCATGAACAGTTACATTTGTTTCAAATGTCATGTTGAGAATAATATATGGGCCATTATTATAACCATTAACACGCACAAAAAGTGACGATTGACCATCTGAGGTTGTGTGTAAAAAAGCAGTACATTGCTTAACAGTAAATTGCTTTAACATGGACGCTTGCATTTCGGCATTATCTTTCTGGAATTTGAGGTCTCGCAAAACTTCGAGTTTGTTTTCCTCTGCTATGTATTCCTCAATTAGTTCGGCAGTATTATTAAAACGCGTAATCTTCCACTCTGGATTTTTGCTAATGGTAAAAAGCAGTTTATACTTTTTATCAAGACGTGGATAATTTACGCTTACGCTAATTAAACCTTCATCTTCTACTGTGGTTTGCAGTTCAAATTTTCCAGAAATTTGTGCAGCAAAATCCTTTGGCAATGGCTCTAGCGAGGACAGAGGGTCATTAGCTGTTTTAGTTGTTGTGTCTTTGTCCTTATTTTCCATGGCAATGATGAAATCATTTTGTATTTTATCAGACATGGCTAAGTAGTCTGTTTCGCGTGGTTTATCTGCAGATGGGGGAATGGGAGCTCTTACTATTTGTTTGGAAATGTCTTCAGCAATGCCTCTAAAATCAACCAACTTTGCCAAAGTTACAAAGTCATTACTTTGTGTGGCCGCATTTAATTGACTTAGAAAATGCTGAGGGCTTTGTAAGTATTGGTAATGCTTCCAACCGTAAAATCCACCCATAGACATGATAAGCAAAAGAATAAAGCCAAGCAAAAACCATTTTTTGGAAATGAGAAAATTTTTTAAATTAGCTGCAAATGACATATATACTCCTTAAATAAATAAGGTAAATACAAAATTACAATTTACGACTCTCCATTGCCACCAATGGTCGTACACCCTTAACACCCACAGGGTCAAGTCTTAGAGGTATGCCTGTTAGCGGTATTTTGGGGACAAGGTCTAAGCGCAAGTGCACCAATGCTCCCAGTGGTATTGGAACAAACTTGCTATTGCTTTTAAACCACAATGAATCCTCATGCCATGTACTTGGTGGCCCCAAAAGAGTTGAACCTGTAGAAATAGCACCCTTGGGTGCAATTTTCCGCATGATTTTACGAGCGTCATGCCATGAACTCCATAAACTGCGCTCCAAAAAATATGGTAAGGATTGTCTTATAGACATTAGTTTAAGTAGTGAAAATTTATTCCAAAATTGAAGCAAAATCCCTTTTGTAGCAAGGCGAGCAGCTTCTTTTAGCATGTCTTGCAATAAAGGATATGCTTCCTCCCTTGGTGGCGGTCTAAGTATCACATAATCAAAGCTGTTATCATCAAATGGCAGATGATCAAAGCTATTAAAATAAAGGTCAACTTTTTGGTGCAAGGATTGCTTTGCAAGCTCCATCTGCTCTTGTGATGCAGCTATTGCACTTACGTCAAATCCGCTTTCCCAAAGCATCTCAAGGCTTTTCCAATGCCCAAAACCCATGGCTAGCATATTGTGCCCACGTCTAGGCCAAGGGGAAAGCATTTCCTTGGTAAGGTGCATAGTGCTCGCAAGGGTAAATGTACCCTGCTGACTTGAATACCATTCGGTATACTGTTCTAAAAAATCTACATGTGATGACATGTAAGAACTATCCAAGCAAAAGCATAAAAAATCAAGTATAAAATTATATTTTTATGGAGAAAATACCCTCCAAACATCTAGACAATGCGGCATTTAATGTTTATAGAAATGGGGATAATAAATTAACGCGAGGTAAGCTTTCCTCGCAAAAGGAGCCCCTCGTGGAATATATTGTTGAAGACGTTTCAGCGGTGAAAAAAAAGGTAAATATTACAGTAGACCCAAAGGAAGTTGACGCTGCTATCATGGCAGCAGTTGCTTTATATCGCACCTCGGTACAGATTGATGGTTTTCGTAAGGGCAAAGTTCCTGCCTCCGTAATTGAAAAACGTTTCCAAGAAAAATTATATCAAGAGGCTAAGCAAGATCTTGTAAATGTACATATAAATCAAATTATGCAAGACCTTGAAATAACACCGCTTTCAGGGATTGACTTTGATGGAAAAGACATTGCACGCGGTGAAAAGTTTGAATACAGCATTAATTTTGAAGTATTACCAAGCTTCGATTTGCCAAACTATGAAGGCATTGAAGTTGTTCAGGAAAAAGCTGTAGTTAAGCCAGAAGAAGTTGATGAGTTTATTGAACGCATACGCAAAGATAGAGCAAAACTTGAGCCAGCTGTAGGCAAGGGGCCAGCTGTTGATGGTCAAGTGGTAGAAATTGACTTTGCTACTTTTGAAGATGGCGTGGCTCTAGAAGGCATTAGTGCTCAAAATTTCCAAATGAACCTTGGTGAAGGCCAAGCTCTTGAAGCATTTGAAGATTTGGTTAAATCTACTGCCCTTGGTGAAACCAAGGAAGGTGAAGTTAAGTTTCCTGATGATTTCTTAGCCCCTGACCTTGCTGGTAAAACTGTTACCATGAAGGTTACTGTGCATGCTATTAAGGATCGTAAACTGCCTGAGTTGAATGACGAGCTTGCCAAGACCATGGGTCAAGAAAGCATGGAAAAACTGCGTGAAGCCTTTGTAGATAGCTATACCCGAAGCCGCACTAATTTGCATAAGGGTGCAACACAAAAGCAACTTGTTGATATAGTTCTTAAAATGGTTGATTTTGAGCTGCCAGAGTCCTTGCTTGAAAATCATGTGCGCAGTCTAGTGGCCGAAAGAAAATCTCGTGTGGAAGCTCAAGGTAAAAGTATTGAATCATTAGGAAAAAATTTAGATCAACTTATGGCAGACGCTCGCCCTGAAGCTGAAGAAATCACTCGTGCACAAGTATTGCTTATGAGTATTGCTAAAAAGGAAGGCCTTGAAACTCAAGAACAGGAAGTTGACATGGCTATTTACCAGATGGCTCAACGTAGTGGTCAAGATTTCAAGCAATTAAAAGATGAGTATGTAAATACTGGTGCAATTTTTACCTTGCGTGATCGTATACTTGCAGATAAAGCCATGGAAGTAATGTACACCAAGGCAAAAATTACTGAAATTGACGGTCCAGCTCCAGTTGAAACAAAGAAAAAGAAAAAATAGTTTTTATGGTAATATTTAACTCGAGTTGTTGAAACAGCTCGAGTTAAATATTAGGAATGGGGCATGCTTTGCTTGTCCGTTGACTGGCCTATTTTTATAATACTGCCAAACAAGACCTTTGTTTTTTGGTTTTGTTTAGGTTATACAAAAGCACGAAGTATTTTGTTTTTGGGGATATAATTCCCTTAGAAAATAGCTTAAACTTGGATTTTGTGCTGAATATTTAATAGTTAGCATTCAAGAATAATGAAAAAATAGAAATTAATTTGAGGTTTTGTATGAATATTCCAATGGTTATTGAAACAAGTGGGCGTTCCGAGCGTGCTTATGATATATATTCACGCTTGCTTAAAGACCGCATTGTGCTTTTGTGTTCTGAGGTCAATGACCATATGGCATCTCTTATTTGTGCGCAATTGCTTTTTCTTGAGTCGCAAGATTCAGAAAAAGAAATCAATTTCTACATAAATTCTCCTGGTGGTGCAGTTACTGCTGGTCTCGCCATTTATGATACTATGCGCTACATTTCTTGCCCTATTAGTACTGTTTGTATGGGGCAAGCTGCTAGTATGGGTGCTTTTTTGCTTTCAGGTGGTACTAAGGGTATGCGTTACTCCTTGCCCAATGCTCAAATTATGATTCACCAGCCATCTGGTGGTTATCGTGGGCAAGTGACTGATATTGATATACATGCTAGACATTCTTTGCATTTGAAAAAACGTCTTAATGAAATGCTAGCTGAGCATACTGGCCAAACTGTGAAAAAAATCATTCAAGCAACCGAGCGAGATAATTTTTTAACAGCAGACGAAGCTCTCAAATTTGGACTTATTGATAAAATACTTGTTTCAAGGCATGACCTTTTGGAAGAAAGTGCCGATATATAATATAGCTAAGTTATTACCGTGTAATTTAATTGTTTCGTAGTTTTAAGGGATTTTATTATGAGTAAAGATATAAAAACACCCAATGATGAAAATATTTGCTGCTCTTTTTGTGGAAAGAGTGAGTATGATGTTAAAAACTTAATTGTACAGGGTGATGTGCGCATTTGTGAGTCTTGCGTTGATATTTGCAATGATATTATTGCTCAACAAAATGTCAGCGTTATGGAAGATGATGTACCGCTTCTTTCACCTATGGAAATCAAGGAACGCCTTGATGAATATGTTATTGGACAGCATGAGGCTAAGAAAATTCTTTCCGTCGCGGTGCATAATCACTATAAACGCGTGTTTTATGCTGATCTTATTGGTGGCGATGTAGAGCTTGAAAAGAGTAATATTTTGCTTGTGGGTCCATCTGGTAGTGGAAAGACTTTGCTTGCTAAAACTTTAGCCAAAGTGCTTAAAGTCCCCTTTGCCATTGCCGATGCCACAACTCTTACTGAAGCTGGATATGTTGGCGAAGATGTTGAAAATATTCTTGTTCAGCTTTTACAAAATGCTGATTATGATCTTGAATCTGCTAGTAAGGGTATTATCTATATTGACGAAATTGATAAAATATCTCGCAAGGGTGACGGACCCTCCATTACTCGTGATGTTTCAGGTGAGGGTGTGCAACAAGCCTTATTGAAAATAATTGAAGGTACAGAAGCTAATATTCCGCCAAAGGGTGGTCGCAAGCATCCACAGCAAGAATTTATACGCATGGATACGAGCAATATTTTATTTATTGTTGGCGGTGCTTTTGTTGGACTTGAAAAGATTGTTGGTGAAAGAATGAGCGGTGGCTCTATGGGCTTTGGTGGTGCTGGGCGCTCCACAAAAAATATGAACCTTTCTGCACTTTTAGATGAATTACACCCTGCTGACTTGGTAAAATTTGGTTTAATTCCAGAATTTGTTGGTCGTATCCCTGTTATTACTCATGTGGATGACTTGGAAGAAGATGACCTAGTACGCATTTTAACTGAACCAAAAAATGCTCTTGTGCGTCAGTATCAAAAACTTTTTGAGCTTGATAATGTTTCTCTTCGTTTTACTGCTAATGCATTAAGAACCATTGCTGCACAAGCCATTGAGCGTAAAACTGGTGCACGAGGTTTGCGTAATGTTATGGAAAAAATGATGCTTGATATTATGTTTAATTTGCCAACCATGACCAATGTGCGTGAATGCTTAATAAATAAGGCTGTTATTGAAAAAAATCGTGAGCCTGTTTATTTATACGAAAATGAAGATCAAGTGGCGAGCTAGGTTTAAATTTTATATCTTGGCGTAAAGCCAATGGAGTTTTTTTTATGGTGAAAATTACAATCCTTCCTAGCAATCAAAATTCTGTTTTACCGCTTATGTCCGTTCGTGAAGTGGTTATGTTTCCTCGTGCTATTATGCCGCTTTTTGTGGGACGTACAGCTTCCATAAAAGCTATCGAAGTTGGACATAGTGAATATGATAAGAAGATTTTTCTTGTGGCTCAGCGTGAGCCTGATACAGAAAGACCTGGCAAAGATGATTTGTATAAGATTGGCGTTGTTTGTCGTATTTTGCAAGTATTACGTCTACCTGATGGTACAATTAAAGTTCTTTTTGAGGGTTTATATCGTGCATCTTGGAGTCCTATTTCTGCGGAAACTCCATTTGGCACTGAAGGCTATCCATGTGTTACCATTAATAATATAGAAGAAAAACCAAGCGTTGGGCAAGAGGCGGAAGCTCTTGTTAAAACTACCCATGAAGCGCTTGAAGAATATAGCAAGGTAAACAAGAAAATGACCCAAGAGGTCATGGTTGCCATTACCAGTTTTCAAGATGCAGGCAAGCTTGCTGATGCTATTGTTCCACATTTGAGAACGGATTATCGTAAAAAACAAGAAGCCTTAGAGTTGATTGACCCTCTAGAGCGCCTTGAAAAAACTTATGAACTTTTGCAAGGTGAGATGGCCCTGTCCACCGTTGAAAGGCGCATAAAGCACAGAGTTCGCTCTCAAATGGAGCGCAATCAGCGTGATTATTATTTAAATGAACAAATTAAAGCCATTAATAAAGAAATGGGGCGCGAAGATGACCCCCAAGCTGAAATGGCTGAAATGGAACAAAAATTCAAAGAACGTGATATGCCAGAGGAAGCCAGAGAAAGGGCGCTTCGTGAGGTGCGTAAATTACGCGGCATGTCACCTTCATCTGCTGAGTATACAGTTTTGCGCAATTATGTGGATTGGGTTATGGACTTGCCATGGAACACCTTGAAAGATATTGACATGGATATTCAGCGTGCGCGTGAAATTTTAGATAATGACCACTATGGGCTTGAAAAGCCAAAGGAACGTATTTTAGAATATTTGGCAGTTCAAAAACTTTCTGGCGGCCTAAAAGGACCTATTTTATGCCTTGTTGGTCCTCCTGGTGTTGGAAAAACTTCACTTGCAAGGTCCGTTGCAGCAGCCACTGGGCGTGATTTTATTCGTTTATCACTTGGTGGAGTGCGTGATGAGGCTGAAATTCGTGGCCATAGGCGTACCTATGTAGGAGCTTTGCCAGGTAAGATTTTACAGTCATTAAAAAGAGTTAAGTCTAACAATCCATTGTTTTGTCTTGACGAAATTGATAAAATGAGTGCAGATTTTCGTGGAGATCCAGCATCTGCTTTGCTTGAGGTTTTAGACCCTGAGCAAAATAATACTTTTATGGATCACTATTTGGATTTAGATTATGACTTATCCAAAATCTTCTTCATAACCACTGCAAATTCCTTACATTCCATTCCTGTTCCATTGCAGGACCGTATGGAGATTATTGAACTTAACAGTTATTTAGAAACGGAAAAAAGCCGCATAGCACGTCAGTTTCTTTTACCAAAGCAAGTTAAAGAGCATGGCTTAAATGAAAAAAATATTACTTTAAGCGATGATGCAATTTTACAGCTTATCCGTAACTACACAAGAGAGGCAGGAGTGCGTAATCTTGAGCGTGAAATTGGCGCTCTTTGCCGCAAAACTGCCATTAAACTTGTGGAAGAGGATAATATGGAAATGTGCGTTGATATTGATGCTGATGACCTTAATACATTCTTAGGCGTTAAAAAATATCGCCTTGATGAGCGTGAAAAAGAGCCGCAAGTTGGTGTTTGCACAGGGCTTGCGTATAATCAGCGTGGCGGTGAAATTCTTATGGTTGAAACAAGCCTCATGCCGGGTAGCGGCAATGTGTCAACCACAGGTCAGTTGGGTGATGTGATGACAGAATCCGCCCGTGCAGCATTAACTTATGTGCGCTCAAGGGCAGATGTCTTAGGCCTAAGTTCACGTTTTCATCGCAAGGTTGATATTCATGTGCATGTGCCATCTGGTGCTACTCCAAAGGATGGTCCTTCAGCAGGAATTACACTTGCAACGTCCATTACCTCAGCTTTGCTTGGTATACCTGTGCGAAATGATGTGGGTATGACTGGCGAAATATCATTACGAGGCAGAGTCTTGCCCATTGGTGGTCTGCGTGAGAAATTGCTTGCGGCTCGTCGTTCTGGTTTAGTAAAAGTTTTAATACCTTGCGATAATGAAAAGGACTTAAAAGAAGTACCAGATGAAGTATTAAAAGACCTTGAGATTGTATTTGTTGAGCATGTGGATGAAGTTTTACCACACGCTCTTGCTGCCACTGCTGATGAGATATTTAGTGGGCGTAGCCAAGCAAAGCCACTGTATATGTCTTTGCGAAAAGCTGGAGTTGACGAGCTTAAAACGCAGTAGTTTTAGTAAAGTATATTAGACTATGCCCTTTTGTTATAAAATAAAAGGGCATAATTTTTTACATATAATCATGTGTTTCAAAGGCATACAAAAAAAACCGATTAAACGCATTTTTCAAGAAGATATGTCTTTTAGTTATGGCAATAGTGAATTATTGTTGTTTTATGGGCTAAGAAATTTTATTCTGTAAATTTTTCTTTCAAGATTGACTCTGTTGTTACGCCTAAAAAATTGTTGTAAATTTTATATTTACTTTAATTTTTTAATTTATTACATTATTTACACATCTAAAGGGATTTTAATTTTTAATAATGCACTAGGTGGTACCATGAAGAAATTATTCGACCCAGCCCTTAGCCTTAAATTAAAACTCCCCCTATCAATAGTCATCATTGTTGCTATTACCTTTACAATTTCCACAGCTTTTACTTTGTATAGCTTCTCAAACGTTGCAAAATCAGTAAAAGCTAGTAATTTACAAGCTGCATCACAAAACGTTGGAGAGGGCATTGGCACAAGAATTCGCCAAGCTGGTCGAGATATGGTCATGGTGGCCTCCATGCCTAATGTTATGCAGGCTGTGCAAATTTCCCCTGACCATATTGATACTCTATCTGATGCGGATTTGCGAGCAAACCTTAGAATTCTTTTTGAGCGTGTACTGCTGGCATACGGCTATTATAATTCATTTTATATCATTAATGAACAGGGTGAATATATTGTTGGAACAAGGTCCACTGAGCGCAATTTTAGCAAGGGTTGGGCTAAGCAATTATTTGATGATGCCATGAAAAAAAATGGTTTCAGCATTGGTTTAACCACAAATGACCCTAGCAGCGGATTACCAGTAATACCAATTTTTCTAGAGATGGTTTATAATGGTTATGGTGGTTTTTTGGTAAGCTCTTTAAGTGTTAATAAAATTGTAAACTCATCCTTACAAGAATTTTTTAATGATGGTATAGACCATTTAGTAGTTTCTTTTGATGAATCGTTGCCCTTAGAAATTGCAAGGAATGAAAATTTTAAGCTACCTCTTGGTGACTGGGTCGAGCAACTTAAGGGTAAAACAAGTGGAGTTATTTCCGGCTCTTTTGATGGAAAAGATTACATTTTAGGATATTATAAAGTTGCACAAACAGATATTTATGTTGTCAGCATGGCTAGAACTAGTTATTTGCAAAATCCCACAGAAATATTGCTTAATACTGTTCTTATTGCTAATATAATTGCGCTTTTGATGATTATGATTTGTGTTTATTATTTTACCAAACCAGTTACAAGAGATATTTCACACTTAAGTAATTTTGCCAAGGCCATCACTGACGGTAGGGATGATATTGATATTAATTTAAATCGTAATGATGAGCTAGGTGTATTAGCCACAAGTTTAGGTAAGATGGTTGATACATTGAAAAAAATGGTTTTAACTTCAGAGTCTGCTACCAAGGCAAAAAGTGACTTTTTAGCTTGCATGAGTCATGAAATTCGCACACCCATGAATGGCATCATAGGTATGACCTATCTTGCTATGCAAGCAAACCCTGATGAAAAGCAAATGGATTACTTGCGCAGAATTGACACTGCCGCCAAGACTTTGCTTGCTGTTATAAATGATATTTTAGATTTTTCTAAAATTGAAGCCGAAAAAATGGATATTAATAGTATTACATTTCGCATTTCTGGTGTGCTAGCCTCCATGAGAGATATGCTTGAACCAAAATGCAATGAAAAGGGCATTGTTTTAAAATTTACAGTGGATGACAATGTTCCTGACATTATACTTAGTGATCCTTTGCGCTTTTCACAAATTTGCATAAATCTTTGTTCAAATGCCATTAAATTTACGGCTGAAGGCGAAGTGCACCTGCATATATCTTTATCCAAAAGACAAAATGAAAATTTAATATTGCAGGTTGAGGTTAAAGATAGTGGCATAGGAATGACGGCCGAGGCGCAAGAAAAAGTATTTGATTCATTTTCACAAGCTGATGGTTCAACCACTCGTAAATTTGGCGGAACTGGCTTAGGCCTTGCAATTTGTAAAAACCTGACTCACCTTTTGGGTGGAGAGATATGGGTTGAAAGTAAAATTAACGAGGGAAGTACCTTCTTTTTTACAATCTGTGCAAGTGAGGGCTTAGAGTCAGAGTTAGAGGATGACGATAAAACTCCAAATGTCGAATATTCATTACCAAATTTACAAGTGCTACTTGCAGAGGACAATGAAATTAACCAAGTAATTGCCCTTGAAATTTTAGGCAATATGGGTGTTAACGTGAGTTTAGCCAATAACGGTGCTGAAGCATTGTCAATGTGGAATGATGGGGATTTTGATATTATAATTTTAGATATACAAATGCCCATAATGGATGGTCTAACAGCTGCTGGCGAAATTCGCAAAAGTTCTAAAGAGTCATCAAAAACAGTTCCCATTATTGCCATGACTGCACATGCCATGACAGGAGATAGAGAAAAGAGCATACAAGCAGGTATGAATGATCACATAACAAAACCTATTAATATTGAAGAATTATATAATGTGTTGGTCTTTTGGGGCACTGCTGCTCGCTCAGAAAATATTGTGGTTTAAGCAGTGTTCTAAGAAGTGAATTCATTTGGAGACTTTATGTTTTTACGAGTAATTGCAAAATCAGTACTTGCATGCATAATATGCATTCTTCTTGCTGCACCAAGTGCTTATGCACAAACTAGAAAACAGCAAGTCGGTGTTTTTGTGTTTAGATTTGATGATTTATATATAAGCTTAGTGAGTAAGCATTTGGAGAAAAGTTTACATGATAAACTTAAGGTAAGTTTTTTTGATGCCAAGCAAAATCAAATTATGCAACTTGGTCAAATTGCTGAATTTGTTAAAAATGGTGGTGATGCAATAATTGTAAACCTTGTGGATGTTAAGTTTGGTCAGGATGTTTTAAACATTGCCAGTAGGGAAAATATCCCCGTAATATTTTTTAACAAACAGCCAGATTTAAGCACGTTTAGTGAATATTCGCAGGCAGCTTATGTGGGTTCCAAGGCCAACCAATCTGGTGTTTTGCAAGGTGAAATTATTGCAAATTTATGGAAAGAGAATGCAATATTTGATATAAACAAAGACGGAATATGCAATTTTCTTTTATTACAAGGAAATGTTGACAATCCAGAGGCACTTGTTAGAAGTAGAAATAGTGTTTTAAGAGCACGAGCTTTGGGTGTTAAAATGCAACAGCTTGGAGACACTCTTATTTGTGATTGGGATGTAAATTGTGCATACAATACAATAAAGGCTGCCTTTAAAAAATATGAAAATCAGGTGGATTTTATTATTTCCAATAATGATGGGATGGCCCTTGGAGCAATCAAATTTTTACAAGAACAAGGATTTAATTTGGAAGGTGGAGATAAGGTCATTCCTGTAGTTGGCATTGACGGTACTGATGAAGCAAAGGCTGCCATAAGAAAAAATATTATGCACGGTACTGTAATTCAAGACGCGGATAGCATGGCAAACGTTATTGCTAAAATGGCTTTAAACTCTTTGAATAAAAAACCATTTTTAGAAGAATTGCCATTTGCATGGAATGATGACAAAGTGTCTGTCAGTATACCATATAAATTATATCAACCAGAGTAGAAATGTATAATACTTAAATATGAGGATTTTATGAAGATTACTGAAAAAACTGTTATAGATGTTGAAATATTAAATGATTATTTTCATCATAGTGATTCATTTGCCACAAGACTTGGCATTGAAATTGTTGAAGTTGGTCCAGACTGTGCTGTAGCCATAATGCCAATTAACGAAATGCACAAAAATGGTATGGGCAATGCACATGGTGGGGCCATATTTTCTTTAGCAGATATGGCCTTTGCAGCAGCAGCCCATGCAAGTGGTATTTTTTTTGTAAGTGCGCAGGCTAATATTTCTTTTTTAGAGCCTGGGCGCGTTGGTCCTTTGCGTGGTGAAGCAAAGCAGGTTCGCTTTGGCAGGACGCTTGGCATATATAATATACGCATTCTTGATGCCCTAGATAATCTAGTAGCCATTGGAACAATAACAGGATATAATACCCATATTCCCATTCATGAACTGGATAATTATAAGACCCTAAATAAATAATCAGTTATTTTCATGGTTTGGTTTTATGCTTTTTTAATCATTATAATGGTTAAGTGCGTTGACATCATTGCAAAAACAGTTTATGTTTACAAAGATAATTGAAAGTGATTTTCTGACCAAGAAAAAATATAAATATTTGAAATTCAATTTTTGCAGTAAAATAAGATTGCCAAAAAAAGAAAATGTACGTGAATTTATGGCAATTTTATGAGCAAAAATAATTTCAAATGGTCGACTAGCAGACTTTTTCAATATGAAAATTCTGCAGGCCGCGAAACGAGCAAGAATTGCTTTGCGTGCTTAGCTAGGTTCGTAAGTTAACTTAATAAGCTAAAAAGCCGTTGGCTTGGTTAAGCTTTCTGCTCTCGCAAAGCGACGCTTGACGTGGCGTGCCTTTTTGAAAAATGCATGGAATGCGTTTTGCAATAGTTGACTAATTAGAGGTACTTATGCGTCAGCATCCGTTAAGGAAAGAAGAAAATAACCAAACTTCGTTTTTTCATATACCTAAGGATAAAATACCTTTTGAATCTCGTGACAAGTTAGAGCAGGTACAAAATGTATCTCGAGTCAATGATATTGGTATTTTATGCAGTGTTTTGCCATCAACTCTCATAGCTGAAGAAACCTCTGGTTCTATGGCTAAATCCATTTATATTACCACAAGTAGTAGAATTTCTGCATGTGTGCTTGCTGTATGTATGCTTTTTTTTGCAAGCATCAGCCTATTTGTAAATTTAGTTGAAAAAAATTACAGTCTTAGTTTATCAGTTGCCTTGGTTATTCTTATTTCTTTATTTGCTTTGATTTGGTTAAAAAATAAAAAACGTAATCCTGTCGTACCTCAATTAGCATTAGGATTTACTTTAACAGCCTTAAGTATTTTTATATTAATATCTGGTGGTCCCACTGATGGTAGCTCTATGACTTGGGTTGCTGTTATGCCTCTCACTACTGTGTTGTGCATGGGAGTGCTTTTTGGAGCTATATCATTTGCATTGCTTTATAGTCTTATGTTAGCTCTTTTTTTTACACCTTTAGGTTCAATAATGGCTGTTCCGCTTACAAATTCTATGGAAATTAGATTGTTGCTTGTGTCATTAGCCACTTTTTGCTTTGGGTGGTTTTTGGAATATGCTCGCTTCAAAACCAATCTTGCCCTACATGCAGCGGCCTATAAAATTGAACAATCTTCACTTACTGATTCTTTAACTGGCCTTGGTAATAGGCGTGACTTTGATCGTAGTTTTAAATGGACCATGGCTAGGGCAGGACGTAGTAATTCTTTGTATTCACTAGCTATTTTAGATATAGATCATTTTAAAAGGGTTAACGATACTTATGGTCATGCTGTAGGTGATGAAGTTTTAAAGCACATTGCCAGAGAGGTTGAAACTCAAATTCGTAATGCTGACCGTATTTTCCGTTGGGGTGGAGAAGAATTTACCATAATTATGCCCTCAACCTCCATGAACAAAGCTGTGGCTAGCGCTGAGCGAGTGCGTAAACATATTGAATCAACTCCATTTGTGCTTGGCAATGAAAAGATTTTTTTGACCGTAAGCCTTGGACTTTATTCTGGTTCTGAAAGTAAAGATATTAGCTACCCTTTAAATATTGCTGACCAATGTTTATATAGGGCAAAATCTACTGGACGAAACAAAGTGGTCGGTGGTATATAGCCCTCCAGCAATATTATTTTGCAAAATGGAGGATATATGATTTATATGAGACTGTTATTGGTTGTTTTAAGTTTTGCTTTCTTATTAACAGCCTGTGCTAGCAAGGAAAAAGCAACACGCCCAGAAGTAAGCCTATATGATGCTCAACAAGAGTGTTATTATCAAGCTCAAGGCATGTCTAATCAGCCTATTAATACTATTGAACAACCAGGCTTGAATAAGTTTTTTTCAAATTGCATGCAGGTAAATTATGGCTATTCAGTTGAGGAAATAAATGAAATGAGTTTTGAAGTAAAATAATATTTCAAAAC
This sequence comes from uncultured Desulfovibrionaceae bacterium, assembly GCA_964371835.1. Lineage (GTDB taxonomy): Bacteria > Desulfobacterota > Desulfovibrionia > Desulfovibrionales > Desulfovibrionaceae > CAYJAD01. Next base: position 15,111 of record CAYJOP010000018.1, read on the forward strand.
CTCATGTATGAGTAGTTTGAGAGTGCTAACAAAGTAAGCACAACAAAAATTGAGAATAGGGCGAGCATTGCTTGCCCTATTCTTTATTTGTGTCGGCTAAACTTTGTAGATAGTTTTAAGTTTAATAGAAAACAAAAAATATTAAAATTATTCCTGTAACTTTCTTTATTAAAAAGTTTTTTTGAGTGACTCCATAAAGCTGTGCTTTTGGCTACAGTCATGTAAAATATATGAGTTGGTTAGCTTTTACCCCATTTTTCATTAAAAACTAGGCTTGCATCGTAGTTGTCACGGGCTGAAAAAGGCTGATCAGGATATCCACAAACCACAATGCCAAGAAGTTCAACATTTTCTGGTAGTTCAAAATAGCTTTTAAATGATGTGCAGCGTTCTTCATCAGGGTAAACTCCAGTCCATACAGTGCCAATGCCAAGACCTCGTGCAGCTAACATTAAATTTTGTATGGCGGCAGAGCAGTCTTGTTGCCAATATCCTTTGTATTTTTCTGCGTCTAAGTCAGCACAAACTGCAATGCATAAATCTGCGTTTGTTGCCATCTGAGCGTAAGGGTTTGTATTTGCGATTGTTTCAAAACTTTTTTTGTCACGAATTATGATAAAACGCCACGGCTTTGAATTACCAGCAGAGGGAGCAACCATGGCAGCCTCTAAAATTTTTTTGAGATCAGCATCACTAATACTTTGTTTTACAAATTTGCGTATACTACGCCTTGTAAAAATTGCTTCAAAAATATCCATATTATCTCTCCATTAAAGTTTAACGTAAATCTGTAACTCTTTTTGACTTTCCAAAAGTACGCGGTAATGATCCTGCATCGACAATTTTAATGTCAACCCTAGCCATGAGGCTTTTATGCATTTTTTTGCCAATGGCTGTTGCCAATGTGTTGTCAGTGGAGTTTGACACTCCTTCTCTTCGCTCAATGAACATTTGTAAATGGTCAAGAGAGTTTTCGTCACGGCTAAGCTCTACATGATATTCTGAGCCAAGCTCTTTAAATTGTTCAATAATATGCATTAACTGACCTGGATAAATGTTGACTCCACGAAAGATAATCATATCATCACTGCGGCCTTGCAATTTATCATGGCGTGGTATGTGTGAACCACAAGCACAATTGCCATGAATTATGCGCGAAAGGTCACGGGTTCGGTAGCGTATAAGAGGGCTTGCTTCTTTACAAAGGCTTGTGACAACCATTTCTCCAACTTCACCTTCTTTGGCTGGTTCAAGAGTGTCAGGATTTATAATTTCAATTAAGAATAAATCTGGCCAATAATGCATGCCATCATGGGCATCACACTCAATGGCTGAGCCTGGACCATACATCTCTGTCATTCCTGCAATGTCATAGCTAGATTCAAGGCATAGCTTATCTTCAATGGATTTTCGCATTTTTTCGCTACGCATTTCAGCTCCACAAATGACTTTGCGTAGTGCCAGTCTATCTACAAGTCCATTTCTTTCAACTTCTTCTGCAAGTAAAAGGGCCATGGAGGCTGTAGCTCCAAAGCATGTAGCTTGCAAATCTTCAAGCAACTGTAAATGCATCTCTAAATTTCCTGGACCCACTGGAATGGTTAGTGCGCCAAGTTGTTCAGATCCCAGTTGAAAGCCAGCCCCAGCAGTCCAAAGTCCATAACCCACAGCCACTTGAACCCTGTCCATGGCGGTAATTCCTGCCATTTCATAGCATCTAGCCATTTGTAGATTAAATATTTCAATGTCTTTCTTGCTATAAGCCAATATTTTTCTTTTACCAGTGGTGCCAGATGATGCGTGAACTCTAACAATTTCTTGCTCAGGTACAGACAATAGTGGCAATGGGTAGCCATCTACCAAGTCTTTTGCTGTGGTGAACGGTAATTTTTGCACGTCAGCCAAACTTTTTATATCTTGCGCATTGATGCCTGCAAGTTTTTCCATATATTGTTGTGAATTTTGAGCATGATTTATGGTCCAACGCACACCTTCTAATTGTAATTTTTCTAAACTATCAAGTGAGTTACATTGTTGATCTAGTTTTTTTAAAAGGTGAAAATTTGATTTCATAAACCATCCTTGTCTGTTGCCTTTTTTATATTAAAAAGGTATGAGTTTCATGCACATTTATGTGCATAAGTTTTTTTAGCATAACTTTCTATAAATTGAAAGAGAATACTGTATACTGCATACATTTTGTGTAGCGTTAAAATAAGGAGATAATGTGCGTATATTAATAGTAGGTTCTGGAGGTAGAGAACATGCCTTGGCTTGGAAGTTACAGCAAAGCCCTAATGTTAAGGAAATATATGTAGCTCCGGGCAATGGTGGTATTGAGGCAGATGGATTTAAAACTGTGCCCATTGCTGTAGATGATTTGAGTAATTTAGTTGCATTTGCACGCAAAAATGAAATAGATTTAGTAGTACCAGGGCCTGAACTGTCATTAATTATGGGCATTGTAGATGCCATGCACGATGCAGAAATTCCATGTTTTGGGCCTGATAAATATTGCGCTCGTTTAGAGGGTAGTAAATCTTTTGCCAAAGCTATAATGGCACAAGGCAATGTGCCAAGGGCTAGTGGAGCACATTTTAATAATTATAGCGCTGCTTGTAATTATGTGCAAAATGAGAAAATGCCAATTGTAATTAAAGCTGATGGCCTTGCCGCTGGAAAAGGTGTTGTGGTTGCGCAAACAGTAACGGAAGCGCTTGATGCCCTAAAGAGCATTATGAAAGAAAAAATCTATGGTGATGCTGGAAATACAGTGGTTATTGAAGATTTTTTAGTGGGTGAAGAAGTGTCTCTACTTTGTTTTTGCGATGGAAAGCATGCTGTTGCATTGCCGTCTGCTCAAGACCATAAACCAATTTTTGATGATGATAAAGGACCAAATACTGGTGGCATGGGTGCTTATTCGCCTGCGCCCATATTGCCAGAAAGTAAAATTCAAGCTATGATTGATTCAACAATTTTACCAATTTTGCGTACTCTTGGAGCGTCTGGGCATATGTTTAAAGGTGTGCTTTATGCTGGGTTGATGATGACAAGTGATGGACCTAAAGTCCTTGAATATAATACACGCTTTGGAGATCCAGAATGTCAGCCTTTGCTTATGCGTTTGCAAACACCACTAGATGTTATTATGGATGCATGCATTAAGGGAACTCTTAATAACTTAAAAATTGAGTATTCTGACAAACCAGCCTTGGGTGTTGTGCTTGCTGCCAAAGGCTACCCAGAATCACCAGAAAGAGGGATGGAGATAATGGGCATTGACGCTGCTAATGAAATGCAAGACGTTAAGGTTTTTCATAGCGGAACAAGCATAGAAGATGGTAAAATTGTAGCCGATGGCGGGCGTGTTCTTTGCGTTACAGCCCTTGGTGATAGTTTGGAAGGGGCGCAGAAAAATGCCTATGCTGCACTTGAAAAAATTCAAATGGATAAAAAGCATTTCCGTACCGATATTGGTAAAAAAGGCATTAATCATTTAAAATATGATTAATTTTTAACGTACTAACTTAGTCGAAGGCTGAAAAAGTCATTTTACAATGATTTTTTAAAAGTACACTGGTTTTTTTACGCTGCCTGAAATTTTTCTTATAGAAAATTTCCTTTAGCCTATACTTGAAAAAATTATTTTTGTGCCATGAAATTACCCAAAAGTGCGTGCCAAGCTTTTGTTTTTGGCAATCTCATAGGTTTAATTTGCGGTAAGATGATGTTTTCAGGTTTTTAGCATGTTTTTCAGTGTCGATAATTTTAGATAAAGTATTGAAAAGGATTAAAATCATGACAAAAGTAGCAATTTTTATGGGATCAATTTCTGATGAACCACAAATTAGCCCCTGCGCTGATATTTTGAAGAAACTAGGTATATCCTATGTGTTTACTGTAACATCAGCTCATAGAACACCAGAGCGCACAGAAAAAATGGTAGATGACCTTGAAAAAGATGGAGTAGAAGTGTTTATTTGTGCTGCTGGCATGGCTGCTCACCTTGCAGGTGCAGTTGCAGCGCGCACTATTAAGCCAGTTATTGGTATTCCTGTGTCAAATGTTGCTTTGTCTGGCCTTGACGCTCTTTACTCAACTGTACAAATGCCTCCTGGATTTCCTGTGGCTACTGTTGCCACTGATAAAGCTGGCGCACGCAATGCTGCATGGCTTGCTGCACAAATTCTTGCTTTGCACGACAAGGGCATTGCCCAAAAATTAATTGAAGCTCGTGAACAATTTAAGATTGAAGTGGAAAAAGCTGGTGCTGAAATAATGCAAAAATATAAATAAAATTTTTTATAATTAAAAAATAAAATTGCCGAAAGTAATAATTATTTTCGGCAATTTTTTTTATAAAAATATAAACCCAACTATAGCAAGGCTGTATTGCACAAAACATTTGAACAATACAACCTTGCCTAATCAGGTACGATTTTATTGTATTTTGATTTTGGGAAAAAGTCAAGAATAATTATTAAAAAAGTCTAAAAAAATACAAAACTTAGAGTTTTGGCAACTGTAACACTATGAAATGTTAGACTTAATTTATGCTTCTATTATGTTTGAATATCTAGTTCTTTCATCTTAAGCCATAATTGTTTACGCGTAATGCCAAGATGATTAGCTGCTTGAATTTTTTTACCACCAGTGTGAGCAAGAGCGTCTAAAATGCTAGCTCTCTCAACTTGAGCACGAGTTTCTGATAATGTGGGCGCAGTTTTAGGGGGTTTGTCAGATTCTTTACTTGTGCTAGCTTCTAGCTGTGCAGCAGCGTGGATTCTCATGCGTTCAGGAAGTTCTGCAACCCTTATGGTGTCGCCATTGGCTAGCAGCACGGCTCTTTCAACACAATTTCTAAGCTCACGCACATTACCAGGATAAGGATAATTGTACAAAGCTTGCTTTGCTTCGTCAGAGAGACTTAATTTGCGGTTGTGTGCTGTGCAAAACATTTCCATAAAGTGTGCAACCAGTAGTTCAATATCTTCACCACGCACACAAAGTGGTGGTAAATGAATGGGAACAATATTTATGCGGTAATACAAATCTTCACGAAAAGTTTTTTGCTCCATGGCTTCTTCTAAGTTTTTAGCCGTAGCAAAAATCATTCGCACATTAACATTGTGTGGAGTGTTGCCACCAATGGGAGTAATTTCTTGGTCTTCCAATACACGCAACAGCTTTGCCTGAATAGCTAATGGCATTTCGCCAAGTTCATCAAAAAACAATGTGCCACCATTTGCTGCATCAAACTTGCCTTTACGCGCATTTTGGGCTCCAGTGAAGGCACCTTTTTCATGACCAAAAAGCTCAGACTCCAAAAGTTGTTCAGGTAGGGCAGCGCAATTAATCTTAATAAAAGGCTTTGTGGAGCGAGTACTTAAATTATGCAAAGCTGATGCTACAAGCTCTTTGCCACCACCACTTGGGCCTAAAATTAAGACTGGCACGCAAGTGTCTGCTAGTGAGCTTATACGCTCAAAAACCTTTAGCATGGCAGGGCTTTTGCCAATAAATTCCTCACCTCGTTCAAAGCGCAAGCGTGTGTTTTCTTTTTTTAAGTCTAAGTATTTGCAATACCTAGAAACAGCTATGAGCAAACCATCACTTTGAAATGGCTTGCATAAAAAGTCAAAAGCACCTTCCTTAATGGCTTGTACTGCTAGTTCAACTTCAGGAAAGGCAGTTATAAGTATAACCCCAAGGTCAGGCATGTATTCACGAATATGCTGTAGTAAATCAATGCCACTCATGCCTGGCATGCGTAAGTCACTAATAACTAAATCAAAATTATTGTCATTTAAAAGTGGTAATGCTTCTTCAGCACTAGAGGTGGCTTGAACGCTATATCCAGCTTTTTGTAATGTCTGTTGCATTCCAAGGCGCATGGAGAGTTCATCTTCAACTAATAATATAGAATATGTGCTCATTATTTACTCAATTAAAATTGCTTGTTAACGTTAAGTGGGATTTTTATTTCAAAAATTGCGCCACTGTATAAAGTTCCATTATGAAAAATTTGTTCATTGGTGATAAGTTTCAGAGTTCCTCTGTGCTGTGCAATAAGACCGCTAGACACAGCAAGTCCAAGCCCTGTCCCCTTACCCTCTGGTTTATCAGTAAAAAACGGATTAAAAATCTTTTCCTGCTTGTCCGCACTTACACCTGAACCATTATCTGCCACAATAATATATAGGTCGTCATCCTTTGTATATGCTTTTAGCAAAATGGATGCCTTATTGTCAGAGTCTAAGGTACTAACTTTAATATTGTTTATGGCATAATCTGCATTCAAAACTAAGTTTAGTAAAACCTGTTCAACCTTATCTGCATCAAGCCTAAATTTTGGCATATTTGGCATGATGGATGTGTGAATGCTTGTCCCATGTCGACTAAGAGTAAAATCAACCAAATTAATACAATGAGAGAAAATTTCATTAATTGATGTCTCACGGATAGAAAGCGGAGTTGGCCTTGCAAACCGTAAAAAATCACTTAATGTTCTGCTAATTTTGTCTAAACTTATCTTTATAACATCAATATGCTGCTGGCGCATTTGTTCATCCATTTCGCCTTCGCATAAATTTTGGAAGCAAAGAATAGTTCCACCCAACGGATTGTTAATTTCATGGGCAAGACCAGATGCAAGTTGGCCAACAGTTGCCATTTTTTCTGCTTGTAGCATACCTTCAGTATTCTGCAAACGCTCTTTTTCAATTTCATGTAAACGTGTAAGCATCCAAACAAAACTGTTTTGTAATGTGCCAATTTCATCATTACGCTGGGTGGCAGTTATGAGATTTTTATTAACATTTCCTCGTTTAGTGATGGTGTTCATATTCCTAGTAAGTTCACGAATTGGATATACAAAATGCATGCCCACAAGCCAAACTAAGGTAGATGAAATTAATAAAAAAATACTGGCTAATATTAAGATTTCATTGCGTAAACTTGTATTGTACTCATGCATTTCATTAAGAGAAAAATTAATACGGCATAAACCCCAAAACTTTGAAGCAATGGCAAGAGGCACGGTAATTTGTAAAATATGCTGATCTTCTTTAGTGTAAACCTCAGTAATAAATTCTTTTTTGTCTTTTAATAGTTTTTTTGTGTGAGCATCGTCATAAACCTTTGCATATTCGCGCAAGTTATTATGCGCCAAAACTCTGCCTTGAGTGTCCAAAATAAAATAGCCACGCATGCGAGGGTCAAGCAACATTAAATCTTCCATGAAATATTCTAAATACTCACCCATTCCTGACGGGTCAACCATTTGTAATTCTTCATAAATTCTAGCATTTGTGTATAGTTGAGCTGCACTTTTGGCCAAGCTTAACCCTTGCTGTACTGTGTTTTGATATGTGATGTTATTCTCACGTTCAATAATACTATAACTAATAATAATAGTAAAAGAAATTAAAGTAGGAATGGCAGTTAGCAAAAGCTTAGACTGCATACCAAGCCTTGCGGTTTTAATATTTTTAAGTAGTGAATTTATTTTAGAAAACAAGTACACGGTAGTCCTTTGTATGGTATGAAAGAAAAACTAACTGTTAGGTAAATCGTGGAAAATATCATAGTCTTTTTCCACTACTGGAGCAAAGCCATTGCGCAAAACCTCTGGCCAATGAAGTGAAGATTTTATAAATTCAGCATCTTGAGAATTGATGCTAAATAACAAATCTTGTACCTTCTTGCGGTCTTTTGCTGTTACATCTGCACCAGCAACTATAATAAAACTTGGAAATTTTTTTGTTCTCGCAACAATTTTTAAACTGTGACCCAAAAAACGCTGGGCAAAGGCTTCACCAATGGCACCTGCATCATAATCGCCCCTAAGTACTGCCCTAAGGACTGCATCATGAGTGTTTAAATTGGTGTATTTAGTAAAGTCGCTAAGTGTAATGCCTTGATTTTTAAGAAAATGCAATGGTATAACATAGCTTGATGTTGATTGTGTTGGACCAAAGGCTATGGATTTTGACTTTAGGTCTTGCACATTATTGATGTCATTATTGTCTTCCTTTGTAATGATAATACTGTATGTTTTTGACGTTTTATCGCGCGAAAGTACCGCAGCTATGGGTAATAAGTCTGCATTTTTAATGGCTTGAGCGTAAGAATTGCCCCCAAGCAATGCCATATCAAGTTTGCCACTTTCTATGGCCTCTACTACTTCTGCATAGTCCTTATACAAAACAAGCTCAAATTCACAAGCAAGATGCTTATTTAAATAGTCAATGAAGGGTAGGTATTGTCTATAAATAATCAAAGGATGAGTTAGGGTAATTACACCAAAATGAAATTTTTGTTGCTGTTTTGCAATGCTTTGTTCAGAATAAGCATTGGAATAAAAAGGATTAAAAACAAGTAATAAGAGTAAAAAAATAATTTTTCGCATTTAAATCACCTTAATCAAAATAAAATCCTCGCCCATACTACAGTACGCGCAAAATCTCCGCAAGCTTTAGGTTCAATGGATTACTGGGTTTAAGCCAATCCTCATTGAATGTTTTTTGCTGTATATACACGCCTTGAACCTTGGTGTCTGCTACAAGCTCCAAAATGGCCTTTGATACATCGCCCCAACGTACATGCAATTTTATTTCCACGTTATGTTCAAGCCCACTTGCCATGTTTGTGAGTTCAAAAATTAATGGTTGTAGCTGCTCACGACATTCCTTGATTCCAAGTTCATGTACATATTCTATATATTCACTCTTGCAAATGGGGCTTGCTAATTGGTCCACTTGTCCATAGTGGACTAAATTTTGTGGAACAACATATAAAAGATGTATAGTTTCAATATTCTGCATAATTTGCTTTAGCAAGTCTTTGGCAGAGATGTTTAAGCTTTTACCATCATGGGGAATAAGAATGTGCTTCATAATCATCCATTACTATATGTTATATTCAATTCTTACAAATGAAAAAAACACGGCTTGCAAGC
>CAYJOP010000018.1:24172-28115 GCA_964371835.1 uncultured Desulfovibrionaceae bacterium
GAAAAAAACACGGCTTGCAAGCAAGTCGTGTTTTTTTAGTTATCTATGAGATAATACTATAGAATGATTAAGCTAAAAATTTGGAGATAGAAACTAAAAGCAAACCCAAGCTGATAACGATAGCGTCTTGACGACGAGACTTAGACAAGTTGTTGAAAAAATTTAACATAATGCAATTCCTTTGGATGAATTTGTTGTGCCGTAGCACAATTTTTATATAGCAACTAGTGTGCCAAAAAGTTTTGTTATGTAATATGTCAATGTTAGCTTTTTTGGCTTGTTTTTTATGTTCCTAAGGAACATTTTTTGGGGTCATTTGGGAACACAAAAAACAAAGATGTTCCTCAAATGGAACATTTTTGTAGAAAAACTCTTTAAAGGGACGGAGAGTGCTTCCAAAGTCAGCACGATGGATAAATCAAGAGCTTAAGGGCGCAATTCACTTGCACTGTTAAGTTCTTAATTTTAACTATTTACTGACAAAAAAGCATAGCTACTTTAGGCGGTATAAAACTCACGAAGTGGGCTTTGTTCATCAAACTAAAAACCCCCCTTTTAAGGGGGGGCGTGTGGTGTTTATTATAAAGTGAAGTTTGTTATGAAAAAGTGGTGTCAATAGTATCGACACCACTGTATAACTTAATTACAATTAATTCATAAGCATCATAGCCACAACAAGAGCTAACACTGCCTTAACTGTGGCAACACCAAACCCTAACATAAAGCCTTTTAATCCAGCTGCTTTTAAGTCACCAAGATTTGTGGTCATACCAATGCTAGCAAAGCCAAGCAAGAAGGCCCATTCCATAAAGTTTTTAGACACTTTTACCTCTGCCTCTGAAAGTAGGCCAAAGGTGTTCATACAAACAACTGCCAAAAAGCCTAAAACAAATAGCGGAAATTTATCATAAATTAAGCGCAGTTTATTAATTTTTACAACTTCTGATTGTGTGCCATCTTCTGCTTCTTTAGCTGCAACCATAATAGCAAGCATTAGAACAACTAAAGGCAAGAAAAGCACACGCCCAATGTTATAAATGCCAGCAACTGTGCCTGCTTCAGTGCTATAAGCAAAGCCTGCTCCAAGGACTTGAGCAGAGTTGATGATGCCAACACCTGCAAAAGCACCAAATTGAACATCTGATAACTCAAGCATTTTGCCAATAATTGGAAATACTAAGAGCGCCACAAGACCAAACATAAGTACAATGGCTATAGTATAGGCCATATCTTCGTTTTTGGCCCTAACTGCTGGGGCAATGGCAATGGTTGCTGACACGCCGCAAACAGACATGGCAGCGGCAAGACAGGCTGATAATGTGGGTGACATCTTAAATTTAAGACAGAGTTTCATCATTATATATGCTGACACAAACAAAAAAGTTCCAATAAATATAACTGCATCAATACCCACAGCAATTAAGCCTGCTAAGGAGTAACTTGCACCCATGAGTACAATACCAGTTTTGGTCATAATGGTTGAGTAGGATAGACCTTGATTGAAAATGGGCGCTATGCCCACGGTGTTTCTGATAATAATACCAAAGATAATGGCTAGCAAAAAATCTTTTAAGCTTAAGTAATCTTTAAAAAAAGGAATTTTGGCTAAAGCTGGTGCTGTGTAGTATGCAAGTATGGCCACCACTGACACAAGGACAAGCCCCGGCACGCTTTGCAAGGCTAACATATTAAAACTTGGTTTGCTTTCTTGAGAACTAGAAACTGAAACTTCTGACATTTTGGGTACACTCCTTAATAATTTGCAATGCTGTAAAAGCAAGAAGTGTACCATAAAAAAAGCAATGATTTTGTTTATTCATTTGAAATTTTAGAATTTTTAATTTTTTTTATTAAATTTGATGAGTGTTAATGACCAGAATAATCCATGACATCATTGAGTGAGCGATGAGATATAATTATATTTTGACCAGTTATGGCATGCCTAGTGATAGTCCAAGCCTCAAGATCAATATAGTCTAACTTTCCCTGACTGTCTTTTTTCAAAAAAGATTGCAAAACAGGCACAACATCATCCAGCGGAAAGTACATGCCTTCATAGCTAATTCGTAATAAATCACCATCAATTTCAAATACCTGCTCTGAATGTTCCCAATTGGGAACCAAGGGCATAAGCGCGTTTAATAGGTCACTGGATGTGGGCCAAATGTGACCATAAACTTTTATAAGTATGTTAGTTGACAAGTGTTTCTCTCTATTGCAGGCAAAGTTTACGTTTGCGAGCATGGGCTATGCCTTCACAATTACCAAAGCCACAGGCTTTTTCAAAATCTGCGCACATATTGTCATGGTCCTCAAGTACCAGCAGTATTGCACCCCGCGCATTTAGAAAATCAGCATTTTCAGGTTTATATTTTAAGGCAGTATCTAAATCTGCTTTAGCAAGTGTAGGTTGTTGCAAGCGCAAATGAGCAAGCCCACGCAAGTAAAAAGCCCTTGCATTGTCATTTTGTAAACTTAATGCCTTATTGATATTAATTAAAGCAGTTTGAGGTTGGTCCATTTGTAATTGTGCTTCTCCTAACGCTACCCAAAGCAAGGCAAGGCTTGGAGCAAGAGCTGTGGCTTTTAGCAAGCTTTTTTGTACTAGGCTTGGCTCTTGCCATGTTTGATTAAAATACTTAAGCAAATCATTAAACATCCAAAGAGCTTGCAAGCGTTGGCTTATTATTGATAATTCTTTATATAAAGTTTGTGGTGGTGTTTTTTGTTGATTATTATGAATACTTGAGTTCAAAAGAATTAATCTTTGTCCAGCTTTAGAATTTACACTCAAGAGAGTTAGTAACTCAGAGCGCATTTCTAGCAAATGGTAGTTTGAAAGTAACTCTTTAATTTTACTATTTATGTTGTCGCTAGGAAGTGTTGTTTTAACTGTCACATGAACATCACCAGTGGCTGGAGAAAATTTTGATGGTTCCAAAATAATGTCAGTTAAATAAAGCTCTGCGGCAACGGCTTTGTGTAAATTTATGTCTTGAAAACTTAAGTTTATGGCGGTGTTATTCTTGATATCTTCTTCAACTTGTAAAAAAGCTTGTGAATAAGCAAAGGATTTTGCAATAATTTGGGCCGTATCTGGTTTAATATAGATATTGTAAGGCAGTACGCAGGTATAACTTATTGTATTTGCAAATGATTTAGATGAAAATACGATAAGTGTAGAAAAAACAACCAGCCCCAAGTATAATACAAAGTAATGAAAATATACTTTTAAGGGGCTGGTAAAATAGGACATAAATTATTTTAGAATGTTTTGTGTTACTCTTTCTACACCAGGCTTGATGAGTTCTTGTACTGTATCAAGTAATAATTCCTGTGCAATACCTTCGGTAATAATACCACTTTGGTTTAGACTTGTAGAAAGGCCTTCAGTTAAAATACGCCCCTTAGGTCCTGCTAATGTAATATCAACTTGCATGGATGCACGAAGTTCTGTGAAGGAAACTTCTTTTAATTCAGCATTTTTAACTGCGCCAGTAACGATATATTTGGGGTTTGCAATACGAGCTTGGTCAGATGTGCTTGCAAAGGACACTTGTAAACCTTTACGGCTAAGAGCGTCTGCAAAGGAACGGCTAATCCACTCAGGTACAGCTACGTTGCTTGCAAAGGTGGTATTATCTTTGCGAGTTCCCAGATGTTTCTGGGTACGTTTGTCTGCAAAAAGGACTACGGCAACAGTGGGTGCAGTGGGCGCAGGCAACAAACTACTGTCTTTTGGCGGATAGGTTAGCTGCACTGTGTTGCTTGGTCCACATGCAGTGCCAAATATAGTCATTAAGGTTAGGGTAAGTATGCATAAAAGTGCACGATATTTCATTAAATTCCTCCAATTAGTGTAGTGCATTTGGCAAATTTTTTTTACCTTGCTCTAGAATATTTCTAGATTATACATTTAAATATTATTATGTGCAAGGGATAA
>CAYJOP010000019.1:0-21192 GCA_964371835.1 uncultured Desulfovibrionaceae bacterium
TTTGTGGGGTCAAGCTGCATAATGTCTCCCTTGGCTTGCGCTATTATTCTAAATACATGCATAACTATTATAAAAAAACAACTTAAATTATATGCATAATATAGATTTGGGTGTGATGCATGGATTAATAAATATCCAAAAAAATTATTCTTACAATTCTCCTGCGCACATTTGGGTTTATAAAATTTAATTCATAAAGCATTTAAAATTTCATTGATAATAGATGGATATTTTATATGGTTCCAATGAAATAATTTAAAAGCATTTTTGTAATTTAATTAAATACAATAACAAAGTAAGAGATTATTTTTTGTTATTATCATCAGGTATTGTATTAATTTCATTTGCCAAAACAGCCATCACAATTTTTGAAGAAAACTTTGTGTCAAATTGTTTGGATGATTCAAGAAGCTCTTTGGCGGCAGTTTCCAGATTTTTGGCATCTTGGTATGGACGCTCGCCAATCATTGCACAAAAAGTATCTGCAACGGCACAAAGTCGACCTAATGAGCTAATGCCTTTTTCACCCACAGCTTTTTGAGGGTAGCCTGTGCCGTCCAATCTTTCATGGTGCTCAAGAATGCACCTTGCAAGTTCATCAAAAGCCAAGTCAAGTTTTTGCATCATTTTGTAGCCAAGGAAGGGATGCATGAGAATTTTATCTTTATCTTCTTTGGTCATTTTTCCAGCTTTACCATAAACGAAGTTTGGAATTTTACACATACCAATATCATGTAATAGTAAGGCTAGGGCTACACGATCAAAACTGCGCCTGTTTAAATTATCCTTGGGTGTGGTTTCAGTCCATAGCCAAAGTCCAATAATCATAGTATTAACAGCGTGATGAGATTGTTTGTACGGCTTGTAAATTCGCCTCATAAAGTTTTTTAATCTATGTTTGTCATGCCACATCCATTCGGTAACAACCATAATGGTCTTGTATAGTGGTTCAAACGAAATTTTAACTGGATTTTGGCTAAACTCATCAAAGTTAAGAACCAAGGCACGCATACAAATATCTGCAACTTCAGAATCTTTTAAGTTTGAGTCTTGTAAAACAAGGTCAAGCTGCTTAACCATATGCTCAGAATAAATATGATGATCTGAGCGTGATACAAAAAGTAATCCAGCAGCGCAAAATGCTTTTATTTCATCAACTTGCTCATTGCTAAGCCGCTGTTCTTTCTTGCTATAGGGCACAAGAACAAGTATGTCTTCTTTGAATAAGAAGAGGTCAATTGGTATACGATATTTAGGAAAAGACTGTAAAATATCGCAACTTATTTGATAATACTGTTCACTAATATTACCAGGAACATCATTGATACGTTTTGCGCACATATTACTTCCAATATACTTTTACTAAGTTTGTACCGCGTGAGCGACCACCCTTTTGAGGCTGGCCTGCGGTGATTATAATACGTTCATCAAGGTTAAATATTGGGTTTTTAGAAATAAAGCTTTCAGCACGTTCAGTGTGGTTTTGTGGTTCCACTTGGTCATTTACAAAAACAGGAGTCACACCCCATGAAAAGTTAAGTGCTTTTAAGGCTTCACGCTCAGTGGTTAGTCCATAAATTTGCTGAGGTGGGCGGCATGAGGAAATTTGTCTGGCAGATGCACCACTTAGGCTGTGCGAAACAATGGCAACTGATTTGGATTTTTTTGCCAACAAGCAGGCAGAGTAGGCTAAAAACTCGTTAATTCCTTTATGGGACTCAGGCTCAGTGAGCTCATGTTGTTCTATTAATATTTTTTCAGCTTGTTTAGTAATTTCACGCATATATGTTACTGTGTCCACGGGGAAGCTACCCATGGCAGTTTCTTCAGAAAGCATAACACAATCTGCACCGTCGAGCACGGCGTTTGCAACGTCTGTTGTTTCTGCTCTAGTGGGCACAGGGCTTGAAACCATAGAAAGTAGCATTTGAGTTGCCACAATAACAGGTTTTGAAGCGCGGTTACAAGCTTTTATTATGCGTTTTTGAATGCTTGGAAGCATGGGTAGTGGGCATTCAACCCCAAGGTCACCACGAGCAACCATGACAATGTCAGCTTCGCGTAAAATTTCATCAAGTCTATCCACAGCACCTTGACGCTCAAGTTTAACAATGACAGGAATACTCTTGCCTGCTGCCATGAGAATGTTTTTGGCATCAATAACATCTTCAGGTGTTTGCACATAGGATAGGGCCACAGCATCAATGCCAAGTATTAAACCTTGAGCAAGGTCTTTACGGTCTTTTTCTGTAAGGGCTGCAACCTTTGTGGCTTTACCAGGTAGGGCAAGGCCTTTGCGTGATGTAATTATGCCAGAGTTATGTGCTTCCAGCAGCACAAGTCCGTCATCACGCTTTTTTACCACGTTAAATTGCAAGCCACCATCAGCAAGTACCAAGCGGTCATCTGGTACAAGGCTATCTAAAATAACCGCATGGTCAAAAGGTAGATAGGGCATTTCATCACTTTCTTGGGCTTTTGGGCCAAGTAGAAGTTGCATGCCTTTGTCTACAGTGATTTTTTTATCATCTTTGAGGTTTCCGAGGCGTATTTTTGGTCCAGAAAGGTCCTGCATGATGGTGAGTGGTGTGCTTAATTCTTTTTCAATTTCACGAATATTACTGATAATGTCCACGAACATAGATGCATCACCATGCGAGAAATTTAGACGAAAAATTCTAACTCCGGCCATGACAAGTGAAGTCATTTTTTCCTTAGTATTAGATGCTGGACCAATGGTAGCAATTATTTTTGTTTTCATAAGTAAATTCCGATTTTGGTTGAGTGTTTTGCATACAGGGTTCGTGTGAATTTTATATTTTAAGCTTCATTACAATACCATGAGCTTTTGTCTGCAACTTTGTAAACATAAACTAATTTTTCTTTGTTGAATAGTCTTTCAAAGGGGATTTTTTTTGAAAATATTTTTGATAATGCTTTGTGTTAAAATAGTTATATATTTTAAAGTATTGTAGGTGTGAATTTGTTTATTTGGAGGGTGAGAATTTATATAAAGCTTAGTTTTTAAGGTGCTAAAAATTATTAACTACAACATAATGAAAATATATGAAAAATAATTGATAAATTTTTGCTGATATCTATTGACAGCAAGCTTGGTTTAAGTCAAAGTGGGAAAAAGTGGAGTTAAGTGGGAGAACGTGGTAAAAATGTCTGAATTTGAAAAAAGTCATTATAGAAGCTTAGATGCCAAGGGGCGTATTATGCTTCCTGTGGACTATAGAGATGCGCTTAGCGCCATCTCTCCTACAGGTAGTTTTGTGCTTACTGGCTTTCATGGGCGGCTTGTGGCTTATTCACCTGAGGCATGGCAACACACTAGAGAACAGCTTTCCAAGATTAAGAATCCCAAAATGTCCATGCGACATTTTATGAGCAAGGTGAGAGGTCTTGCTGAGGAACTTAGTCCTGACGCTCACGGGAGAATACGCATTCCGCAGTCTCTTATGCGCGAGGCAGGTCTTGTGAAGGATATTGTTCTTGTTGGGATGGACAATAAGTTTGAAATTTGGGATCAGGGTCGTTTTGAAGGTCTTGTATTAGAAGATGTTTCAGAAGAATTAGCTGCCAATGATGTCGATATTTCATTGTAATTGAGGGTGCTACTATGAAGGGAGAGAGGAGTGCGCAACTGCAAAATGTGCATATTCCCGTGCTGCGTGAGCAGGTGTTAGTGGCGCTGTCTCCAAAGGACAATGGTAAGTATCTTGATGGAACACTTGGCCTTGGTGGTCATAGTGCGGCTATTATCGAGTCAGCTAAAAACATAGAAATTTGTGCCTTAGATCGAGATGGCGATGCTCTTGCTCTTGCAAAAGAGCGACTTAGCCCATTGCTTGCCCCTTCTGCACCATATGGTGCTTGTGTTCATTACTTCCACACTCACTACAGCAAATTTGAAGAAGCTTTACAAAGTCTAGCTTGGGATAGCTTGGATGGCGCGCTTATTGATATTGGCGTGTCGTCATTGCATTTAGATACAGCAGAGCGTGGTTTTAGTTTTAATAGTGACGGACCGCTTGATATGCGTATGGATACTCAAGTGGACGGATATACGCGTTCTGCTTGGGATATTGTAAATAGAGATCGCTTTGAGGTGTTGAAGGAAATTATACAAAAATTTGGTGAAGACCCACAAGCAGGGCGCATTGCCAGAGCCATTGTGGATGCTCGTCAGAAAAAAAACATTGATACAACGGCTGAACTTGAAAATATAGTTTACAACGCTTACCCAGCCGCTTGGCGTGCAAAAGCTAGAAACCATCCAGCTACACGCACCTTTCAGGCTTTGCGTATGGTTGTAAATGATGAGCTTGGTGAGCTGGAAAGATTTTTAGATGCAATATTGAAAAAGATTAAAATTGGTGGGCGTTTAGTTGTTATAAGCTTTCACTCACTTGAAGACCGCATGGTTAAGCAAGCCATGCGCCACTGGGCCGAAGGTTGCCGTTGTCCAAGGCATGTAATGCATTGTAAATGTGGGCATAAACCTGAGGTTAGGATTTTATATAAAAAACCTGTGGTAGCAGATGAAGCAGAGTTAAAGCAAAATCCAAGAGCAAGTAGTGCAAAAATGCGTGCAATAGAAAAAATTTGTGAGGCAAGGTAATGATGAAGCGAGGCAGCAGTGGCTGGATATTATTAATAGTGCTTGGGACACTTTCTGCCATGTTTATGAGCCTTGTGCTAGTGTGGATTAATATTGAACGCATGGATACAAGTTATTTTATTAATACATTACAGATTGATATTAGAGAAAAAAACAGCCACAGAGCAAAACTTGAAGTTGAGCGAGAGTATTTACTATCACCTCATGAGCTTGGCAAAAAAGCAAACTCACTTGGCTTGCATCAACCAAAACTTGGTCAAATTCGCTGGCGTGGCGATATAGTAGAATAAAATTTTTTTAGGAAGCTACTGTTAAATTGGAGAGAAATCATGGCACTTTTCAAAAGAAAGGTTCGTAATAAAAGAGATACCAAGAAGGTAGTTTCAGGCGCTAAGTCAAAGCTTGATGTGCAAAGAAATGCACAAAATGCAAATTTACGCTCAAAATTGGCTAAAATGAATTGGGGGATTTTAAGAATTCAATTTGTGGCCGCAGGTTTTATAGTATTTTGGGTGGCTTTGTGGGGTAGAGCTTGGTATTGGCAAATTATAGAAGGCTCTCACCTTGCAGACCAAGCAAAAAATCAACATACGGCTTCAGTTCTTGTAACTGGTAAACGTGGAATGATACTTGATAGAAATGGGCAAGCACTTGCTCGCTCTGTACAGAGCCAATCTGTTTATGTAAGGCCATTTGAGGTTCAAGATATTAACGCCACGGCAAGCCAACTTGCCACAATTCTAAATCAACCTGTTGAAAAAATACATGCCCAACTTTCCAATGATTCACGAAAATTTACATGGATTGCCAGAAAGGTTGATGACCACACAGCTAGTGCCATAGTGAATGCAAGGCTTGAAGGTGTTGGACTATCAAAAGAATATGACCGCGTGTATCCATTTAAGCATATGGCAGGTCAGCTCTTAGGTTTTGTTGGTGTAGACAATCAAGGGCTTGAAGGGCTTGAACGCGTATTTGATAAGCATCTGGCCAGTGTATCCACCAGGCAACTTGTTCAACGTGACGCCACTGGACGAAGATTTTTTATGCATTCAGAAGGCCAAACTGAGCCAACTGGTAGGGATTTACAATTAACAATTGATTCACAAATACAGTTCTTTGCAGAAGAATCAATCTCCAAAGCAGTTGATGAATATAATGCAGCTTGGGGCGGAGTTATGGTTGTAGATGTGGATAATGGTGATATTTTAGCTTGGGCACAGTATCCATTTTTTAATCCCAATGCTTTTGGCACTTATGCTCCAAGTCAATACAGAAATCGTTTAGCTTTTGACTCCATAGAACCTGGTTCAACAATAAAGCCATTTTTAGTGGCTGCTGCTATTGAAGAAAAGGCCGTTACCAAGGACACAATTATAGATTGCGAGAGTGGTAAGTGGGAAACAATGGGCATTACAATTCGTGACACTTCAATGAGAAAAAATCTTACTGTTGATGAAATCATTCGTTATTCAAGTAATATTGGCGTTGCAAAAATTGGACAAATTGTTGGTGCAACAAAATTTCATAACTATCTGTCAAAGTTAGGTTTTGGAGAGAGAACAATTGTGCCAGTTTATGAAAGCAAAGGTATTTTGCGTCAAGCAAAAAACTGGGCGGCAGCTGACCTATTAAGTGTATCATTTGGGCAAGGTTTATCATCAACAGCATTGCAAATGACACAAGCCTATTTAACGTTAATAAATAATGGTGTTTATAAACCTTTGCGCTTGGTAAAGGATGATGAAAAAGTGGCTAAGGCAAAGCCAGTTAGAATTTTTAGCGAGGCTGTCTCCAAAGAGGTTATGCAAATGATGCGCGGCGTTGTGCATGAAAAAGGTGGCAGTGGTAAAAGAGCACTTATTGATGGGATAGAAGTAGGCGGAAAAACAGGAACTTCTCAAAAAGCAGATGCAAAAACAAAAACATATGGCGAAGGGCGCATGGCATCATTTGTTGGCTTTGCTCCAGTTAAAAAACCAAAATACATTACATTGGTTATGATTGATGAGCCGAAAAATGTTAAATATGGTGGTGTAATAGCAGCGCCAGTTTTCCAAGAGGTGACAAGTCTTGTCATGACCTACGGTGGTTATTTGCCAGATGTAGTTTATGCTGAATCATCAAAAAAACCACTTATAAAACGTGGTGCTCAATTGGGTGAAGGGGCTCGCCGTTATAAAATATCTCGTGGACCTGCACCACTATTTAGTGCAGCCTCACTTGATATATCTAAAGAAAAATCAAGACGTGCAGTCTACAGCTCATTACCAGGGCATCTGACCAAGGCAGCAACAGTTGTGCCAAATGTTGTTGGAAAAACAGTAAGAACTGCCGTAGAGCTTTTTGCTCGCGGCGGTATTGTTCCAGTTCTTAAAGGTGAAGGGCAACGTGTTGTTCGTCAAGAGCCAGCTCCTGGTACTAAGTGGCCAAAGCAAGAAAATGGCGAATATGTATTATGGCTATCGGAGAACATGTAATGGAATTTAATAAATTATTAAAGCAATTACGCGATCTGCCAAGTGATAGTAAAGCCAAAATAAGAATTGACTCTCGTGCAGTGCAAAAAGGCGATATTTTTGTTGCCATAAGCGGAATTTCTGAAGATGGCATAAAGTATATTCCAGCAGCTGTAAAAGCTGGAGCTGCAACTATTGTATGTTGTGGAGAAAATGAATTTACAAGCACTGCCGCACAAGAAGGTGTGAAAATAGTACAATGCGAAAACTCGCGCAAAGCATTGTGGCAAATGGCATCTGCCTATTATAATACTGAGGCTAATTGCAAAATAAATAATGTTCAAATTATTGGTATAACAGGAACAAATGGCAAAACCACCTCAGCTTTTTTGCTTGAGCATCTTTTTACAAAACTTGGGCATAAGGTTGGGGTCATGGGCACAGTAAGCTATCGCTGGCCTGGGAATGAAATTGAAGCACCACTAACTACTCCAGATAGTATAACAATCCACTCCATGATTGCCAGTATGATCAAGGATGGTGTGGATATAATCATTATGGAAGTTTCATCACACGCCCTTGAGCAAGATCGTGTTGGCGGTATTGATTTTTCTGGTGCAATATTTAGCAACTTAACTCAGGATCATCTTGATTTTCATGAAGATATGAATAGTTACTTTGAAGCTAAAGCAAAACTTTTTACAACATTACCCAAAAAAGATAAGGCGATTGCCATAAATTCTGACGATGAATGGGGTAAAAAATTATTATCCTTATGTCCACAAGCCTTAGATTATGGTTTGCAAAATTTTGAAAATACATCCCTAAATTATGTTAGAGCAAAAATTGTTTCCATGTCACCGCAAGGTTTGCACTTACAAATGAAGTGGTGTGAAAAAAAGTGGGAAATTAAGTCACCATTGGTTGGTGCGTTTAATGCACTGAACTTATTGGGTGTACAAACTTTGGCCTTGGGTTTAGGAGTTGAAGTTGAAGGATTAAAGCATTTGGAAGATTTTTATGGAGTGTGTGGACGTCTAGAGCGAGTGCAAAATGCACAAAATTTGAACGTTTTCGTGGACTATGCACACACTCCAGATGCTTTAGTGAATGTATTGCAAGCACTAAGAACTGCTGGGTTTGAGAAAATAATAACAGTGTTTGGTTGTGGCGGAGACAGAGATAGAACAAAACGTCCATTAATGGGCAAAGCAGTAGCTGATAACACTGACATTGCAATTTTAACTTCAGATAATCCTCGCTTTGAAAAACCAGAGGATATAATTGCGGATGTATTACCAGGTTTGCAATCATGTGAAAAACTAGAAGTTTTAGTACATGTTGAAAGGCGCGAAGCAACAAAAAAAGCTTTGGAATTGTTAAAATCATCAAATACAAATGACACTGCTGTGCTCATTGCTGGCAAAGGACATGAAGATTACCAAATTATTGAAGGTGTTAAATACCCATATAGTGACCAAAAAACAGTGCAGGAGCTTTTATTGTGAGGCTTAAGCTTGACCAAATTCAAAGCATTTTGAATGCGGATTTTCACCCTACAAAAAATGCTGAAAACTCTGAGATAACATCAGTTTGCCGTGACACTAATGATGTTGTGGCAAATGCTTTGTTTGTTTGCATTGTTGGTCAACGCTTTGATGGTCATGATTTTGCGAAAAAAGCTGTGGAACTTGGAGCAAAAGCCCTGCTTGTTTCGCGACATATAAAAGGCATAGATGTGGCACAATTTGTTGTTTCAGATACTGTTAAAGCACTTGCATTAATAGCAAAAGCATGGCGTGAAACATTCAAAGGCAAAGTAATTGCCATAACAGGAAGTGCTGGCAAAACCACATTAAAAGAATGCTTAGCTCAAGTGCTTGAAAGCGCAGGAAAGCAAGTTGCAAAAAATAAATTAAATTATAACAATCAAATAGGTCTTCCACTATCAATGTTAGCAGCAAATGGTAGCGAGGATTATTGGGTAATGGAAGCAGGCATTAGCCAAGTCCATGACATGGACGAACTAGGTTCAATGCTTTTGCCAGACATGGCACTTGTACTAAATGTGGGGGCAGCGCATACAGAGGGACTTGGAGAAAAAGGCGTTGCTTGGCATAAGGTGCAGTTACTTAAATACATAAAAAAGAATTTAGAGAAACAAGCTTTTGTTTGTGCTGATTATGAAGACCTTTTGAAAAATGCAAAAGAAATTTACCAAAATATATGTTTATTTACCAGCCAAAATTTCAATGCTGCTACTTATAAAGCAAAATATTTGGGCATGGATGAGGAAAAAAGGCGCGGTAAATATGAAGTAATAATAGAAAATGAAAGATTTAGTGTAGAAACACCATTTTATGGCAGTTATGGTGCAGAAAATATAGCTGCCATTGCTGCCGTTGCTCATGGTTTAGGATTACAAAAGCAGGAAATTATAATGGGTTTAGAACAAATTAAGCTGCCAGAACAGCGTTTTAATGTGCATGAAAAAAATGGATGGTGTGTTATTGATGATACTTATAATGCAAATGCATTGTCTATGCGCAAAATGCTCGAAGCAACAGTTCAAAGGGCAGGCCATGGTCCTTGTTATGCTGTACTTGGGACCATGGGCGAGCTTGGAAGTTTAGCTGAAAAGGAACATGAAGTATTAGGACAGGTTATTGCAAGTTTGAAAATAAAAGCAATTTTTTGGAAGGGAGCATATGCTCAAGAAGTATTAAAAGGCTTAAAATTAAATAACTATGCAGGAATATTTGAAAATATAAACTGTGTAGATGAATTTTCACATAAGTGGAATGAGGCAAAATTGCATGCTGGCACAGTGCTTTGCAAGGGGTCGCGAAGTAATAGATTGGAAGAATTAGTTAATATAATCTTAACAAAAATAAATATATAGATTGAGGGGTAGGCATGTTAAATAGTCTGTTGGTTTCGTTATCAGATGAGTGGGGTGCACTTAATGTTTTTAGATACTTAACATTTCGTTCTGCATTATCCATGATGACTGCCTTAATAATTTCCATTGCAGTGGGTCCAAAATTCATAGAACTATTACGCAAACTAAAGTTTGGTCAATATATACACGAAGATGTGACTTCGCACAACGCGAAAGCTGGAACGCCAACAATGGGTGGTTTGCTCATAATGTTCAGCTTGCTTGTAAGTGTATTCTTATGGGGCGATTTAACAAATGTCTATTTGTGGCTAACTATATATGTTTTTGTAGGATTTGGCATAGTTGGCTTTGTTGATGACATGGTAAAAATTAAGGGCAAAAAAAACCAAGGCATAAGCGTTGCTGCAAAGTTCATAGCTCAAGTATTAATCGCTGGATCAGCAACTTATATATTGGTTGAGCAACCAGGTTTTAGTACCACCATTACCATACCTTTATTCAAAGAATTAAATCCTGATATTGGTTTATTTTATTATCCCTTTGCAGTCTTGGTAATGGTTGGTGCATCCAATGCTGTAAACTTAACAGATGGACTTGATGGTCTTGCCATTGGACCAACAGTTGTGGTTGGTGTTGTTCTTGCTGTTTTTATCTACGTTAGTGGACATGCGAAATTTTCACAATACTTAATCGTACCATATATATCAGGAGTAGGCGAAGTTACAGTGTTCTGCGCAGCCTTAGTGGGAGCAGGATTAGGTTTTTTATGGTATAACGCTTATCCTGCACAAATTTTTATGGGTGATGTAGGTTCCTTAAGTCTTGGTGGGGTATTAGGATTTCTTGCAGTTTTATGCAAGCAAGAGCTGATTTTGGTAGTAGTTGGCGGCTTATTTGTGGCAGAAACTTTGTCTGTAATTTTGCAAGTAAGTTACTTCAAGTGGTCAGGTGGAAAAAGAATTTTTCGAATGGCTCCGCTACATCACCATTTTGAATTAAAGGGTGTGCCAGAATCTAAAATTATTATAAGGTCATGGATTACTTCTATTTTACTTGGGCTATTAGCATTATCCATGTTAAAATTACGCTAGGTCTTAGGGGAATATGAATGCAAGGGAATAATATAAATTTTAAGGGCAAAAAAACCATTGTACTAGGAGCTGGAAGTTCTGGTATGGCGGCTGTGCGCCTATTAATCAAGCAAGAAGCAATTGTTAGCTTAGTTGAAAACAATGAACAAAATATAAACAAAGATTTTAGAGAAGAAATTGAAAAAGCAGGCGCAAGTATAATTTGTGCCGAGCATAAGTCAGAACATTTTGAAGGTGCCAATTACATAGTTCCAAGTCCTGGCATACCAGTGGCTAGTATTTTACCACATTTGCCCAGTGAAAACACACCAATTATCATGGCAGAAATGGAATTAGCATGGCAATGCTTAAGTGATGAAAAAATTCTTGCAATAACAGGCACAAGTGGAAAAACTACGACAGTTTCCTTGGCCGCTGAAATGTTAAAAGCACATGGAATATCAGTATTTTTAGGTGGCAATATTGGTACTCCTCTAAGTGAATATGTACTTGCAGGAAAAAAAGCAGATGTCTTAGTTCTTGAGTTATCAAGTTTTCAACTGCAAACATGTCTAAACTTTAAGCCAGATGTGGCAGTTTTACTAAATATTAGTGAAAATCATTTGGATTATCATAAGGATATGCAAGAATATCTTGATGCCAAGTTAAGAATTTTTGCAAACCAAAATGAAAATGATGTGGCAATAATTCATAAGTCAATACAATCTAAAATTAATGTGAATTCCATAAAATCAAAATTAATTTGGCTTGAAAATAAAACAAAAAAAGAAGCACAACGCTTTAGCCAATGTCGACTCTTGGGTGCTCACAATACAATAAACATTGAAGCTGCGTGGCTTGCTTGCAAAGAGCTTGGTGTTAGCCATGAAAATGCTGCAAAAGCAGTGGCAAATTTTGCTCCACTTGAGCATCGTTTAGAAATTGTGCGTGAATTAAACAATGTGTTGTATGTAAATGACTCAAAATGCACGACAACTTCATCCATGAAAGTTGCGCTAGAGGCATTTAACAGACCCATAGTACTACTGTGTGGTGGAAAATTTAAAGGTGGGGATTTACTA
The DNA here is from genome assembly GCA_964371835.1 of uncultured Desulfovibrionaceae bacterium. Lineage (GTDB taxonomy): Bacteria > Desulfobacterota > Desulfovibrionia > Desulfovibrionales > Desulfovibrionaceae > CAYJAD01. The sequence goes on from CAYJOP010000019.1 coordinate 12,141, forward strand.
GGTCTTAGAGCATTGGTTAAAGAAAAAGTTAAACAAGTAATACTATTTGGAGCAAGTCGCGAATATTTTGAAAAAGCTTGGGAGGGTATAGTGCCCATAACTTGGTTTGCAAACCTTGAACAGGCAATAAATAAAGCCAATGAAAATGCCTCGCCACAAGACGTGGTCTTAATGGCCCCAGCCACAGCGTCCTTTGATCTGTATAAAAACTACATGGCAAGGGGTGACGATTTTAAAAAATTGGTAGGAGCACTAAAATGAGTCAAGTTTTGAAGACATTACAAGATGTAAAGAGTGGATTTAGTAGCAATACCAGTAGGGATAAATCTGAAACAAACGAGCTAAACTCAGGTCAAATTAAATCACAGCCAAACTTTGATTGGTGGCTTTTTACAATTGTTGTAATTTTACTTGGCATTGGTTTAATCATGGTACTTAGCGCCAGTGGTGTGGTGGCAGAAAAGTTAAATGGTGATAAATACTACTTCTTTAAGCGCCAATTATTATTTGTGGCCGGTGGTGGTATAGTGCTTTGGATTGCTGCCATGATGCCGCGAGATTTATTGAATAAATTACAATATCCAGCACTATTTGCAACATTTTTCTTGCTATTATTAACTGCAACACCAATTGCACCAACAATCAATGGAGCTCAGCGTTGGATTCCCATAGGCCCATTTTCATTACAACCCATGGAATTTGTAAAAATTGCTCTGGTATTATACTTGGCATATTTTATGAGTTCAAAACAAAATTTAATTAAAACTTTTAGTCGTGGTGTAATACCGCCATTTGCTGTAACAGGTATATTTTGTATACTTTTGCTTATGCAGCCAGATTTTGGAAGTGCTGTTATTTTGACAACAATTTTGTTTTTCATGTGCGTGGCTGGTGGCACTAGATTTATATACTTATTCATTGCCGTGGCTATGGCCATTGCCGGTGCTATAACCCTTGCCATTTCATCTCCATATCGCTTACGCAGATTAACGGCATTTCTTGACCCATTCAAGGATGCACAAGACAGCGGATATCAATTAGTTCAGTCATTATACGCGCTTGGCTCAGGTGGTTTTTTTGGTGTGGGTGTAGGCTCTAGTAAACAGAAAATGTTTTATCTGCCAGAAGCTCATAATGACTTTATAATGTCTGTACTTGGAGAAGAATTGGGTTTTGTGGGCATTACACTTGTAATGTCACTTTTTGGTCTTCTATTTTGGCGTTGTTATAAAATTATTGTAGGACAAAAACAACTACGTGACCGCTATTCAGCCTTTGGAATTACACTAATTATTGCCATGGGTGCCTCCATGAACTTAGCAGTTGTTATGGGTCTTGCACCACCAAAGGGTATTCCCATGCCACTTTTGAGCTATGGCGGTAGTAGTCTTCTTGCAACTTTGCTTTGCATTGGGCTTATGCTCAATTTTTCTCGCACGGCTACAGAGATAGAAAATATTAGAAAGTAGGCACTATGAAGCGCATAATCCTAACAACAGGCGGCACTGGAGGACATATTTTTCCAGCCCTTGCCGTGGCAGAGGAGCTTGCAAAGCAAGAACATGTACGCTTGTTGTTTGTGGGTTCGCATTATGGACCTGAAAAAAAATTGGCAACAAGGGTCGGGCTTGAATTTAAAGGCTTACCAGTGCGAGGCATTTTGGGGCGTGGCACCAAGGCAATAGGTGCTGGTCTTGCTATGATATATTCATATGCATTAGCCCTTGGAATTATGCGTAAATTTAAACCTAGTCATGTTATTGGTTTTGGTGGGTATGCTGCTTTTGCACCAATGATGGCGGCACAAAGTATGGGCATTGCCACATACGTCCATGAACAAAATGCTGTAGTTGGTCTAAGTAATAAAGTGCAAGGATATTTTGCAAAAAAAATATTTCTTGGGATGTCAGAGGCAAAAGGTTTTAACACAGAAAAATGTATAGTTACAGGAAACCCCATTCGTTCAGCAATAGCAAAAATATCTGAAAAAGCACATGATTTTTCAGGTAAAAGACTTTTGGTGGTTGGTGGATCACAAGGCGCAAAGGCATTAAATGATATAATAATAAATAATTTTGAAAAGTTAAATGCTGAAAAAATTCAAGTTCGACATCAATGCGGAGCTGGTGATTATGAGAGAGTTGAAGCAGCGTATTGTGCATCAAATCAGCCAATTGATCAGCTTTTTGCATTTATAGATGATATGCCAAGTGCATACGATTGGGCAGATTTAGTGCTTTGTAGGTCGGGGGCATCAACAATTGCAGAATTATCAGGTGCTGGGCGTGGAGCCATATTTGTGCCATTTCCTTTTGCAACACATGACCATCAAACCCACAATGCACAATTATTGGTAAAACATGATGCTGCCATGATGCATGCAGAAAGAACGATGAAAAATCATGATGTTATAAGCGATATTTTAGAATTGTTAAATAAACCTGAGAAGTTAGAAGCGATGGCAAATGCTGCAAAATCCGTAAATTTAGGCAATGCAGCAAAGAATATTGTAAATAATTTGTAGCAATTAGAAAGAGCATTAAGAGTATGATTTTAGAAAATTAATGTATTTAGTTAAAATATAGACACTTTCAAGAAAACTCTTAAAAAAAGAGGTAAGCATGCACACTAAAATTAGAGCAATTCACATGGTAGGCATTGGCGGTTCTGGTATGAGCGGCATTGCTGAAGTTTTATTAAACTTGGGCTGCAAGGTGTGCGGCTCCGATGCTGCAGAATCGGCAACAGTTAAGCGATTGCGCGGTCTTGGTGCAGAAATATTTATTGGTCACAATGATGAAAATGTTGGTGATGTGCAGGTTCTTGTAAAATCAACAGCAATTTTAGACGACAATCCAGAGGTGCAAGCAGCAAAAACAAAAGGAATTCCCATAATTCCCCGTGCAGAAATGCTTGCAGAGTTAATGCGCTTACGTCATGGAATTGCCATAGCTGGAACTCATGGCAAAACCACCACAACCTCGCTAACAGCTGCAATATTTGATGCGGCAGAAGAAGATCCCACTGTAATTATAGGCGGATTATTAAACGCATATGGTGCAAACGCACGACTTGGAGCAGGCAATTATTTAATTGCTGAGGCTGATGAGTCTGATGGTTCATTTTTATGCCTTTTCCCCATTGTAAATGTTGTGACAAATGTTGACCTTGATCATGTTGATTTTTATGAAAATCTTGAAGAAGTGGACAAGGCCTTTGTGGATTTCATGAACAAGGTTCCATTCTATGGTCGCAATATTGTTTGCGGTGATGATGCAGGCGTGCAGCGTCTGCTAAGCCAGATTAAAAGACCTGTGCTGACTTATGGTTTTGGTGAGAACAACGCCCTTCAAGCAATTGTTGCTGAATGTGGTGTGATTAGTCGCTTTGAAGTTGTATTACATGGTGAAAATCTGGGTGTTTTTGAATTAAAACAGCCAGGTATGCATAACATATTAAATGCTTTAGCTGCCATAGGTGTTGCCTTTGAAGCAGGTATTAGTGTTGAGCATTGCAAAAAAGGACTTGCCAAATTTGGTGGAGTTGGACGCAGATTTGAATTTAAGGGTGAAAAGGATGGCATTGTTGTAATAGATGACTATGGTCACCACCCAGCAGAAATAACTGCAACCATTGCCACGGCAAAACAAGTTTATCCTGATAGACGCTTGCTGGTGGCATTTCAACCCCATCGCTTTACTCGCACACAAGCATTCTTTGGAGAGTTTTGTAAATCCTTTGAAAATGTAGACAAATTATTATTAAGCGAAATTTATGCAGCTTCTGAAAAACCAATACCAGGGGTAAGTGGGATAAGTTTAGCCCAAGGCATACGCCAAGTAACATCAGTAGATGTGGAATTTTGTGAAAATTTTGAGGTGTTAATTAGTGAGGCCCACAAATACTTACGATCTGGAGATGTGTTTCTAACTCTCGGTGCAGGAACAATTACTCGAATTGGGCCAAGATTTTTAACGGAAGAATAGTTTAAATAAAAAAGTCTATAAAAAATATAAATTAGAGAATATTTTTTAAAAATAATAGTTTATGAAGTTTGATATGAGCAAATTATGTTAAAAATTAAAGAAAGACCAAGATTTTCAGAATTAACAACACTACGTATTGGAGGAAATGCCAATGCTATAATAGAAATTTATGATGAATTTAATGAAAGTGATTTAAATAAATTGGTTATTGAAAATGGTAATAATGTATTTGTACTAGGTGCTGGTAGTAATATTTTAGCAAGTGATGAAGACTTAAACTTAGTTTTGTTAAAACCAAAATTTACACAAAGAATTGATGTATTAAAAAAAACTGAAAGCAAAACTTACATTGGAGTATCAGGTAATGTTCGTTTAGGTAAATTAATAGGAAAATGTGCAAGCTTAGGTCTTAGTGGATTGGAAGGTCTTTGTGGAATACCTGGTACAGTAGGTGGAGCCATTGCAATGAATGCTGGTTCATTTGATAGTGAAACGTGCGCTCAATTAGAGTCCATTAAAATTTACTCACCAGCAACTGGAATTGTTACAATAGAGTCATCTAGTTTCAACTACGCTTACAGAAGTTTTAGTATAGAAAAAATTAATTCATGGTTTTTTGTAATTTATGCAATATTTAGCTTGACTAATTCCGAAACAAAGGTCATAAAAGAAAAAATGTTTCTAAACTTTTTTAAGAAAAAGTCTACACAACCTGTAAGTAGCTGGAGTGCTGGATGTTTATTTAAGAATCCAGCAGATAATGACCCAGCAGGAAAGTTATTAGAAATGTGTGGATTTAAAGGAAAAAGTAAGGGTGGAATGGGTTTTTCTTCATTGCACGCAAATTTTTTAATAAACGAAGGTAATGGAAATGCTAATGCAGCCTTTGAGTTAATAGAAGAGGCTAGGGAAGAAGTTAATAAACGTTTTGGTTGTATGCTCACTCCAGAGGTGAAAATTTTATGTCCGTAAATAAAATGCGTGCAATTCGCAAACCAGGATTACAGCTAAAGCGTAATACAAAAAATGTTTATAAAGCTGGTGCTAAAGAAAAAAAGACTGATTTGAAGTCTAGAGTAGCAAGAGCGCCACACAAAGCCCAAAGGCCAAAGGCACAAAAATATGTATCTTTTGGAAATTTATGGGTGATTTTGTTTTGTTCTTGTGTTGGATTTGTAGTTATTGCTGGAATTTGTGTTGGTACGTTGTGGATGTATAGGGTTGCAACTACGAGTGAGTATTTTGCAACAAAAGAAGTACAAATTTTGGGCAATGTTCGCATGTCCAAGGAAATGGTGAAGGATTTTGCTGGTGTTAGTGAAGGTGATAATTCATTGAATGTCAGCATTGGTAATGTTGAGCAAGCATTATTAAAAACACCATGGGTTGAAGGTGTGTCCGTTAAGCGTGTATTGCCAAATAGATTTATAATAACGCTTGATGAAAGAATGCCTTCATTTTGGATAAAGCAAGAGGGTGTGCTTTATTATGCAGATGAGAGGGGTAAAATAATAGCACCTGTTGAAACTGCAAATTTTATGTCCTTACCTACACTCGAAGTTGAAAGCGGAGCAGAGCACAATATGAGCATGCTTGGCATATACTTAAAAGATTTGAAGTCTGGTGAGTTGCCTGTGGAATATGGGGCAATTTCAGCATTTAAGATAAGTAATGACAAAGGCATAGAGTTGTATCTTGATGATAGAGATATTCGTCTTTGTTTAGAACTTGATAGTTGGAGCAATAATTTGAAACGTTTATCCATTACATTAGGTGATTTGGCAAGGCGCAATGAGTTGTCAAAAGTGAAGGAAATTCGCGCATCTGATGGAAATGTTTGGGTAATAACCAAGGTCTAGTTTGCGGATAATAATCTTCGGGGAGTAGTTATGAGTAAAGCCGAACTAATAGTTGGTTTAGATATTGGTACAACAAAGATCTGTGCCGTTGTGGGTGAGCTCACTGAAGATGGTGTAATAGACATAGTAGGTATTGGTACAAGTATATCAACTGGTTTACGTAAAGGTGTTGTGGTAAATATTGAGCAAACAGTGCAATCTGTGCGTAAGGCTCTTGATGAGGCAGAGCTTATGGCTGGTTGTGAAATACATGCTGTTTATGTAGGCATTGCAGGCAGTCACATCATGGGTATTAATAGCCACGGTGTCATTGCGGTAAAGGGTGGGGAAGTAGCCCAGCGTGACATTGAACGTGCCTTGGATGCAGCAAGAGCTGTTGCCATTCCTGCAGATCGTGAAGTTATACACATTTTGCCGCAAGAATATGTGGTGGATGACCAACGTGGTATAGCAGATCCTTTGGGCATGGCTGGTGTTCGTCTTGAGGTTAAGGTGCATATTGTAACAGGCGCTGTGTCATCTGCACAAAATATTGTGCGCTCATGCCATCGCAGCAGCCTTGAAGTTGCAGATATTGCACTTGAATCATTGGCATCTGCCAAGGCTGTGCTTACAGAAGAAGAAAGAGAAATTGGTGTGGCCTTAGTGGATCTTGGGGGCGGAACAACTGATATAGCAATTTTCGCCAATGATGCCATTAAACATACGGCAGTGCTAGCTCTTGGTGGGCAAAATCTGACCAATGATATTGCATTTGGCTTGCGAACTCCCATGGCTGCTGCTGAAAAAATTAAAATGAAATATGGTTGTGCGCTAACAGAATTAGTGCGCCAAGATGAATATATAGAGGTGCCAAGTGTTGGAGGTCGTGATGCAAGACGACTTTCACGCCATGTTTTAGCAGAAATTTGTGAACCTCGCATGGAAGAAATTCTCTACCTTGTGGACCAAACGCTCATTCGATCAGGCTTTAAGGGCATGATAGGAGCAGGTGTTGTGCTTACAGGTGGAACGGCGCTTATTGAAGGATGTCAAGAACTTGGGGAGCAAATTTTTAATTTGCCAACACGAGTAGGCTTTCCACGCAATGTGGGTGGATTAAAAGACGTAGTTAGCAGTCCAAAATTTGCTACTGCCGTTGGTTTATTGAGATATGGTGCTGAGAAGGAAAATATTGGTCAAAAAACCTTCACCAGTCATGAAACAAATATGTTTAATAGCGTGCTTGCACGCATGAAAAAGTGGTTCAAAGATATTTCTTAAACCACAAGGTGCTAACAAAGTCAGCGCACAAAAATCAGGAATAGGCTAACATTATTTGCCTGTAAAAGAATGATTTTAGAGCCTTACTGTCAAGGTAGCCATGACTGCCTTAGGCGAACAAGCGCTGGAATTGTGGAAGATTAAGTGGCAAAGGGTATTTCTTAAAACAAACATTTAGCTAGAGGAGAGGTATAGCTATGGAACTTTTTGATTTTGAAAATTCGTTAACAAGCAGTGCAAAAATTAAAGTTGTTGGCGTTGGCGGTGGTGGCGGTAATGCAGTTGAATACATGATTGAATCAGGCCTTAAAGGTGTTACTTTTGTTTGTGCAAATACAGACATGCAAGCACTTAACAGAAGTCCTGTTCAAAATAAAATTCAATTAGGTGAACAACTTACACGAGGTTTAGGTGCTGGTGCAAATCCACAAGTGGGTAGAGATGCAGCGCTTGAGAGTGTATCTGCAATTCGTGATGCCTTAGAAGGCACAGATATGGTATTTGTGACTGCTGGTATGGGCGGTGGAACAGGTACAGGCGCAGCTCCAATTATTGCTCAAGCTGCTAAAGAACTAGGCGCATTAACAGTTGGTGTTGTAACAAAACCATTTAATTTTGAGGGTTCAAAAAGACGTGCAGCAGCAGAGGCTGGTTTGCAAGAATTTCGTCAACATGTGGATTGTTTGATAACAATTCCAAATGATCGACTCTTAGCATTTGCTCCCAAAAAAGCTCCATTTACAGAAATGCTTAAAAAAGCAAATGATGTTTTGTATTATGCAGTTAAAGGTATTTCCGATGTTATTATGGAAGATGGTATGATTAATGTTGACTTTGCAGACGTTAAAACCGTTATGTTAGAGTCAGGTCTTGCACTAATGGGGACCGGCATTGCAAGCGGTGAAAATCGTGCTCGTGAAGCTGCTCAACGCGCCATTATGAGCCCATTATTGGAAGATGTTTCATTAGAAGGTGCAAAAGCAGTTCTATATAATATTACAGCATCAAGAGATATTTCAGGCGATGAAGTGGGTGAAATAGGCGATATAATAAATGAAGCCGCTCATCCAGAAGCTAACATTATTTTTGGTGTGGTTTTTGATGAAAAAGCAGGCGATGATTTGCGAATTACTGTTGTTGCTACAGGCATTGACGGGCAAGAGAGGATGCAAGCCCAAACAGTAACAAATGGCGCAACAGTAACAAATTTCAATCAACCAACTCCATCAGTGGCACAACCTACACAGAGTGTTCGCCGTCAAGCACAGCCAACAGCTGTTGCAAATTCCATGATGCCGGTTCAAGGTCAATTACATGAGCAGTTGATCATTGATAATCGAAGTGATCAAGTGGAAAGCTGGTATGATATGAAAAGCGACTTGCCACCATTTGTTCGCAAACGTGAAGCTATGGGCATGAATCAGCGTAATAATTATGCACCTGGTGCAGAGGAATTTGTACTTGATGAAAATGATTTTGAAATGCCAGCCTTCATTCGTAGGCAAGCGGACTAAAATTTTTATTGGCAATTTATTAGTTAAACCAAATTAAATTTTTTGGCGTAGCTATTACTAACTCTTATGATGAGTAGATTTTAATCTACATATTAAGGCTTTGTAAATTATTTTTGTCAAATTTTCCCCTTAACTCTTCAGAATAACCTCTCCATTCTGAAGACAGGAATAGGCTGTGCATCTTAGATGCACAGCCCTTTTCATGTCTTCAAATGTTGCAAAGCAACATTCAAAAAGCAAAGTAGGTGCAATTTACTTGCACCGTCAAGCGAATGCTTTTTGTGCCTTGCTGCCAAGACAGCTAGTCTGTCTTAGGCGGCACAAACGAACGAAGAGAGTTTGTGAATAAGATAATCAGGAATAGGCTGTGCATCATAGATGCACAGCCCTTTTCATGTCTTCAAATGTTGCAAAGCAACATTCAAAAAGC
>CAYJOP010000019.1:21292-27996 GCA_964371835.1 uncultured Desulfovibrionaceae bacterium
CACAAACGAACGAAGAGAGTTTGTGAATAAGATAATCAGGAATAGGCTGTGCATCTTAGATGCACAGCCCTTTTCATGTCTTCAAATGTTGCAAAGCAACATTCAAAAAGCAAAGTAGGTGCAATTTACTTGCACCGTCAAGCGAATGCTTTTTGTGCCTTGCTGCCAAGACAGCTAGTCTGTCTTAGGCGGCACAAACGAACGAAGAGAGTTTGTGAATAAGATAATCAGGAATAGGCTGTGCATCATAGATGCACAGCCCTTTTTTAAGTTAAGTAAAAAGCTAGGTAGAAAATGAAATTATTTGCCTAAATTTTGCATAATTAATCTTAGCTTTTCAACCTCTTCTGACACATTATGAACTTGCTTAGCAGCGCTATGCATGGATTCAACAGTTTCTAAGGCGCCATTATTAATTTCATCAAGTGAGAATTTAATTGATTCACTAGTAGTAGATTGTTTTTCAGAAGTTGATGCAATTTCAGCTATTTGTTCTGCTGAAAGTGTTGCTTCATGAACAATTTTAAGCAATATTTCTTCTGATGAGTTCATTAATTGAGAGGTATCGTTTAGAGTTGTGGTACTACTGTCCACAAGGTCAGAACTGTTTTTTGTTTTTTCTTGAATACTCTTAATTACAACACTTACTTCTTGTGTGGCCTGAGTGGTTTTTTCAGCAAGTTTTCTTACTTCATCAGCAACAACTGCAAAACCACGACCGGCGTCTCCTGCCCTTGCGGCTTCAATGGCAGCATTTAGCGCAAGTAAATTTGTTTGGTCTGCAATATCGTTAATAACAGTAATAACAGAGTCAATACTTTCTGCTGCAATGCCTAGATCCTTCATGGCATTTTGCATGGTTGTATTTTCTCTTTGCACAATACTTAAGGCTTCGGTAGTTTTTTTCACAATTTCAGTGCCACTTACAGCACTGGTTTTTGCACTTACTGACCCTTGTGATGCTGCGGAAGACTTTTGCGCAATTTCAATAACAGACGTGTTCATTTGTTCCATGGCAGTTGAACATGAACATACTTGACTTAATTGATTTTCTGAACGTTCAGTTGAAGATTGAACTAAAGAATTTAACTGATTAGAAAATGCGTGTAAATGTTCAACAATTATATCAACTTCTGTGGCTGCTTGTTCAAGGCGTTTTTTTCCTTCTTCAGCTGCCATTGTTGCATCATTTGCTTTAATAATGGATGCTTCAGCATTTTTTGTTTGAATTTCAGCCTCTTTGGCATGTTTTTCTGAGGAAATCAAGGCTTTCACCATGTTTCCAACCATGTAATCAATGGAAGAAATGAGAATTTTAATTTCTCCAGACCCTTGGGTTTCAAGCTCTGCTTCGTAGTTACCCTTTGCTACTTCTTGAGCGTATTTTGTGGTTAGTAGAAGTGGCTTAACCATTTGTTTAACTATGATATACCCAATAAATAACATTAACAAAGCAACTAAAGCCCCAATACCAAGAGATGAAAATAAAGCTGTGTTAATAAGATTATTTATACTACCTTGAGACAGGCCCACAAATAAAATACCAGTGTTATCACCTTTTATGTTTTTCCAAGGCCAGTAAACAGTTTTATAAGGATGACCTAAAATTACATTGCTTGAGTAAACAGCATTACTATTTTTAATAACCTCAGTGTAAATTTTATCATTATTTAAGGTTGTTCCAACTGCTGGTTTGCCATCTTTTAATATTGTTGTGGTTAGTCTTGTATCATCAAGGAAGATTGTGGCTTCTACAAAGATATCTTCCTTAAATGTATTAATAAAGCGGTGTGTTGAAAGGTTTTCCCCATAGGCAATAGCCCCAACAAGCTTACCATCGTGGTAAATGGGTATGCCAGCACCTAAAGTTAGAGGAATTGTTTGGCCTCTTTCCAAACCGCTAACTCTTATGTTCTCGTTTAGTGGTTGTACAAGACTCATGCGAGCTGGCGAAACTTCGTCACCAAACTTATCGCTGTGTCCTCTTGCAAGAATAATATTATTAGTTCCAGCAATGGTAATGTAGTCTATGTAAGGATTTGCAGTTATGATACTTTTAGAAATACTTTGAAGAGATGTAGTGTCTTGGTTAGCAAGAGCTTGGCTTAATTCTGTATTAGTATCAAAAATTTCTGACTGAGATAAAAAAAATGTGGCTTCTTTATCAACGGAAGTTTGCACTGTAACTTCGGCTACTTTTAATAATTTACTAGTTTCGCCTTCTGCAATTTCATTAAAATAGTGCCAAGAAACAAGACTAGTTACAAAAAATAATGAAACTATGGTAGTTACAAGTAGCAATATGATTTTTTTAGAAATGCTCATTTTTTACCTCTAATATGAATTTCTTAAATCTACTTTTATGCCGTTAACCAAGTAAAAAAAATTATTAAACAATATATTATGATAAACATAATTGAAGTATCAAAAAAAATATCGGTTAAAGCTTATAAAACTTTACAAGAATTAATGATATTCATAATAATTATTTGTAAAGGTTTATTATATTGGCAAATAACTAAACAGCATAAAAAGGAAATTAAGCCAAATGTTATCAGTTAAAGGGTGAGCCCAAAAAACTGCACGGGCAGAGTTATTTTCATCAAAGTCAGCTATACTAGAGTTAGTATCTAACTCAATTTTAATGTTTGCATTTTCATTCATGGCTACATTTATAACTCTACCTGATAGAATACGCCAAGAATTATCAGGTAATACATAACAAAGGCTATTGATTTTAATTTTCTGTGCATCTTTATTGGTAAGACTGGCAACGACAGAAAGCTTTGCGTTACTTTCTGGTAGAATTTGAAATACTGTTTCGCCCATATTAACTTTTTTACCAGCAAGGGGGATTTTTGTGGTTAAATAGCCATTCATGGGAGATTTAATTAAGCTTGGATCCTCAAAATTAATGGGCATGGGATTTTGCCCAGTGGCCATATTATTATTTCGTATTTTATGCAGTTCACCTTCGATGGCACTACGGCTTTGGCTTGCATGCTCAAAGGATATTTTTGCATTTGCTAAATTCTGCTTGGCAAAGGATTCTGCCTTTATTGCGGCAGATTTTTTTGCTTCACTTTCTCCATTGGCTTCTGCGTCACGCATTCTTAAAAGGGCTTTTGCATGCTCAACAGATCGCTGTTCAACTAAGGCTTTGCGAGAATTTTCTTCGTGTCGTGCAAGGGCAATGCGCTCAACCAAATCTTCAGCAGCTTTTTGAGCTGCCAAGACTCTATCAGTGGTTAACTTATTGGTATCAATGGTTCTTTGTACTAAGGCTTGGGCCGCGGTAATTTGCTGAGTATAGTCACTGGATTCAAGTTTTGCTAACAATTGTCCTTTTTTAACATAAGCATTTGGCTCAACTAACACTTCACTCAAGGTGCTAGTCATGGGGGATGGAATTGGCAAAAATTCAGCTGAAAGTTGGCCATTTTCACTAACAATACGTCCACCATAAATCCATGCAAAAAGAATAATAATTAAAATGAATAAAAGCAAAAAAAAGCCAATTAAAAATTTACTTTTGCGTTTTGGAGTTTTACCAGTGGGCATTTCTAATGTAAGTGACATAAGGACTCTTTGTTTTTTTAATTTACAACATTATCTTTAATTAATCCGTCATCATCTGCAAATTTTTCATAAAAACTTTGTTCAGCTTGTGAATCACCAATGAGAAACATTTCCTCACCTTGGTTTAGTATATGCTCAGGATTAGGGTTAATGTGCATCTTACCATTTTTATCACGCAGCGCCGCAACGCTACATTGGGTTAAGCTTCTGATACCACTAGTCATTAGCTGTTTACCATGTAACTCCTTGCCCACAGTTGAGCGGAAAATTTTTAAGCCTTCGTTGAGCATGAAAACCTTACCAGGAGCTAGTAGATTAATAATACTGCTGGTCATCATGGAGGCTAAAGATAGCACTAAGTCAGCACCTGCGGCATGTAAAATACCAACGTTTCGGTCGAGGGTTGCACGGCTAATGATTTGGATATCAGGGCGTAAGCGTCTGCAATATAAAGTTAAGTAGATATTTGTGTCGTCATCGTGGGTAGTTATTAAGACAGAGGGGCTTTTGCGAATGCCAGCATCTTCTAAAATATCAATATCCGCAGCATCGCCAATTATTAGCTTTTCCGATAATAAATTGTGACGCAGGCGAGAGTTTTTGTCCACAATGCGGTATTCACGCATGATGCCTTCAAGGTGTTGGGCTGCTGCCATGCCCACACGCCCACCGCCAAGAATAAGTATGGGACCGTGTTGTTGTGTGCTAAGTCGCTCGCCGAGTAATCTATCAACGGCCTTAATCTGCTCATGCGTACCAGACATCACAAGCACTGAGGCGTCGGTAAATACTGTTGTAGGCTGTGGAAAAATGAACTTACCACGCTCCCAAACGCCCACCACATTAACGCCAGTTTTATTACGCAAACCGCACTTAATCAAGCTTTTGCCCACCAAGGATGTACGCATGGCTGGAGCTTCAGCTATGATTAAGTCTTTGTATTGCTTAATAATACTTGATGGTGCTTGTTCGTTAATAACTCGCCTTGCAAGTGCATAACCAAGTAATTTGTGAAATTGAATAACATGCGTTGCGCCTGCTAGGGTTAAAATATCAATGGCATCATCACTTTGCACACTTGAAACAATGGGCACATTGGGGTCAACATCCCTTGCGGTGAAGGTGATGTTTGTGTTTTTCATGTCATTATCAAGGGCTATGAGCATGGCTGCGTTTTTAATGCATAAGTTTTTGTAAACAGATCCTTCATCATGGTCACCCACAATGGCGTCATAGCCTTGGTCAATTAAATCAAGGGTCATTTGTGGCTCATTGCAAAGCAACACACACTTTGTACCATAGCGCTCAAGTGCATGAACAGTATTAAGTGTAAGCGGGCTAATGCCCACAAAAATAAGATGTCCCTTGGTGCAAGAGGGGATGTCACGCGGTGTATTTTGTTTTCTTTGGGCCTCAAGCCAAGGTGCATAAAAAAATTGAATGAAGGTAAATGGCAACATTACTAGAAGAAAAATTACCCCAGAAATCATTACTATAATTGAAAATAGTCGCCCCATGTCAGAGGTGAAGGTAATGTCACCAAAGCCCAAGGTGGACATAACCGTAAGCGTCCAATATACACCGGTAACCCAAGAATGCTTCTGACCCTCAAATTGCATGATATAGTGAAAAATAATGCTATAGCCAGCAATCATCAAAATGAGGAGCAATATAAAACGTAATAAAAATGCAATATTACGCTTTGCACCGCGCTGTTGCATAAAGATTGATAGCTGTGATGATATGAACTTCATATGACATCATTACTTGCAAAATTAATCTAGGGCAATATTTTTTTGCAGTTTTAGCTAATTCTTCACTTAATAAAGCTTTTTTATTAAAGCTTTATGGCAAAAATTGTGAAATAGAAAGTGATATGTGCTAATTACAAATGTTGATAGATTGGAATGCCACGCCAAGCACATTGACTTATTATCCAAATGATATATATTTTTTTGAGAGGAAAATACCATGAATGAAGAAAATAATTCAACCAATATTGTAAATGCACAAAATGCTGAACTATCCAGTGCAACTTCTCCAAATATTCAAGAAATAGCAAAAAATATTAAGCTTGATGACCCTGCAATTGATGTGACTTACGGCACCAAGGTTATGCAAGATATTTCTCGTTTTTCTGATGACTTACTCTCAAGAGTAAGGGCTAAAGACTCAGGCGAAATTGGTCAAACCTTAACTAATTTAATGTTAAAGGTTAAGGACGTAGACATTGCAAAAATGAATGGTGAGCAGGGATTTTTGGAAAAACTACCCATTATTGGTTCATTATTTAACAGGGTTGAAAAAACATTTGCTCAGTTTAGCACTCTTGCTGAGCAAGTGGAAGTAATTAGCGACCAATTGGACACATCCATGATTGGATTGCTAAAAGATGTTGAAATTCTTGAGCAATTATATAAGCACAATGAAAGTTTTCATGCTGACCTTAGCGCACATCTTGAAGCTGGCAAGCTAAAGCTTGAAGAATCAAGAACCGTTGATCTGCCAAAACTTCAAGCTGAAGCTGAACAATCTGACAATGCACTTGATGCCCAAAAAGTGCGTGATTTTGCAGACCAGATTAATCGTTTTGAGCGCCGCTTGCATGATTTGGAAATTTCTCGCACCATAACCATACAAACTGCACCACAAATTAGACTCATTCAATCAAATAATAGGGCGCTTGCTCAAAAAATACAAACTAGTATTTTAACAACAATTCCCATTTGGAAAAATCAAATGGTGCTTGCGCTTACCTTGCATGGTCAAAAAAGTGCAGCCGCCTTACAAAAAGGAGTTGCAGACACAACAAACGAGCTTTTGCGTAAAAATGCTGAAATGTTAGAGCAAGCTGCTGTGGAAACTACTCGGGAAGTTGAGCGGTCAATAGTAGATGTTGAAACCTTGCGTGAAGTTCATGCTAAGTTAATTTCAACCATTGATGAAACTCTGCGTATTTCCCAAGAGGGACGCCAAAAACGCCTTGAAGTGGAAAAAGAATTGTCCAATATGGAAGTGCAGTTAAAGGATAATTTAAAAAGCTTGGCAGAACGTAAAAAACAACAAAGCCTTGAGAGCGCTCAAGGCTAGAGTGTTGACAAAGTCAACACGAGCGATAAATCAGG
>CAYJOP010000020.1:0-27357 GCA_964371835.1 uncultured Desulfovibrionaceae bacterium
AACGTGCCTCTCTGAACAGCACGCTAAAGCGTGTTGTTCAGCATCGACTACTTAGGCGGCACAACACACGAAGTGGATTTTGTATCGTTAAAACCAATCAAGTAAACAAAGAGCTAATTTTGCACAAATTCACGAACATCAAGGTTCTCTTAATGGATTTATTCCTTATTTTATGGAAATAATCACAATTTCACGTTCCAATCTTCTGTTAATGCAGTTAAATTTACAATATTGCCCATTTTTTTGCTAAAACCGTAGGTGACAAAAACTCCTAAAAGGTATAGCTTCAACACATAGTATGCGCGCCTTATACTTAAAGTCAATTTAATGAGGTTTTATGCTACCTTTAAGCACAAGTTTACGCTGTTTTTTGCGCGTTTGGTTCATGGGTGCTGCCATGACCACTCGAGGAATGCAACACCTTGGTTTACTATTTGCTATGGACCCAGCCCTTGTTAAATTACACCAAGACCCACAAAGCATCTGCGAAGCACGCAAACGCTACCTTGTACATGCTAACACTCACCCTCTTATGGCTCCAATTCTTGTGGGTCTACTCATATCTTTAGAAAGCCTAGTGGCAACAAAAAAAATGCCTTCCCAAAACATGCAAAGAATTATTAGCACCACCTCTGAAACATTTTCAGCCATTGGTGATTCTTTTTTTAGTGGCACACTAATTGTTTTTTGGGCACTTGTTACAACACTATTTATATTAAATCATTATAACACTGAGGCCATAATTTGGACTTGCTTTTTACTTGCCTTATTACTACTTTTCCGAGTATGGTTTTTCTTTTCAGGGTTAAGGCATGGATTAATGATGCTTACCAATATTCGTAAGCTTAACTTAATAAACCAAGCCCAACGCCTAAAAGTAATTAATTCTATCTTGATTGTGGCTATATATTTGTGTATTCCCAAACAGTTAGATTCATTTTTTGCAGATTATTTTGGCGGTGCAATATTTTTAGCTCTAGGCTGTGTCTTGGTAAACACTGCCCATATTTCAAGGACCATACTGGCAAGCTTAATTGTTTTAATACTTGCAATACATTGATTTATTCTAGCATTAAAGGATATACTTTGACTAACTTTGAAAAAACAGAACTTGGACTTTGCCTTAATATAACTGTTCACTCACAACTTGGGTTACATGCAAGGCCAGCCGCAAAACTCGCTCAACAATTACAAAAATTTAATGTAAACATTCAAGTTCATTGCGGACAAAATAAAGCCGATGCTAAAAGCGTTTTAGACTTATTAACTCTTGGTGCTATCAATGGCAGTGAGCTTTTTTTCTACGCCAATGGACAAGATGCCTCCCAATGCCTAGCACATATTGAAGCTTTTTTTTCCACAGGACTACAAGGGTAAAGGTTAAACTATGGCACGCACTATTCTTCACGGTATTCCTGTTGCTCCAGGCATTGCCATTGGTAAAATTGTCCATACCCACAATGAACAGCATATTGAAGAGCGCTTCATCAAACCTGATGATGTGGACGGCGAAGTTGCAAAACTGCTAGCAGCTGCAAAACAAGTTAGCACTGACTTAAAAGATGCAAAGCAAAATGTTGTTTCCACTGAGCATGGCGACATTATTCAAGCGCACATTATGATGAGCCACGATCCGCGCCTACTTAGTGAAACTGAAGACTGCATACGCAGCCAAAGATTTTGTGCTCCTTGGGCTTTGCAAAAAACACTTGATGCCCTTTGTGCAGCTTTTATTGACCTTGATGATCCCTATTTGCGCGAGCGTGCTTTTGATTTGCGTGCTGTTGGGGCAAGGTTGCAATGTCATCTTTCTGGCAAAGATTATGTGCCATTGACCAGCACTGGACCCCGTGTCTATATGGCAGAAGACCTCTCGCCAGTGGACACTTTAAATCTTTCTGTGGACCACATCCTTGGTCTTGTCATGGCCGAAGGTGGAGCCACATCACACACTGCTATTTTAGCAAGGTCCTTGCATATTCCTGCCATTATGGGTGTAACTGGTATATTAGAGGCAGCAAAGGAAAATGATTTAGTAATTGTGGATGCCATTGCTGGCTGCGTTTACATTTCCCCTGACGAACAAGAGCTTGCAACCTTTTCCAAAAAACTAAACGAATACCAAGCTTGGACTACCAATGTTCGCCGTAGTGCCAATCTGCCAGCAGAAACTTTGGACAATATCCATGTAAGTGTTCAAGCCAACTTAGATAACGTTGATGAAGTTGACAATATGGCAAGTTTTGGGGCCGAAGGTATTGGCCTTTACCGCACAGAATATGCTTACTTGCGTAGCCGCAAGCTCCCCACCGAAAATCAACTTTATGCTGAATATTCCGCAGTTGTGCAAAAATCGAATGGCAAACGTGTTATTTTTCGAACCCTTGATGTGGGCATGGACAAAGCCCTGCCCAACCACACCGCTCTAAAGGAAGCAAATCCAGCATTAGGGCTTAGAGGCATTCGCTTTTGCATGCGTCATCAAGGCATTTTGCGCACTCAACTGCGAGCCATATTACGCGCAGCCTTGCATGGTGATGTTGCCATAGTTTTACCCATGATTTCTTGCCTTGAAGAAGTGCAGGCAGTAAAGCGTATACTTAACGAAGTCCGCCAAGATTTATGTTTGCAAGGTGTTGAACATTCTGAACATTTGCCCATTGGTATCATGATGGAAGTTCCATCTTCCATTTTAATTGCCGATGCCCTAGCAAAGCATTGTGACTTTTTTAGCATTGGTACTAACGACCTAACACATTACCTACTAGCCATAGACCGAAGCAATAAGCATGTGGCATATCTACATAATCCACTGCATACGGCTCTTACTCGCTCCATAAAACGCATTGTGGATTGCGCCCACAGAGAGGGCATAAATGTTACAGTTTGCGGAGAAATGGTTAGTGACCCCTATTGCCTAGCCATATTACTTGGTTTGGGTGTGGATACTATTTCCGCAGCACCACAGTCCATACCAAGCATTAAGCACCTTTTGCGCAACCTTAAGGCCGAAGAATGCACCAAGATGGCTGAGTCAATCCTCACCACGGTGGACGCAGCTGTATGTACTCGTATTGTTACCGATACCCTAGCCCATGGTTTGCGTGATGATTTTGCCTTTTATACCACCCTTATTAATACATAGGTGAAGTCCATGAAGAAAAAATCTCCATCATCCATAGCACTTAATAAAAAAGCTCGACATCTTTACGAACTAAGTGATTTTTTAGAAGCAGGCATTAGCCTAACTGGACCCGAGGTCAAAAGTTTGCGCAATGGCCGCGTGAACTTCATGGATAGCTATGTGGATTTCAAGCAAGGTGAGGCATTCTTAATGGGTTTACACATTGCCCCTTACGAAAATGCAGGTTATGTTGCCCAAAATCCAGTGCGCAATAGAAAACTGCTACTTCATGCTCGCGAAATTAATGTCCTTGCTGCCAAGGTTGAACAACAAGGCCTAACTGTTGTACCAGTTAGACTTTATTTCAAATTTGGCAAAATCAAGGTAGAAATTGCTGTGGGCCGAGGTAAAAAATTACACGATCACCGTGACACCTTAAAACGCCGCGCTGAAGAACGTGATATGGAACGCGACCTTGGCGGACGTTGATAAAAAATACTCACGCACACTATTTGAGCCAAAGCAGGACTTTATACCGCAACTGCAGCCACTGCTAATTTGGCAATGCCTAAGCCTATTTTGGCTATGCGGACTCTTGGCTGCACGATTTCCCTTGGGCGCAACCATCTTAGCACTTGGTATATTTTTCATTGATGCAAGACTAAAAAGTCAAGCCAGACTGTGCTTGGCAATTACCTTATTTATTTTAGGTTTTCTTGCTGTGCATCTCTTACTTCCAGCTCGCCCTGCTTATCCAGCATGGGCCATGTCTGATAACAATAAGCCAAAACTTACACGCATTGAGGGCACAGTCGCCAAGATAGAAGGTCTAACCGATAAACGCTTGCGTGTTACCCTAAAAAATGTTCACTCACTTGAGCACAAACAAGCCACTCAACTTGTAGGTAAGATGATTTGGACTTGGGAAGCAAAAAAAGACCATGAAAATTTACAATTACCCATAAGACCACTGCCAGGACAAAGGGTGCAGATAAGCGCGCGCATTCGTAGCACTGAAAGTTTCAATAATTGGGGTACTTCAAACTTTGGTTTTTACTGGCAAAGCCAAGGAGTTTTTTGGAGAATTTGGAGCCGAGGCAATTATGGAAATCCACAAATACTAGACCAACCCAACCCACTTGCCAATTTGCGCAACAAAGCTTTAAGCAAACTTGAACATGCTACATTTAACTTTCAAACTCCCGCAAATTCCATAGAGTATCAGGCCAAGGCATTTTTACCATCCTTACTGTTTGGTGATAAATACCACCTTGACCAAGAAAGTCTCAACCTCATGCAAGCATCGTCATTGGTGCATTCTTTAGCCCTTTCTGGTCAGCATTTAGCCTTGGTGGGCTTAAGTGCTGTAATATTTTTAAGTTGCATTTATTTATTTTTTCCAAAAGCACTTTTAATTTTACCACATAGAAAATGGCTTGGCATCTTATGCTTACCTCTAGCCGCACTTTATTTGTGGCTTGGCAACGCTCCGCCTTCATTAATGCGTGCCGCTATTATGCTAGCCTTGGCCTTAGCCTTTCAATGGCGCATGCATGTGGCAACCTTGGTTGATATACTACTTATGACTTTGCTACTCATAACCTTTTATAATCCCCTAGCTATTTTCAATTTAGGTTTACAGCTATCTGTACTTTGCGTGGCAAGCATTGCACTTGTACTGCCCCTCTTGCGCCGTATCCCCAATTTTTTTGCAGAAAGTAACTCAGTGTTTAAATTATTTTTTGCCAATGCATTACGGAGATTTTTACAAATATTCATCATCTCATTAAGCATTCAAATAGCATTAACCCCCATTTTTCTTTACTACTTTGACCCCGCTGGACCATGGTTCATTAGCAATATTTTCTGGCTGCCCATCTTGGGTTTTTGGGTCTTGCCCATGGCAGCCCTTGGACTTTTTTTTGCTTGCATTTGGCCAAGCTCTGCAATTACAGAACAAATATTACATATTGCAGCTTGGCCTTGCGAAATTTTGCTAAAAATTTTACATGCAATGCAAGCCGAAAATCTTTTTAATTTTCCCATTTTTTTGCGCCCACACTGGACTTCTTACTTGGCATGGCTGGCCCTATGTATAGCACTTGCCCATTGGGTGGGTCGCTTACAAATCAATTTTAAATCAGTAAAATTTAGCCCACATAAGACACTACTTTTAATGGCTTTGTGTTTACTTTTCACAGGACCTATTATCCGTTATATTAGTCATTGGCAGCAAGGTATTCAAATAGAATTGTTAGACGTGGGCCAAGGCCAAGCCGTATGCATTACCTTAAGCGGTGGTGAGCGGATTTTAGTGGATGGCGCAGGTTCCCTATCTCCACGTTTTGACATGGGGGCTGACATTGTAATACCAAGCTTAATATACAATAAATCTCCGCGCTTACTGGCTGTAATCAATACACATCCTGACCTTGACCACTTGCGTGGTTTATTGGCAGTTTTGGACAAAATGCAAGTGGGCTCATTTTATCATAATGGCAAAAAGTTTAGTCATACGCATTCACAAAAAATTAAATCATTACAGATGAATAATAAATTACCAACACAAGCAATACTTTCATCAGACATGGTTTTGGCTCTACCAAGCCTTTGGCATAACCTAACGCTAGAAACAATTCATCCACCTAAAGTAAATGAATTTTCATCCAATGATGCTTCACTTGTTTTGCGTCTTGTACACAATAATGCGCTCACAAAACATGGGATTGTGCTACTCTGTGCCGATGCTGAAAAAAAAGCCTTAAAACATATTTTGAATGCAGAAAAAAATATTGAAGCAAGCATTATTGTTGTACCGCACCACGGCTCTAATGATGCACTGATGCCAACTTTTTATGATTACACTAAGGCGAAAATTGCGCTAGTCAGCACTTCAACACTAAAAAATCTACCACACCCAGAAGTTCGTAAAGCCTTGAATGAGAGAAATATAAAATTATATTCCACCTCAGACCATGGCGCAATTAGAGTCACTTGGCATGATAATTCCAATACTTATATTTCAAATAATACAATGCTTAAGCCATTCATTAATATCAAAACTCAAAAGCATAGCGTTAAGCTTGCAGGGAAAAGCATTTTACGCTAAACTTTAACAAGAACAGCATAATTTTTGTAATAAGGGCCTAACATGGATGTAGAAAAAACTCCACTGGAGGGTGTCTTGCTTATTAAACCTAAAATATGGGGCGATGAGCGCGGATACTTTGTGGAAACTTGGCAAGACAAGCGCTATATTGAACATGGCATAGATTTGCCCTTTGTGCAGGATAATCATTCCAAATCCTGCTATGGCACATTGCGCGGATTGCACTACCAAAAATCACGCCCCCAAGGTAAATTGGTTAGCGTGTCATATGGTTCTGTTTATGATGTAGTGTTGGACATTCGTAAAAATTCTCCAAGTTATGGCAAATGGTATGGAGTTGAAATTAATCACGAAAACCAATGGCAAGTTTGGATTCCTCCAGGACTTGCGCATGGCTTTATGGTTACCAGTGACATTGCCCATTTTCACTACAAAGTTACAGATTTTTACATGGCAAATGATGAAGGCTGCGTACGTTGGAATTCTCCAAAGTTAAATATCACTTGGCCCTTAAATAACCCCATCCTTTCTGAAAAGGATATTTACGCACCGCTATGGGAAGGCATATAAAAACAATATGAAAAAAGC
Organism: uncultured Desulfovibrionaceae bacterium; assembly: GCA_964371835.1. Taxonomy (GTDB): domain Bacteria; phylum Desulfobacterota; class Desulfovibrionia; order Desulfovibrionales; family Desulfovibrionaceae; genus CAYJAD01. The sequence goes on from CAYJOP010000020.1 coordinate 6,822, forward strand.
ATTTATCACTGGCATAACAGGTCAAGACGGAGCATACCTTGCGAAGTTCTTATTGGAAAAAGGTTATGAAGTTCATGGTTTAAAACGCCGTGCGTCATCATTTAACACCTCTCGTATTGATAATATTTACCAGTCTCCACACGCTAAGGACAGGCGCTTCATCTTGCACTATGGAGACATGACAGACTCCGCAGGACTCATAAGAATTATGCAAGAAGTTCAACCAGATGAAGTGTACAATCTGGCGGCCCAAAGCCATGTAAAAGTTTCTTTTGACTCTCCAGAATACACAGCCAACGTAGACGCACTTGGCACATTGCGCATGCTTGAAGCCATACGAATTCTAGGGCTTGAGAACAAAAGTCGTTTTTATCAAGCCTCCACGTCTGAGCTTTTTGGCATGGTCCAAGAAGTACCACAAAAAGAGACTACTCCATTCTACCCTCGCTCACCATATGCTTGCGCAAAACTCTACGCTTATTGGATTACCGTAAACTACAGAGAAGCATACAATATGTACGCCTGTAATGGCATTTTATTTAACCACGAATCACCACTTCGCGGTGAAACTTTTGTTACTCGCAAAATAACTCGAGCTCTTAGCCGCTTAGTGCTTGGACTTGGTGAAACCTTGCACCTTGGCAATATGAGTGCATTGCGAGATTGGGGCCATGCAAAAGATTATGTTGAAATGCAGTGGCTTATGCTACAGCAAAATCAAGCAGAAGATTTTGTAATTGCCACAGGCCGCCAAATTTCTGTGCGCCAATTTGTTGAACTTTCAGCAAAAGAGCTTGGCATAACTATCTCTTGGCAAGGTCAAGGCATTGATGAAAAAGGCATTGTTGAGCACGTTGACGATGAACCACTACTAAAACTTAGCCCCCAAAATTATAAACTCACACCACAAGTTAAACCTGGAGATGTGATTGTTAGCGTCGACCCACGCTACTTTAGGCCAACAGAAGTTGAAACATTGCTTGGTGACCCCAAAAATGCAAAAGAAAAACTAGGTTGGGAGCCTCGTATTAGTCTTGAAGAAATGATTTCAGAAATGATTGAGTATGATTTTTCACTAGCTGCTAAGGATAAAATTTGCCTCGACCAAGGTTTTGAAATTTTTGAATCAGAAGAAGTTTAATAATATTTTAATTTTTTACACATTACCCTGTAGTAAATATTTAATTTACCGATATAACTTGTGTGTATATATGAAACAAGTTTTGACATATTGCTAGATTAAGTCTAGAATATTGTTATGCGGTAGTTGCATTTTTAATTGCCGCTTTGTTATAAAAGGATTTTCACTATGGATTTAGCAACCTTAGGCGGTCTCCTCTGCGGTTTTGGGCTTGTATTAGGCTCCATCTTTTTGGGACCAGAGCCTGGCAACTTTATTGACATACCAAGTGTCATGATTGTTATAGGTGGAACTTTATCTGCTGTAATGATGTGCTTTCCTTTTGCAGAAGTAAAGCAAGCTTTCGCCGCAGGTGCTAAGGCCTTTACTTCAAAAGAAACTCCAGCTAGCGAAGTTGTAGCTACCATGGTTCGCATTGCAGAAATTAGCCGCCGCCAAGGTATTATAGCTCTTGAAAAAATCCAAACCAACAACCCCATCTTAAAAAAAGCAACTCAACTCATTGCTGACAGTGCCGACCCTGACCTTATTCATGCAACTGTTTCCATTGAAATTATTTCCATGAAAAAACGGCACAATATTGGCATTAACGTTTTTACAAGACTTGGAAGTCTAGCTCCTGCCATGGGCATGGTTGGAACTCTTATTGGTCTTGTACAAATGCTTGCAAACCTTGCTGACCCTGCTGCCATTGGACCAGCCATGGCCGTTGCTATTTTGACTACATTTTATGGTGCTCTCATTGCAAACTTATTGTTTTTGCCACTTGCAGGAAAGCTAAAAGCTAAAAGTTTACAAGAAGAACTGTTACTTCATATTATTTTTGAAGGTGCAAAATCCATCCTTGAAAATAATAACCCACGTTTGGTGTATGAAAAGTTGTCCTCGTTCTTACCACCTAAGGAACGTAAAGGCCCAGAAAAATAATTTGGGCATAAATAGGCGAGACGAACTATGAGTAATGACCCATTACAAGGCGGAGATGACGAAGTTGATGAAGGTGAAGGCTGGCTTGCTACCTTTGCGGATATTAGTATGCTTTTACTAGTGTTTTTTATCTTGCTATTTTCTTTATCAAGCATCGAACAAGTCAAATTCCAAGCTGCTGCAGGCTCCATTAAAGGGGCTCTTGGTGGCAAAGATAAAGGCATGATCTCTGACACCCCCATTGGTACTGCTGGGCAATTGCAAGAAGAAGTAAAAATGCGCAAAGAGCTAATTGAAGCTCAAAAGCAAACATTCAATGAAATTAAGAGTTTTTTAGTACAAAGCGGCGTTGAGGGTCAAGTATCTGCCGTACTTGAAGAAGGCACAATAACTCTACGCCTACCTGCCAGAGTTCTTTTCCCCCAACATAGTGCAGAGCTTAATCGTGAAAGCGAAAATATTATCAACGTCTTGAAAGATGTTTTTTTGCAAAGGCGTGAACAAAGCATTGATATTCGCGGCTACACAGATAATACTCCCATGCCTGAAAATTCAAGATTTAAAGATGCGTGGGAACTTTCATCCTTGCGTGCTGTGGCTGTGCTTCGTTATTTGTTGGCTTTTGGCATTGACCCTGAAAGAATGACCGCCACAGGTTTTGGCTCATTAAGCCCAATTATGCCCAATAATACTGAAGAAAACCGCGCAAAAAATAGGCGCGTAGAATTTGTACTAAAACGTGAAGTCACAAAATAACATTTAAATATATTTTTTAATGATTTGATTTGCTTTACTTTTACATAAAATAAATCTTGCACATACAAAAACTCATATGTGCAGTTTTAATATGATTAAAAACATTAAAAACAGGTGGTTATACACATCGCACAAGATGAGCAAAGTGCGACTTACGCAACATCCTTAAATTACTGTTGTTTTTTTACGACCCTTGGTCTTGCCTTATTTGCGTTCACAGGTTATTGAACGCGAGCACTGGCGAAACAATTTTTAAAAAGGATGGCATTAAATATAGGTTTATATAGCAAGTATCAAAACGGCGAAAGGTAACATTATGGAAAGAAATACTAACTTTGACTTCACATTGCGCGAAGTAAATAGTAATCGCCATGCATTTCGTGCTCATGTATATGGCATAGAGGTTAGGGTTAATAAGGGTAAAGAAGCTTACACTTTAATGGATGTCAGTGTTTCTGGTTGTTCTTTTAAAGTGCCTGCCATGCTTTATAATCCCAAAGATGTACTTTTTTTACAGCTTGAAGTTAGAGGCCGTGTAATCCTTACTGGCATTGAAGCTCGAGTTGTTCGTATTATTTCCGAAGATATTGTTGCCTGTACCTTTAAAGGGCTAACCTCAAAACAAGAATATGCCCTTGATAAACTTGTTTTAGAAATTCAAAAACGTATTATTGCCTTAAACCGCATTTAGGCATAAATTATTATACCGAAGGCTGCTCTTTTATAGTGAGTGGCTTTTGCTTATAACAGCTCACAAAAATGTTATGTGGGCCGAGGGAAAACATGGACTTAACGCAACACAAAGTTTTAGTAGCAAACCGAGGCGAAATAGCAATACGAATTGTACGGGCATGTCACAAGCTAGGTGTGCCCTTTACTTGTATTTATACAGCAGAAGATCATGCATCTGGTCATGTACGACTTGCCAAGGAACTTGGAAAAAGTAAAAGCTTATACAAAGTGTCATCTTACCATGATGCCAATGAAATCATGGCCGTGGCAGATGACTCAAACAGTACAGCCATACATCCAGGCTATGGTTTTTTTGCTGAGGATTTTCGCTTTGCACGGCGTGTAACCAAGCGAGAACGCAAGCTTATTTTCATAGGGCCATCTTGGAAAATCATTAGAGAACTTGGTGATAAAATTAACACCAAGCGTCTTGCAAGAAGCCTTAATGTGCCAACTGTTCCAGGCTCTGACCGCCCAATTTATGATGAGCAAGAAGCTGAAAAAATTGCTCGCTCTATTTTTGAATTTCAACTGGAGCGTGGCGTAAAACACCCATTGGTGCTTGTAAAAGCCTCCGCTGGTGGCGGTGGAATGGGCATTGAAGAAGTGTATGACATTGATGTTTTTCGTTCAGTTTATCGCCGTATACGCAATTATGCTTTGCGTCAATTTAAAGACGAAGGCGTGTTAATTGAGCAAAGAATAACTGACTTTAATCATTTGGAAGTACAAATTGTTTCCGACAGAACAGGTAAAAACCCTGTTCACTTTGGCACAAGAAATTGCTCCATTCAGTCCACCGGCCTACAAAAACGCATTGAAATTGCACCAGGCTTTGATCCCGAAAACATTAAATATTCCTTTGATGCTGCTAAGGTTTTGCGTGACATTACAGATTATTCACTCACCATGGCTCGTAAAGTTGGTTATGATAATGTTGGTACTTGGGAGTGGATTGTAACTCGTGATGGCGAGCCTTTCCTCATGGAAGTAAACACAAGAATTCAGGTGGAAAATGGCGTATCTGCTCGTATTTCAAGGGTAAAAAACCGCATCGCATTGGGTGAAGTTGATCTTATTGCTGAACAAATTCGTATTGGTCTTGGAGAGGAGCTTGGCTATACTCAAGATGATATTTCTTTCTCTGGTATGGGGGTTGAGTACCGCCTCATTGCAGAAGATCCAGACAACCGCTTTTCACCTTGGGTTGGAAAAATTGATAAATTTGGCTGGAGCAAGAAAGATTGGCTAACCATGCTAACCCACGTTCCCACTGACACTCCTTATGAAATACCCACAGAGTTTGACCCAAACCTTGCTCTTGGTATTGTTTGGGGTAAGGATTTAGCAGAAGTTAAGGCACGAGGAACGCAATTTTTGGACAACCTCACCTTGCTTGGTCAAAATAACGCTGGCGAAAGCTTAAAATCTAACATTGATTTTTTACGTTCTAACACTGAGCGTATTTTACGTTTTTAGTATATATAAAGGTCTAATATGGATACTTCTTTTGAAAAACGACTCCAAAGCTTAAGTGACAGACTTACATACATTCAAGATATTTTTACTGAAAAAAACCTTGATAAAGTAAGTCTACTCAAGGAAAAACTTGAGCAATTAAATACACGCATTGCCGATGGTAATTGCCAAGATATTAACACTGAAATTGTCACCCTTGAAGAATTATTCATCTTCATGGAACGCAAGCTTGAGTCTAGCTTAACAGCCATGGACAAAGTACGCATTGTACGGCACCCACAGCGCATTTGTTTGCGTGATATTTTAGAAAATGTTTATGACAACTTTACAGAAATTGGCGGGCAAGACGAATATAGTATTGACCCAAGCATGCTCATTGCAAGGGCAATTATTACGCGTAGGCGTGGTAAAAAAACCCACCACCAATCTGTTATGGTTATTGGCCAAGAAAAAGGCCACGGTGCAGAATTTCGCAATGGCGGTTCTGTAAAACCATGGGGTAATGCCAAGGCTTTGCAATATATGCGAGTTGCTGAGGCTGAAGGTATACCAATTCATACATTTATTTTTACACCAGGCTCTTACCCAGTAGAGGACTATCCTGGTGCTGCCCAACAAATTGCTCGTAACATTTACGGCATGGCAAAATTGCGTGTGCCCATTGTTGCAGTTATTTCTGAGGGTGGTTCAGGTGGTGCAGAAGCCATTGGCCTTGCTGACAAAAGACTCATGCTATCACATGGTTATTATTCTGTAATTTCACCAGAAGGTGCTGCTGCCATTGAAGGGCGCATTAAAGAGGGTGAGCGTGCAACGCCTGAACTTATTGAGTTTTGTGCTGAATCATTGCAAATCACAGCTCATGACAACCTTGGCTTTGGCTATATTGACCAAGTTATTGATGAGCCGCCTCTGGGTGCAAGGCCTACGCATTTTGACTTTTTCCGCAACCTGCGACAAGAAATTTTACGCGCCACTGACGAAATTGTGCTTTCAACTCGTGCAACTCCTATTATGCGTGGTGTTTCCATTTCAAGGCGGCGTAAACCCGACATTAATTTGGATGAATTATATTTGCGCTGGGGCTTAACTTCTGCCAAAAAAGATCGCCTTGTACACAATAGGCAAATGAAATTTTTGAAGCTTTCTCGCAATTCATTCATTGACCGCAGGCCCATATACTCTAAGTGGTGGCGCAGCATTGCTGGTGCTATGCTTATGCGTTGGAACAGAGTAAAATATGATTTTTACCGCAAACACCAACATACAATTTCTACATTTGTTGAAGATATTGACGGCGAGTGGCATTTTTTCAAGTCACGCATTCGTGCTCCTTGGAAAAAAATCACACGCACAGCTCCAAGCAAGAAAAAAGCTACCACTGCCATTGAGGAGTTAACAAAACTTTCTTCTTGGTCTGAGGATGGTCGCCGCAAACGTTGGAATTATATTTCGCCACGCTTTAAAATTGACCGTACAATCACTTGCCCCAATGCCGCAAAGGACGGTTGTCTTGACCTTTGGGGTCCTGACCTTTTTGCTGAATTTGCAGGAGTTTGCACTTATTGCGGGCATCACTTCCCCATGGAACCTGAATGGTATGTGCGCAATGTGTTTGATGACGGCTCTGTTTATGAATTCAACCGCGCCATTGAAGCAGGCAACCCACTTAATTTTAAAGACTTTGAAACTCGTATCCATGATGCTCAACAAAAAACTGGCTCCAAAAGTGGTTGTATGACCTTTGAAGCAAGCATTGATGGGGTTAAAATCATAGTAGCCATGCTTATGGGTACATTTCGCGGTGGCTCTGTTGGTGCTGCTGAAGGACAAAAATTTGTTGAAGCAGCAGAACTTGCCATGAAAAAGCGCTACCCCTTCATAGCATATGTACATGGTACAGCAGGTATTCGTATTCAGGAGGGCACACATGGTGTAATTCAAATGCCACGTTGTACAGTTGCTGTGCGCCGTTATATTGAAAGTGGCGGTCTTTATCTTGTGCTTTATGATACCAATTCATTTGCAGGTCCTGTGGCAAGCTTTCTTGGTTGTTCGCCATATCAGTTTGCCATTCGTTCATCCAACATTGGCTTTGCAGGTCCTGGCGTTATTAAAGAAACCACAGGTATTGACATTCCGCCCAATTATCACCGTTCCAACAATGCTCTGTCTCGTGGCCATATTCAAGGAATCTGGGACCGCCGCCATGTGCGTGCCAACTTAAAGCAAGCCCTACTTACAATTGGTGGGCGTAACGTTTACTATCGCTAATAAATACAGGATTTTATATGTTAGATGTCACTGCATTACTTGATGAAATTAAGTCTTCCCCTTATGAGGAAGTTCAAATTACAGCTCCGCACACTGGCACTGTAACCTTTGCAAAGCTTGACAATAAAAGTGTTGTGCACGGTCCGCAAGGCATGTGGAAGGAAAAGCCTGGCTCATTACTTTTAACCATTGAGCGTGAGCATAATCCCAAGCCCATTTATGCACCGCAAAAAGGTGAAATATGCCAGATAAATAAAGAGCTTGAAGGCAAATTTGTGGAGGCAGGCACTGTGCTACTAACCTTGCGCCACCCCTTTAGTAAAGCAGAAGTGCAGCAAAAGATTTTGAAGCGCGCCTTGCATCTTTTTGCGGCACCTGAGCGGGCAAAATATTATTTTACCCCAGAGGTTGATAAAAAAATTCGTGCATCGGGTGCGCAATCTGTTTCTGTAACTGAAGGTATGGAAATTTTTATAATGTCACGCATGAAGCGCGAAGCTCCGCTACATTACAGTGGCCCAAGTGGGGTTATTTATGCTGTGTATTTTAAGCACACCCAAAACGTAGACGCAGGCCAACCTCTTATTGGTGTTTGCCCACAAGACCAACTTGCTGCCATTGAGGAAGTAGTCTTGCGTGTACAAACCGAATGGCGTGAAATCTAAGGAAACACCATGGGCAAGGCTTTACAAATTAGACTGAGTGCCGTTACTTGGAATGAAGATTTACTTGAAAAGCTTTGGCCACAATTATCTGAACTTGCCTTCACCCTACCCCACTCCAAACGTGGAGTATTAGAAATGGTGCAATGTTTAAGTGATGGACTTGATTTTACTAAATGGTCAGACGAGCGCAAAGAAAAACTTGGCCCAAACATAAAAAAAGCTGCTAGCATCATGCATAAAATTGAAAATGCTCTTGCAGATTGGGACCCACGCGAAGCCAACAAACTTAGCGATGAACTTGAAGACGTACTTAATATTTTGGAAAAAGATTATATATAAATTTATTTTTTTGGAGAGCATATGCTAAATAAAGCCATGATTATCGGAAGGTTAGGCCAAGACCCTGAATTGAAATACACTCAAAGCGGCGTTCCCTTATGCAACCTTAACATTGCCACATCTGAATCTTACCAAGACCGTGACGGCAATAAGGTTGAACGTACTGAATGGCATCGTGTATCTGTATTTCAACGCATTGCTGAAAATTGTGCCACTTATTTGCGTAAAGGTAGCCTTGTATTTGTGGAAGGCAGCATTAGCACACGCAAATGGCAAGACCAACAAGGTCAAGATAGATATACAACTGAAATTCGCGCACAAAGAGTGCAATTCTTAGATCGTCGTGGCGGCGAAGATGGCGGTTCTGGTGGTTATCAAGGTGGCGGTTCTGGTGGCTATCAAGGTGGTCAAAGCCAAGGTGGTGGATATCAAAACTCAGCTCCTGCCCAAACGAATCAGGGCGGCCAAGGCAATCAAGGTGCTAGCAGAGGTCGTCAAGACGATATGGGTTCGCCCTTCCCATCTGAGGCAAGCGGTATGGACGACATCCCCTTCTAGTTCCATAACTGGGGGAGGATTAGCCCATGCGAATGCTTAATCTAGGTTGCGGTAGCACCTTTCACTCCGACTGGGTAAATGTTGATTTTATTAACCACAATGGCAAGGTAATTGCCTATGACTTGCGCCTTGGTATACCATTTGCTGAGGCAAGTTTTGATGTGGTCTACCACTCGCATGTGCTTGAGCACATGCCCAAGGCTTGGGGCGAATTTTTCATAAAGGAATGTTTTAGAGTATTGCGACCAGGCGGATTACTTCGTGTTGTGGTTCCTGACTTAGAAAACATCGCCCAAGCTTATCTCAAAAGCCTTCAAGAAGCACGAGATGGTGATGAGGGTGCAAACCAACGCCACGAGTGGATGCTTGTTGAATTAATTGACCAGCTTACACGCTCACAAACTGGTGGCGAAATGCTAAATTGGTGGAAGCAACAGCCAGTTCCACAAGAAGATTTTATTATTGAACGCCTTGGCATGGAAGCAAAGAGCGGCATCAATTCATGTAAAGGCTTGCCAACCACTAAACCACACACTGCCCTTCCCCCCATAAATACAAATTTTTTACTAAGTGGCGAGCTTCATGCTTGGATGTATGACAAAGAGTCCTTAGCTCGTCTTTTAAAACAATACAATTTTACTGACATAAATTCAGTGGCACATAATGAAAGTGCCATCCCAAACATCACTACCTATGGCCTAGATACCACGGCTGAAGGTCATGTCCGCAAACCAGACTCCTTGTTTATGGAGGCTAAAAAACCAAGCACTGAGCAAGTTGGCCTTGCCAATGTTGCCATGTTTTGCTTTGGAGATGAAGGCGGTGCGGCCATTGCAGGAATTCGACTGCATCATTCTTTAAAAAATACAGACATTAAGAGCAATATGTATGTGGCATCACAAAAATTTGCTAACGATCAAATTTATGTAGTGCCTTCAAAAATCACTGTACACGGGGGCGGAATTACCTGTGATGGGCCACAAGCTGAAAAAGCAGTTCGCCGTGAAATTGCTTTTAGTAATCAAAAATTACTTTCTGCCATTAGACGTTATCCCAATAGACCTCAGGGCTCAGAGCATTTTTCCGTACCTAATCAATGCGTGCCCTTGCAGCATATACCATTTTTGGAAGATTTTAATTTTTTACATTTTCATTGGATTTCTGGTTTTTGTGACCCCAGTTTGGATTTTGAATTTTTGCAGGGCAAAAAAATCATCTGGACCTTGCATGACATGAACGCCTTCACTGGCGGTTGTCATTATAGCAATGGTTGCCGTAAGTTTGAAAGTATGTGTGGCTCTTGCCCTGAGCTTGGGTCTGCACAAGACAATGACCTTGCAAACCAAACTTGGAAAGCGCGCATGGCAACATATCGCAAGCTTGATATGAATATTATTGCACCAAGCATATGGCTTGCACAAGAAGCTAGAAAAAGTGCCTTGCTTGGCAATTTTCCTGTGCATCATATACCATATGCCCAACCGTTAAACGTTTTTCAGCCTTTAAATAGAGAGGGTATACGCCAACAACTTGGCTTAAACCAAGAATCCTTGGCCTTGCTTTTTGCATCACAAAGCCTTGTTAACACAAGAAAAGGCGGTATTTATTTGGTGCAATTATTACATGCACTTGCTAAAACTGAGCTAAAAGATAACATTACTGTATTTATGCTAGGAAATAATTTGGCACCTGAATTTAACAACACAGGAATTAACGTACAATGCCTTGGACATATTGACGATACAACAAAAATGGCCGCCCTCTATAATGCAGCGGACGCTGTGCTTGTGCCCTCACTGGAGGACAATTTGCCAAACGTCATTTGTGAGGCCTTAGGTTGCGGCACTCCTGTTGTGGCCTTTGCCAATGGTGGCATTGTTGACATGGTGCAACATGAAAAGACAGGCTATCTTGCTGAAAGTAAAAATGTTAACCAACTATTACAAGGTGTTATTTGGGCAAACAATGCTCGTGGCAACCCTGTAACACGCAAACTCTGCCGTGCCTTTGCCCTTGAGCAATGGAACGAACCAAAAATTGCTAAAATCCACCGCGATTTATATGCATCACTGCTAAAATCATAACCTTACTATAAGGCCTCTGTACAAAAATACAGAGGCCTAAAATTATCACATTGCTTAGTAAAAAACGTCAGCAAGCAAATTTCTCAAATTAGTTATTTATACACAGCGCCACTGGAGGCTGAACTTACAAGCTTGGCATAGCGTCGCAATATGGGCGAGTTAATTTCCTTTACCACAGGTACATAGCTTGCCTTACGCTTTTTTAGTTCCTCAGCGCTGACCAATAAATCAAGTACGCGGTTTGGTATGTCAATGCGAATAATATCACCATCTTGTACAAGACCTATATTACCGCCATCTGCCGCCTCTGGCGAAATATGTCCAATGGCAGCGCCATTGGTACCACCAGAAAAACGTCCATCAGTTAGCAAGGCAACATCCTTACCCAAGCCCATGCCAGTTATGGCAGCGGTAGGCGAAAGCATTTCACGCATACCCGGCCCACCCCTTGGGCCTTCATGGGTAATGACCACAGCGTCACCCTTTTCAATCTTTCCAGCCATAATAGCCTGCATGGCATCTTCTTCAGAGGTGAAAACCCTTGCCCTAACATCACGGCAAAGCATTTCCTCGGCCACAGCGGATTGCTTAACCACTGCGCCATCTGGTGCAAGTGATCCCTTCAAAATGGCAATGCCGCCTTGGGCTGAATATGCATTTTCAACAGTACGAATAACATCATCATTACTTATACTTGCACCAAGCTCAGCCAAGTTTTCACCAACATTCTTACCAGTAACCGTTAGTGCAGACTCATTTATCAAGCCCACCTTCTTAAGCTCTGCCATCACAGCTGGTATGCCACCAGCCAGATGTAATTGTTCAATATGATGCTTGCCAGCTGGTGAAAGCTTACATAAATTTGGGGTCTTACGGCTAACACTATCAAAAATATCCAAGGATAAATCAAGCCCAGCCTCACGGAAAATAGCTGGCAAATGCAGTACAGTGTTGGTTGAACAGCCAAGCGCCATGTCCACTGCCACAGCATTGTTGATGGCCTCAGGACTTACAATATCTGATGGGCATATGTTCTTGTCCAAAAGTTCCATAACCTTCATGCCAGCTGTCTTAGCAAGTCGAATTCTGGCAGCAGTGGTTGCCACAGTTGTACCATTATATGGCAAGGCAAGACCTATGGTTTCTGACAAACAATTCATGGAGTTAGCCGTAAACATGCCAGCGCAAGACCCACAGCCAGGGCAAGCACCTTCTGCCAGCTCCTCAAGTTCACTCTCAGTCATTAAGCCACGCTTAACACGTCCAACACCTTCAAATACTGAAATTAAATCCGACCTAGTTCCATCCTTACCAGCTGCACCTGCCTGCATTGGCCCACCACTTATCAAAATTGACGGTACATTTAAGCGCAGCATGGCCATCAGCATACCAGGAACACTTTTGTCGCAGTTGGGTATGAACACAAGTGCATCAAAAGGATGAGCGCAAGCCATTATTTCAATAGAATCTGCTATAATTTCACGAGAAGGTAAGGAATAATGCATACCAGCATGGTTCATGGCAAGGCCGTCACACACAGCTATGGCTGGAAACTCAAGCGGTACCCCACCAGCCAAGCGCACACCAGACTTCACAGCCTCGGCAATTTTGTGCAAATGAATATGTCCAGGCACTATCTCATTGGCAGCATTTACAACACCTATAAGTGGCCTATCCATCTCCTCGCGGGTTAAGCCTAGCGAATACAACAATGACCTATGTGGTGCTTTTTCCAAACCTGCTGTCATTTTTTTACTACGCATATTATTTCCTTCTTATTCAGTACTTTTAAGTTTTTTACACAATTTTTGTGCAAATGCTGTTGAAAAATCAAGGCAACAAATATCAAAAATAGGCTTGCCTTGCTCGCCCATTTATACAATTTATAAAATTAACAGCTCATTTGAAAGACTAAAATATTTCAAATTCCTGCTAGCCATGAAAGCTACACTTTTTGTCAATCATTGGTCAAGGCCGCAAACCTTAGTAAGCATAAAAAATATACTTGCTAAATACTGTTCAATCTTTATAACATAGGGAAATTTTTATTCATTTTACTCTAAAATAAATAACCTTATAAAGCATCCATGTTGTCAACCACACTTACTGCAAATGTTTTTGCGTCAAATTCTTTGGCAATTTATGGCTTATTTTGAGCAAAAATTGTCTTAAAATTATTACAAAATGCTTGCTTTTTTATAATTAGCATTCTATATAGAATTAATCCGTCATCACTGAGCTGCTAACGGTAGTGCCATATACAAGCATTAAACTTCAGGTATATTTCTACTTTTAGGCAATTGAACGAAAGCTAGTGGCACAATATATAGTGTTCATTCTTGATTTATGGGTCGTGCTGACTTTGCCAGCGCGTTTTGATGCCAAAGGCATATGCAATTTAGTAAAAACGGCACTTAGCCACAAGAGCATTGTAATGTATAATTTTTTGCTACAAAAAACGCAAGTAGACCAATCTACTACCTCTGATGATGGTTCTGAAATCACCATAATGACAACCAATGACTATAATATCAATAATAACATTCAAAGCGCCGATGTTATTTATGCTGGCTACGGGGACGATATTATCTTTGGTGACATGGGTGATTTTATATTTGCCGAGGAAGGCGATCACATTATAGATATGCCTGACACCTTTAATTTTAATGATATTTTAGTTGATACTGGTGAAGGCATGGATGTGTTGCTAATTGGCGCTGCAAACCTTTATGATGCAAAGTCAATGCTTGGCACACCAGATATTACTAACACAGAAATAATCATTGTAGGTGATAATATTAAGGGTGGGACCGCTGAAGAAATATTTACAGAAATTAATATTAACACCAATGGTAATATGTATGAACTTAGCTCCTCAAACTGGGCAAAAGTTACTTCTAGTGATGGTTACACCGAACTTACAAAGACTGATGACACCTCCATTACAATCTTGGTTGAAACGGTTAAACTAAATTTTTGCTAAGTGTATTTCTACCTATCTAAATATACATAGTTTTTTTAATTGAAAATTTTAATCTTTTTCTTGTACAAAGCATAACCAATAAACCACATCAAAAACCTTTTCCCTTGCACTGGCGCACTTTTTAAGTATTAATAGCTACAGTAAATTTTTTAAAATAATTCTTAAAAAAACTTGCAATTGCATAAATCATATTGTAAATATGAATTAAGCAACATTTGTTCCTTTGTTTGCACATGTCAGATGCAAAATATTGCAATCATGTCAATTGTGTGTAGGATTATGTTAAGCTCAAATTGATGTCTTTGACATCCTCATCTATATATTGGATGTATTTTAGAAGTTTTGCTGGCTTTCTGGCTAGTATAAACAAGGTGAACGGCACTTTACTTTAATACATCTGGCGAAAAATCCGATTATTTTTCGACCGTTCGCTGATTCATATTTATCCAGCGACCTCACATGCTTCCGTATATACGTTCTGCATTTTATTCATGAGCGTAGTACTTTCTCGTATGTATACTTTTTACATTCAGAGCAAAGTGCGGGTGGTAATGCATATTGCATTGTCATTAATTAGGGGTTTGTTGGATACCAACTTTTTATTATACCCTCATAATGTCCTTAGCCACCCACGGTGTCATATTGTTTGTGTATATTTACACTTTCAAAATTTAGTGAATTATAACAATTCACAGCACAAAAGGATTTATTATGTCTGATATTTTATTACAAAAACCACAAGCAGGCCAAGTGGTAACAGTCACTCCTCAAGCAGATGATAGGATCATTCTTGATTTTGATGCTAATGATGCATTCCTTGAGCGTGAAGATAACAACCTAAACATGTCTTTTGAAGATGAATCTGCTATTATTTTACAAGATTTTTATGTGGCTTATACCGCTGACAATATGCCCATATTTATCATTGGGGAAGAAATTGTTGACGGCGACACATTCTTTGCAGCTTTAACTAGTGAACTCAAGCCAGCCGCTGGCAATGAGAGTTCAAGCGGTAGCGGATTTTCTGTTCAATTGATTTCTGGCTCCTTACAAGAAGGTCTTCATAGCTTGGGTGGTGTGGAAAGTGGATTTACTCCTGGTGAACAAAGAGATGGCATGAGAGCTTTACAACCCACTGACGAAACTGCACCTGACGCCGAAGTTACAGGTGACGTTACCTTACAACTTGAAGGTGATGATAATTTCATCAATGCAGTTGAAGAAGCTGACGGAATTACACTTAGTGGTATCATATCCAATGTGAGTGGGGAAGTTTCAAATTTAGTAGTTGTTATTGACTCTATTGAATATACAGTGGCCAATGGTGGATTAACCCTAAACGGTAATGAATTTACTGTAACAGTACCTAACGGAACCTTAGCAGATGGCAACTACACCGCAACTGTAACTGGCACTGTTACTGATGGAGATGGCAACACGCTGAACCTAAGTGCACAGCAAGACTTCACCTTGGACACTGTATTTGGTGATGGCACTGACACAACCACGCTAACACTTGACTCCATTGAAGATGATGGCATTATTGATGAAAAAGAACTACCTGACGGCATTGAAGTGTCAGGTACTGTGACTGGCCTTTTCTCAAACGGCGATACAGTAACAATTAACGTGCTTGATACTAATGGCAATCCTGTGCTTGATGACAATGGTAACCCATATATAGTTACAACAACTGTTGATGCAGCTGGTAACTTTAATGCAACACTTGATGGCAAATACTATGATGACGGTAAGTACACTTTAAGTGCTACAGTTGCTGCAACTGATGACATTGGCAACACTAATTCAGCTAGCGATTCTAAGGATGTAGTTGTTTCTTCTACAACTATGGAGCTAGAAGTTGATGATGTTGTTGGCGACAGATATTATAATGAAAACGTAACTGGCAAAATTGACGTTAATTTTAATGGCAACCCTGAAGACTTTACCTTTATTGTTAAAATTGGTGGCAAGGAGTATGAGGTTGAAGCTTCAACAGGTGGCACCATTAAGCTTCCTTCCACAGGACTACCCGGCAATAGCCAAAGTGAAGTTATTATCACACCAGTGCCAGGCAAAGAAGGTGAATATACTTTTACTTACATTCCTTACGGAACTGGAAGTTCTGATGCCAAGGTTGAATTTGAAATTGTTCTTGAACAAAAAGAAACTGGGCACACAGAAGTTGGTGATGTTAAGGTTGATACAATCCATCGTGACATTGAAGTAGTAAATATTGGCAATTTTAATCAATACTCCACCAACATGACCATTGAAGGTGAATACAGCGGCCCCAACTTAAGACCTTATAACTATAGTCAATTACAGCATTATTTTAACTCTAACAGAGAACATGATTTTGTTATTGAGGGTACGCAAATTGGTACAGGTTATAGAACCACTCACCTTACAACACACAATGGTGACGACCAAATTACTATAAATTCAACTGGAAGTGCTATTTATGCATACAATAACAACCGTTATCATGGTGATACTACCAACATAAATATGGGTAATGGTAACGATGAGCTAACACTTAATGTGCAAAATTCGTCTGGTGACAAATACGGTATCTTAACCACTAGCACAGGATCACGTGCTTATACTGCTAGTAATGTCAACATGGGCAATGATGACGACATATTAAATATTAATATTATTAATAACACTGGCCAAGGACGAGCAATTTGGACACAAGGTGAAGGAGGCCACACCAATGTAAACATGGGAAGTGGCAATGATGAAATCAATATCAATGTTACAGGCAATAGTGCTGGTTACGGTGTTGCTTCATATGGTGGCACCTCTAACGTAAACTTGAACGCTGGCAACGATACTGTCACAATAAATGTTAGTGAAAACAGAGGAAATGCCTACGGAATTTATGCTGCAAGACAAGGCCATGGAGCTTCAAAAACAGCTAATATCAACTTAGGTGAAGATAACGATACACTCACAATTAATGTGCATAATAATAATGGCGCAGGCTACGGATTATACTCTCATCGCTCCAATGGTCCAGCTCCTGCTGCAAATGTGCGTATGGGTTCAGGTAACGACAACTTAATAGTTGATGTTACAGGCAATAAGAACGGTAACTACGCACTATTTTCCAACTTGAGCTCAAACAATATCTATGGCGAAGCAAACGATGATAATATTTCACTCAATGGATATATTGCAACTAATGGAGGCACAAACCTCATTGATGGTGGCGCTGACCACGACACTTTAGCTCTTACAAATACTGTATCTAACAATAGCATGACCTTTAAGGGCGATGCTGACAATCTTGATATGCACTATGGAGCTGGTAGTAAGCAAGCTGACATCAATAACATGGAAGAAATCCGCTTTGGCTGGGAATTTGACGCTAAATCAGACCAATTTGTAAAAGCCACTGACCACAACGGAGATGGTCAAGATGACGCAGTTGCTGCTAACTACAATGTGGACTTTAGCCAAGTTGCTGCCGCAGCTGATGGCTCTGGCCTTACTATTATTACAGCTGATGGCAATGACACAATCAAAGGAACTCAAGGGGCCGACGAAATCTACGCTGGATACGGAGACGATATCATCTTTGGCGACATGGGTGACAAAATCTTTGCTGAGGCAGGCGACGACCTTATTGATATGTCTGACACACTTAACTTTGATGACGTTTTAGTTGACGGTGGTGAGGGTATGGACGTGCTACTAGTTGGTGCTGCAAACCTTAATGATGCAAAATCAATGCTTGGCGCAGACATTACTAACACAGAAATAATCATTGCTGGTGATAATATCACAGGTGCAACCACTGCAGAAATATTCACCGAAATTGGTATAAATACCAATGGAGATATGTTCGAACTTAGCTCCTCAAACTGGACAAAAGGAACTTCTATCAATGGCTACACTGAACTAACTAATAATGATGATAGTTCTATTACAATCTTAGTAGAAACTACTAAACTTGACTTTAGCTAAACTACAACAACTTAAGCCCCTCTGTGTTTTCACAAGAGGGGCTTAATATAAATAACAAACTCTCTTTCGGCCGTTATTATAGCCAACGCAGGGCAAAGCGTGCTTGGAAGAAAGGACCGTAAATCAATATTTTACTGAATTTTTAGCTTGTTTTTTACATACTGATTAATTTTAAAAAATTTTCAAAATATTAAAAAAACACTTGCAATCAAGTCATATGTGTAGTATGAGCTAGTCAAGAGATATATAGCGACTATTATCATACATGCCATATAAGAACATCATATAGCATTATTATGAATATCGCTATATTTAGCTTAGTTTGATGTCTTTGACATCCTCACTTATATATTGGACATATTAAAAGTTTTGCTGATTGTTTGATTGGCAAGGCTGAGTGACCGGCACTTTGCTTTAATATGTCTGGCGAAAAATCCGCTTGTTTTTCGACCGTTCGCTGATTCTCATATTAATCCAGCGACCTCATAGTTTCCGTAGGTACGTTCTGTTATATTATACTTGAACGTATTACTATGTTGTGTGGGTAGTATGCACAAGCATGGTCCTGATATTATGAGTTTTGTTGGATATCAACATTTTCCTACACCTCATAATATCATCACGCCACTCACTGTGTCACATTTTGCGTGTCTATGCTTGCAAATTAATTGAAAAAAACAGAAAGGATTTATTATGTCTGACATTTTATTACAAAAACCAGAAGCTGGCCAAGTTGTATCTCTTGCACCTCAAGCCAATGACCGTTTAGTATTTGAATTTTCACCCGATGATGTATTGCTTGAGCGCAATTTAGACACCCTTGTACTGTCATTCAGAGATGGTTCAAGTATACAGCTTGTAGATTTTTATGTGTCTTATACCGCTGAAAATATGCCAGAGTTTGTAATTGATGGCGAAATTGTTGACGGCCAAACATTTTTTGCAGCCTTTGAAGATCTTTTGCCAGCATTAGGTCAACAAGGCGTAAATGGTGGCGGAACTATTACTAGATTAATCGAAACCAGCTTAAATAGTGATGGTGTTGGCAGCTTGGGTGGCTTGAGCAACTTGGGTAGTGAAGATGCCCCTACTTCAAGAACTGCTTTTGGATTTAATTCGACCTTCCCTAGCCCTACACCTGCTTTATCAGACACGCCTACGACTGACGGCAGTGGCCCTTCTGTTGTTACTGGCATAAATTTGGGCACAGGTTCTGTTGCAAGCTCTGACAGTGCTAGACTTAGCAACCATGAGCTAGGTTCAGTTGCTCTACCTGCTGGTACTACCTTTGCTGGCGGTGCCACTACTTTTGCTGCTAAAACAGCTGATGGTAAAGACATTGGAACTTTTTCCATTGCCAACGATAAATTGTACTTTACGCAAAACTCACCATTTGACCACTCAGGCCTTGCTGGAGATTTTTCTGGTTCCATAAATTTACCATTTGTCAATGCCGCTGGTGCCCCAGGTTTTGTTACCGTTAGTGTTACCATTGCTGATAGTGTGCCAAGCATTAGTGCAAATGATTTTAATTTTGTTACTAATAAGGGCTTTAGCCAAGACTCCAGCATTACTTTTAGCAACATGGAAGATGGTTTGGCTGAAATTAAAATCAATGGCTCTGTTGGCACAATTCAACCTGATGGTAAGTATCTTTTTAATCTTAATGATGGTGAACTTTTACTAGACATTGCAACAGGCAATTTTACATTTACAGCCACTAAGGGCGTTTTGACTGCTACTCAGAATGTAAATATCGAAGTAACAGATAAAGATGGCGATATTACCACTGGTAATTTTGACATAGACATTAGCACCAATGTTATTACTGGGTGGTCTATGCATGTTAATAGCAATCAAAGAAAGACTCAAAACATGACAAACGATAATGATATTTTCATTCTAGATACCAATGGCGGCACAGCTATGAGTGCCAATAACGGACAATATAAGACATCTTCTACTAATACTCTAAACGCTGGTAGTGGAGACGACCTTGTATCCATTGATGGTCGTATTAGTATCGGTGGTGGTGGTACTAATAGATATAGATCTAACATCATTGAAGGTGGTGCTGGTGAAGACACCCTAGCACTCACCAATACAATAAGTAATAATACTTTCACCGGTGGCGGTAATGCTGACCACATTACTGGTAACTTGCAACATGCCGGCAGTGGCTGGACATACCCAACCTTTCAGTTCAAAAATTTTGAAGAATTACGTTTCGGACATGAATATAAAATAACAAAAAATGCTGCTGGCGACCCCATAAAGGGTGAATGGGTATTGGACTCTGATAACTACACCATTAACTTTAGCAACGTAAGTGCTGGTAGTGGTGGTTCTGGCATTAGCATTATGACAGCCAATGGCAATGATAAAATTTATGGAACTAAGGGGCATGACACCATTGACGGCGGCAATGGTAATGATTACCTCTCTGGCGGCAATGGTAACGATGTTATCTACGGCGGAGCAGGTGATGACACAGTTTATGCTGGTGAAGGTGATGACATCATATTCAGCGGAACTGGTAAAGACAAAATCTATGCGGATAAAGGTAACGACCTCATAAACTTGTCTGATTCACTAAACATTAAAGACGTTTTAGTTGACGGCG
>CAYJOP010000021.1:0-26757 GCA_964371835.1 uncultured Desulfovibrionaceae bacterium
AGTAGTGTAACGAAACTATTTTTGTATGCTAAGCTTGGTTGAATTGGCAATTTTTTGTGGATAGACAACATGCGTTGTACCAAGTGTGCAGGAATGTCCATACACAGTATGTAACATTTGAACATTTAATACAGAATTTGGTGTTCCTGTTTCAAGCACGGCTCCTTGGTGAAGCACTACTACCTTGTCGCAAAACCATAAAATATGATTGGGATCATGACAGCAGACCAAGATGCTAATACCTTGTGCTGCTATTTCTTGCAAAAGCGTCCAAACTGCCACCTGCTTGCTAAAATCAAGGGCAGATGTTGGTTCATCAAGCAGCATTACAGGACTATCTTGAGCAATGGCTCTTGCAATAAAAACCAGTTGGCGTTGTCCACTACTTAAAGTATTGCACGTTTGTTCGGCTAGATGTGTCAAATTTGTGCGCTCCAAAGCATTTTGCACATGTTCACGATCTTTAGCTGTTATTTGCCCAAATCCGCCAAAACGAGCTGCCATATGAGGTGTTCTGCCCATGGCCACCACATCACGCACACTAAAAGGAAAAACCTGTCTGTATTCTTGAGGAACATAAGCTATGCGCGTGGCAAGCTTTGCTGGATGCATGTTTTGCAAAAGGTCGCCATTGGCTTCAATCTGCCCTGTATACGGTGACAAAACATTCATGCAACATTTAAAAAATGTTGTTTTGCCTGAACCATTGTGCCCAAGCAAACCACAAATACTACCCCTTGGAACGCTAAAAGAAACATCGTGCAATACAGCTTTATTCTTATATTGAAACGAAACCCCACGCACATCAAGAGCGACATTAGTACTTGCAAATGTTTTGGCATTATCCATAAAGCTCAACCCCTTTACGACGCAAAAGATATAATAAGTAAGGTGAGCCGACAATGGATGTGATTATGCCAATGGGAATTTCTGCTGAAGTAAGCGTTCTTGCTATTGTGTCACAAATGAGCATATAACTTGCACCCATTAACATTGCCCCAAGCACAAGTAAACGATTGTCAGGGCCAAGTATCATTCTTGTGGCATGTGGTATCATTAAACCAACCCATGCAATAATACCAACACTTGAAACACTAATAGATGCCGCCATGGTCGCAAGAAGTAGAAAAATAATTCGTGTGGAATTGGGGGACACGCCAAGGCTTCTGGCTTCTTCATCCCCAAGGCTTAGAATGTTAAGCTTCCATGCCCAAAACCATGCAATAACAGCACAAGGCAATAAGCCAGCAGTATTTATTATAACATCTTGCCATGTTGCATGATGAATACCACCCATCATCCAAAAGGTTATTTCGCGCAACTGTGTATCTTCTGACACATACTTCATAATACCCACAAAGGCAGAAAAGAGCGCTCCAACCACAATACCAGACAAAACTAAAGTCACTGCCGAGCTTTCGCCTCGTGCACAGCCAAGCACATAAGCCCCACCCACAGCACAAAGTGCAAATACAAATGCTGTAAGTTGAACTTGTGGAAATATAAAAGGAAAAACAATTGCCAAGGCAGCGCCAAAGGCAGCTCCTGAAGAAACGCCCAAAATAAATGGCTCCACCAAGGGATTACGAAAACACGCTTGATACAAAACGCCTGCCACAGACAATGCAGCACCCACTAAACAAGCCAAAAGCAATCTTGGTAAACGTATGCTCCATATTATTGTTGTATGCATCTTGGCAGGCTCAACCACCTCAAGCCCCAATACAGGGTATATATTTGAGCTAATTACACGCAAAACATCAGCTAAAGCAAGTTTATACTCACCAATGCAAAGTGATATGAAAAATATGCCCATTAGCCCAATAAACATAAGCAATAAGCAACAATAACAGCGAGTACGAGTCATTTAAAAACCTATTTCTTGCATCCAATCAAGCAACTGTGTGCTACGCAAGCCTTTAGCCGTTTTTTCATCAACATGATAAACATCTTGATAAAATTTCAAGGCATAATCATATACGTTAATATCTTCAAATAATTTAGGGTAAGTTGCTTTTGCAATGATTAGCATATCAAGTGGGTATTCCACACGCCTAGCACAGTTCATGGGTGTCCATGGCATGGCATAGATGCGTTTATTTTTAATGGCTTTTAAGTCTTGCAATTGCGCATAAGCCTTTGATTCATAAAGTTCTTTAGGTGGATGATAGCCATTATATGTTGGCAAAATAATGACGTCAGGCTCAAGGGCATAAATATGTTCAGCACTTATGGGAACAAATGTTCCAAGGCCTTCAAAAACATTTCGAGCATGAACCACATTTTCTAACATATAGGATTCAGGGGTATTTACGCCAAAAGTAACGCCAGCACCGTTGCTTTTGCGTGTAAATGAATTAAGACCTAGATATAAAACACGTTTTTTGTCTTCCTCAACAATGTGTTTAGTGCGCTCATGTACTAAATTTTCAATGTCAGCAAGCTTATCCGCCAAGGTTTCGGCCTTGTTTTGCATACCAAAAATAGCACCAATTATTGAAGATTCTTGCCTCATACTTGCTAAGCCTTTATTGCCATAATAGTCAGGTGAAAATAGCACTATAAGGGGTATGCTTAATGATTCTATCATGTTAACAGTTTTTGTAAGTGCATCATTATCCTCACCACCAAGAGTACAATCGCCCACACGCAAAATAAGCAATTGAGGATTGGCAGCTGCAAGAGCTTCAAAACTAAGGGCATTGCCCTGTGGTGAATTAATGCATACTAAATCATCAAGCCAAGGATGTAAAAATCTCATGGTGTTTAAGCCAGCATATTCGTATTTTTTATCATCAGCACCAACAACAGTGTATTTATAGTCACGCTTCAAACCCCAAGAACCAATGACTTTTACTTTATCAATAACCTTAAGGTGAGTCATTACACCTTCAACAAAACCATCATCAATGGTGGCTATATTTGTAAGGTTTGCTGGAAAAGTAACAGCCTTACCGCGCATATCTGTGACAGTGCGCATGGCATCAGATGCATTTTTTGTTTCTGCCAAACCTACATTTGGCAGACATAAAAATAAAAATACAAGGGACATAAAAGCAATATTTTTTAGCATGTTCAATCCTGTTTTCACGAGTCTTAAGGTTTAAGTGTTACTTTTTCAAAAAACGTGTTACCTAAAATGTCATGCTTTGTCAATATGAATTAACAAAGATTTTGGACATCACATAATAAAAACAATGAAATGCTATGATATTTTAAAATTTAAATTTTAAATAAAGCTATAGAAAATTGTGTACACAAGCAGTAACTTATTTTTGATGTTTTTGAATAATACTTAAAGTGGAGTGCTTCAATAAACATTTGTGACATAGCGTTTTTAAGAATTAAAAATATGGTTACTACACAAACAAATGTCAGTTAAATGCACGATAAACAGTAAAAAATATTTTTTATATATCATGCCAACATGCAATCCATTATTTTTTTGAAGGCCAACCCAAAGGGCATATGATACGTTTATATTAGGTGAAGAGTGAGCCTTAAATGAAGAACAAAGCAAGTCTGGGGAATAACTTTGTGTGAACAAAGGTTATCCCCCAGAAGATATTATTATTTTAGTAGATGCTTATAATATGGCAAAAGCTGTAGCTGTATTAACGAATTAATATTGCTACATATTAGCTCTTGCGGCGAGGGCTTCTTGCTCAAGAGCAAACTTTTCAGCATCGCTTAGGTTTAGGGCTTTGGCAAGTCCGTCAAGGTAGCTGCGCTCCATATATGAGTCAATATCAACTACCACGCAGGACAGGCGGTAGAGGTCGTTTGCTTCTTCTTTGCTTTGTATCCTAGCAGCAAGGGCATTGGGATCAATGGGCTTTTGTAGCATATTATCCAGCAAGCTCACAATTTCTTGATTGGGAAATAGCGCCTGAGCTGCGTTGTGGATATTTTGCTTTTCTTCATCATCAATATGCCCGTCAGCACGAGCGGCAAATACCATGGCCTCAAGTAAAACAATGGCGGTATTTTCTGCTGCTGGCAAAGTTGCTTGCTGGCATTGAGTTGCTTGTGGGGCTTGTGTCACTTGCGTTACTGTTTGATTAGTTTGGGCAGGCTGTGCTCCAGCTTTATTTTGTGACCATTTTTGGTAAAAACTCCAAGCAAGTGCGCCAGCTGCGGCTGTTCCACCAACAATAACTGCTTTTTTTGCAATTTTCTTGGTTTTTTTACCAGTGAATAGTGCACCCATGAGCCCACCAACGGCGGCAGAGCCAAGCAGACCGCCAACACCGCCTAAATTTCCAGCTACATTTTGCACTGTTGCACCAGCGCCACCCATGGCAGAATTAAGGTTTGAACCTATATCTCCAAGGTTTCCACTTTTTACTGCATCAAAAATATTTTTCATATGTACCTCGTAAACGTTATTCGTAAAACAAATATAATACAGCTTACAAAAATGTATAGATTGTTACAAGAATATTCTTACAATTAATGCGTTTTGAAGGGGATGGGGAGTTTGAGGAATAATGGTAAAATCTGGCGTTGGTGAAAGTTTTTCTTATAAAGAGTTAAGATAAATTACTTATCAACTCTAGCAATTATGGCCACATAGATGTGCTTTGCTCCACCTTCTCGAAGGCTAAGACAAGCATGGCGAAGGGTTGAGCCAGTGGTTATAATGTCATCAATTAGCAAGACATTTTTACCTTCAACCTGGGAAGACATGAAGCTTTTTTGCGGATTATTTTTGCGCTGTTTGGCATTTAGGCTACTTTGCGGCGGTGTATAGCGTGTGCGTATAAGTGCCTTATGTAATAGAGGGATATGTAGTTCTTTTGTAAGTAATTTACCAAGCTCTAGTACATGGTTAAAGCCTTCTGATACAAGGCGTTTCTCATGCCGTGGCATGGGTATGATTATGTCACAAGGTGGTAAATCTTGGCAGGCAATGACCAAGTAGTGATTAAGTAGGGGAATCATGGATAAATCTGCTGAAAATTTATACTTTAATATTATATGTTTTAGCAGTTCATTATATTGCCCATAATGACTTAGTGCATCCCAAGGTGGTGGATTGCTGATGCATTCAATGCAAGCTTCGGCATTGGTAAATAATCTATGTCCACAAAGTTTACATACAGGTTCTTGTTTATATTCAATATGTAATTGGCATTTTTGGCAAAGGAAATCATGTTCATGTGGAATAAAGGGGATATGGCAAGCAAGGCAACGTTTATCAGCAAAAAAACAGCCGCATATGGAAGACCAAAATGCGGCTGTAAAATTATTGAATTTTGTGAGCATTAAGACTGGCGACCACAGTTTTCAATAACCATGGCTTGAGCTTTTGCTCCAAGCTCAAATAAGCGTGAGCAGGCAACGCCATCTGCTGCCAAGTCATCTGGCTGATCGTAGCCTGACATTTGGCAAGTTTCTTCAATTCTTATGTCAAACATATCAAAGAAATACTGAAGAGTTAAAATACTACCCTCAAAGAGTTTATCACCACGGGTTCTTGCGGCAACAAGACCAGCAAGTGCCGGTTTTGGATTGGGGTTTGGTACAAATTTACCAGATTTAAGGAGTTTATCTCTCTTAGCCCAATAACATTGGGCACGGTCAATGAAGGCTTTAAATTGCCCTGGCATATGGTAGAAGAAGATAGGCACTGCAACGAACACAAGTGGAGCATCTTGAATTTGTTTAAATATCTTGGCTGTGTCATCGCGATCATCAAGTATGCATCTGCTTTTTGGGTCATCAAAGCAAGAGTGACAGACAGTACAGGGTAGTAGATTGTGCTCACGCAAGAAAGTTATTTCAACTTCTCCGCCTGCGCTGCGTACACCTTGCACAAAGTTGTGCACCATGAAGTCTGAATTTCCTTTGGCGCGTGGACTACACGCTAACACACGAATGGGGGGAGTAGACATAATTACCTCACAAATGAGCCACAGTATGGGTTATTGTTTTTTTCATCATCTATGGAGCTTTTTGGACCGTGCCCAGGGTAGACCGTGGTTTCTGGCGGAAGGGTGAACAATTCACGCTGAATGGCGTCAATTAAAGTGCTGTGGTCACCTCCAGGTAGGTCTGAGCGTCCTATGGCTCGATAGAAGAGCACATCGCCACTAAAAACAGCATTAAATTCAGGGAAATATAGTGACATACTGCCAGGCGTATGCCCTGGTGTATGTAGTGCAGTGAAGTTAAGCGGGCCAAGGGTGTATTTTCCAGCATTTAGGGGTGAGGCTTCAAATTGTTTAACTTTAGGAAAGCCCCACATGCCGCCTTTGCCAGCTTCGCTTTGTAGTAAGAATGCATCTTCTGGTGGTGAGTAAATGGGTGCATTAGTTGCTTCTTGCAAGTCATAAACACCATACAGGTGGTCAAAATGTAGATGAGTTAGGCAAATGCCCACAAGCTCTAGTTGGTTTTGTGTTAGAAATTCCATAACAGGCTTTGGGTTTCCGCCTGGATCAACAACAATGGCAGACCCATCCTTATGTATAAGGTAACAATTTGTTTCAAGTGGTCCAATACTAAAGCATTCTATAGGCATGAGTACTCCATTGTCTGTGCCCCCCTGCAAGCAGAGGGGCAATTAAATGCAAATTAATTTTTCTTGAGCCAAGGCATCATTTCACGCAAACGACCGCCCACTTGCTCAATGCTGTGTTCAGCTTCAAGTCTACGGGTGGATTTGAACATGGGGTAGCCTGCACGAGCTTCAAGTATGAAGTCACGAGCAAAACGGCCAGTTTGAATATCTGTAAGTACGCGTTTCATTTCTTTTTTAGTTTCTGCGGTGATGATGCGTGGTCCTGTTACATAGTCGCCATATTCTGCTGTATCGCTAATGGAATAGCGCATACGCGCAAGGCCGCCTTCATACATAAGGTCAACAATGAGCTTAACTTCATGTAGGCATTCAAAATAGGCCATTTCTGGTTGATATCCAGCTTCAACTAATGTTTCATAACCAGCTTTAACTAGGGCAGAAAGTCCACCACATAAAACTGCTTGTTCACCAAAGAGGTCGGTTTCAGTTTCTTCACGGAAGGTGGTCTCAATAACACCTGAGCGAGCACCACCAACTCCTGCTGCGTAAGCAAGTGCTTTTTCGAGGGATTTTCCGCTAGCGTCTTGGTGAATAGCCACAAGGCAAGGGACTCCGCCACCTTCTGTAAAGGTGCGGCGCACTAAGTGGCCTGGGCCTTTGGGTGCAATTAGGAAAACATCCACATCCTTTGGTGGTTCAATTTGGCCAAAGTGAATATTAAAGCCATGGGCAAAAAGCAGCGCCTTGCTTGAGTTTAAATGTGGTTTAATGTCTTGTTCATAAACTTGTGCTTGCACTTGGTCAGGTAGCAAAATCATAATAAAGTCAGCATTTTTTGCAGCTTCAGCGGCAGATACTGGCTCAAAACCATGTTCTTTTGCAAGGTCAAAGTTTGCACCACCTGGACGCTGACCAACTATGACTTTAACACCAGAGTCACGAAGGTTTTGGGCGTGGGCATGTCCTTGGCTGCCATAACCAATAATGGCAACGGTTTTGTCTTTTAATAAAGCTAAGTTAGCGTCCTTTTCATAATACACTTTCATGAGTAATCCTTAAATCGATGTGGCTAAAGGTTAAAGTTATAAAGCTTTTTAATATGTTATTCTGAACGCATGGAGCGGCGCATGGAAACTGTACCTGTACGGGCAATCTCTTTAATACCAAAACGTTGGAATAAATTTATAATAGCTTGTAATTTTTCTTGATTTCCTGTTGCTTCAATGGTCATTTCATTAATGCCAACGTCCATAACACGGCAGCGAAATATTTCCACAGTGCGCAGAATTTCGCCTCTATTGTCGCCTTCGGCATGAACTTTAATGAGCATCATTTCACGCTCAACTGCGCTATGTTCAGAGAAGTCAACAACCTTAATTACAGTTATAAGTTTATGTAATTGCTTGATTATTTGCTCGATAATTTGAGCATCACCGCTGGTGGTAATGGTCATATGTGACACACCTTGCTCAAAGGTGGGGGCAACGTTTAGTGATTCGATGTTAAATCCTCTACCACTAAAAAGCCCTGCCACACGGGACAATACACCAGGTTCATTTTCTACTAGTACCGATAAAACATGTTGCATTGTAGGCTCTCCTATACCAAAAGCATTTCGTCCAAGGCAGCGCCTGCTGGAACAATGGGACAAACATTTTCTTCACGCTCAACCACTACGTCAACGATAACAGTATTTGGTGAGGATAGGGCCTTTTCAAGTGTTGCTTCCATTTCAGATGCTTTGGATATGCGGTAACCTTCTGCACCATAAGCTTCGGCAAGTTTAACAAAATCAGGCTGGGCTTCCATATTAGTAAAGCTGTAATTTTTATTATAAAACAGCTCTTGCCATTGGCGAACCATGCCTAAGTTGTAGTTATTTAAGATAATTATTTTTACAGGTAGTTTATTTTCAACTGCTGTGGCAAGCTCTTGAATATTCATTTGAATGGAGCCATCGCCAGCCACGTTGATAACAAGGCTATCGGGGAAAGCAAATTGCGCCCCAATGGCTGCTGGAAAACCATAACCCATGGTGCCAAGCCCACCAGAGGTGAGCAGGGTGCGAGGTTTATCAAAACCGTAGAATTGGGCTGCCCACATTTGGTTTTGGCCAACTTCTGTTGCAATGATGGCCTTGCCCTTGCTTAAGCGATGCAAGGTTTCAATAACAGCTTGTGGCCTAATTTCACCCTTTGAAGCACAGTAGCCAAAGGGACGTTCTTTATTCCATTCTTGTAATTGCTTAACCCAAGGGCTGTGAATACTTTTCCACTCTTTTTCTTGTTTATCTTTAGATAATATGGACAAAATGCCTTCAAGGGCTTCATTGCAGTCACCCACAACAGGCACATGCACATTAACATTTTTACGAATGGAGGTGGGGTCAATATCAATATGAACCACACGCGCATTGGGAGCAAAAGCTGAAATTCGACCAGTTACACGGTCATCAAAGCGAGCTCCCACTGCCATGAGTAAATCACAGTTATTTATAGCCATATTTGCTGCATAGCAACCATGCATGCCCACCATGCCAAGCCAAAGTTCGCTAGTGCTTGGAAAGCCGCCAAGGCCCATTAAGGTTGAGGCAATGGGAATGTGATAATGCTCTGCCAATTGCTTAAGTGTTGGTGAGGCGTTGGAATTTATAACTCCACCACCTATGAGTAGCAAAGGTTTTTTTGCTTTTTCAAGTTCATCACTGGCACGGCGTAGTTGATTAAGATTTGGCTTGTATGTTGGATTATAGCTACGCATTTGGATTTTTTCAGGCCACACAAAATTTGTGCTAGCCTGCATTACGTCCTTTGGCAAGTCCACAAGCACAGGACCAGGACGACCAGAACGAGCAAGGTAGAAAGCTTGACGCAAAATGGTTGTAAGCTTTGTAATATCTTTAACCAAGAAATTGTGCTTGGTGCATGGGCGAGTAATGCCAACAATATCAACCTCTTGAAAGGCGTCGTTGCCAATTAATGGTGTTGGAACTTGCCCACTAATAACCACTAGGGGGATGGAGTCGCAATATGCGGTAGCTATGCCCGTGACGGTATTGGTAGCACCAGGTCCAGATGTTACTAGACAAGTTCCTACCTTACCAGAAGCACGAGCATAGCCATCTGCTGCGTGCACAGCGGCTTGTTCGTGACGGACTAAAACGTGACGTAGTTCAGGGTGGCGTGGTATTTCATCATAAATATCAATAACAGCACCACCAGGGTAGCCGAAGAAAACATCGACACCTTCACGCTTTAGCGTTTCAAGCAAAATCTGTGCACCAGTCATCTTCATTTTTATTTTTCTCCTGCCTTATGCTGCTCAAGCAACTCCACAAGACGAGTTTTGCCTTCAAGTTTTTGCTTTTTGAGCTGCTTTAGGGTTTGTTCTTCTGTGGGAGTGCGAAAGCTTTTTCCTTCAAGTTTACTAACTTGCTTAGAATATAGAAGATGCTCATCCCATAATTCTTTGAGCTCTGGATCTTTTTGTGCTAGTTGTTCGAGTAATTCTCTGTCTTGGTTTTCCATCAGAACTCTCCTATGTTAGAGGTTTTTGCATTAGCCATGATGCTTAATGCTTTGTTTATGTTCATTTTTTAAGCGCAAAGCTTAAAATCATACACCAAAAAATGCTCGTTTAGCTCAAAGTTTGAGCGTATTCAAGCAATGAATTAACCACAATTCTGTCCACCAGCTCAATGGCTAGCAAAACAATAATTGGAGAGAAGTCTATGCCACTTGTATAAGTAAAAGGCAACACTTTTCGTATACGATAGTAAACAGGTTCAGTAAGTGTGCGCAAAGTGCGTACAATGGGGTTGTAAGGGTCAGGGCGCACCCAAGAAAGGATGGCAGAAATTAAAACTACCCAAAAATAAATTTTCAAAAGACTTCCGAGCACTATGGCTATAGCACTAAGGGTGTTAGCAAGTACAATCATAAAATTACCTCAAAATGTTTTTGTTAATATATTATAATCAAATGTATTTATCATTCAAGAGTTTTTTCAAGGTGGAAAAAGAATCCACATTTAGGCTTGCAGCAAGGGTTTCATCCTTATAAGCCACAAATGCCATCTGCCCAGCAAGGGCAGCTTGTTGGTCATTTAAGCTGTCACCTACAAAAAAAACATTGTTGGATGGCACTTGCCATTGCTCAATAATTTTAAAAATTCCATCAGGTGCAGGTTTTGGTGTGGCATCTGCCGCAGTAATTACAGGGTCAAAAAACCCATGCAGTTTAAATGTATCAAGCACAGCTTGCATACCGTCATATCTATTAGTATGCACAGCCATTTTAATATTATGCTCTTTAAGAAAAGTTATAAAATCTAGGAAATTATCTTCAAGTTCAATGTGTGGCAAAATGTCACGTTGATAGTTTACCACAGTTTTGTATACTTTTTCAAGCTCTCCGTACAAGTGCTTTGGGATAAGATACTCAAAAGCACCACGCACAGTTGACATAAAAGTAAAAGCCTCTTGCTCAGGCGTTTGCGGTGGCAAGCCAAGAGCTTCTAATACTTTATTATAATATAATTTATTTGCTGAACGTGAGTTTAATATAACGCCATCACAATCAAAAATTACTCCAGAAAGTTTTGTGGGCATGGGAGGGTGAGATTGCATTATATTTTCTCCAAAATAATAAAGTTTAATTTGTTTTGTAGCCAAGGACATGCTTGTTTTTGACGTTCATTCTTATTTAAGATGTGCCCAATGTCTGTGTGGCATTCTATCATGCCTTTGGAATTTGCCTTAGTATCATGGCAAATATCCAAAATATGCGCAGCCATATCTTCATGGTTTACAACTATGCTACAATTTTCAGGTAAAAAAACAGCAACATTTTCTAAAACTATTTTCCAAGGTGGCAATGGTGCATCACTTGCATCAAGGCTTGTTTCAATGTGTCCAATATGGCCAAAATCTTCATCTTGCTCAACACCTAGTGCATTTGCAAATCCTTGCATGCTTTTCGCGTAAGTGCTTGTAAGGTCATTTATTTCATAATGGCGTTCTTCCAAAAGCCAAGCCCAAAGGATAATTTTTTGAGCAGCTTGTAAAGTGTGAAGGTCATTTGCAGCAGAGTTTTCTTGCTTTTCACCAGTGTTTGCAAAATGGGCAAGTTGGTCACGCTCTTCAATGTTTTTTACTTCATTTTTTTCGTCTTGCCCACCAATTAGTGAATGTATGGGCATGCCAAAAAGAGCTGCCTCACTCATGTTGCATAAATCATCAAAACAAGCTTTGGCAAGTTTTGGCGCAAAAGGATAATGGTTTGGCTGCCAATATCCATTAGGAATATTTTCAAAGCCAGGCCAAATGTATAATGCTTCAGGCAATTTTTTCGAAGGTTTAACCACATTTTCTTTACGCAATATGGGTAGGTAAATCGGTGGTATTTGACAATCCATTTAATACTCCTTCATAAATGCTGACAGAAGTATAAACATAGATGCAAAATGACGCAATGTTTCAGATGCTATTATATTATTAAATTTTATAAAACAAAATATTTAATTTCATAAGATTTTGTTTTTATTAATAAATAATGAAAAAAATATGATTATAAAATGATAATTTTTAGGCGTATGTTAAGCAGTCCTTGACCTTATGCTTAGTCAAGCGTATAGTAACTTAGTTACTTGAGAGTGTTGGCAAAGTCAGCACGACCGATAAATCAAGAGTAGGTGCAATTAACTTGTAACGTTAAACGATTGATTTTCGGCCTTACTGCCCGCAAGCTTTGCTTGCGTTGGCGGCACAAAACCCACGAAGTGGGGTTTGTCATCAGACTGTAGTAACTTAGTTACTTGAGGCTTTGTTTTATTTGCAAGGCTATAGATTATGGAGGCTATATGTTTGGTATTGGAACACAAGAAATATTGGTGCTGCTTGTGGTGGCATTGGTAGTATTTGGTGCGAATAAATTGCCAGAAATAGGCAATGGACTTGGTCGGGCTATTCGTAATTTTAAAAGATCCTCAACAGAGCCAGATGAGGTGGACATTACACCCAAGGATAAACAACCAACCGATACCAACTCTAAGTAATCGTTGACAACTTTACTAGTGTTTTTAGGAGTCTATTATGATAGCCGAGCAAATATCTATTTTTCTTGAAAATAAAGCAGGTAGACTTGCAGAAGTCACACGCACTTTGAGTGATGCTGGAATTAGCCTACGCGCCCTTTCTTTGGCAGACACTTCTGATTTTGGTATTTTGAGAATTATAGTAAGTGATTATACAAAAGCAAGAGAAGTTCTTAAAGATAATGGTTTTACCATAAGACATACTTCGGTTGTTGCTGTTGAGGTGGAAGACAAACCTGGTGGTCTTCATGCCATACTAAGTTTATTTTCTGAATATTCAATAAATGTTGAATATATGTACGCCTTTGTACAAAAAGACACCAGTAATGCCACCATGATTTTCCGCTTTGATGACACAGAAAAAGCCATTGAAGTGTTAAATAAGCATAATATTACCATGGTTTCTGAAGAAAGGTTATATTCATAGTTTAGTAAGATAATATGATATTTATTATTAAATTTATTTTGACATTTATATAAAATCAATTACATTTTACAAAGATATTTTTTATTGTTTTAGCGGAGGGATATATGTCTTTTGAAATATTAAACTGGCAAGATGGTGTGGCGCGAGTTGTTAATAACCGGGGACTTTATACTAAATTGCTTATACGTTTTTCCGATAGTTTAGTTAATGCACCAGAAAAAATTGCTCAAGCTGTGGCTGATGGAAATATGGATGATGCGCAAATGCAAGCTCATACCATTAAAGGCACTGCTGCAAACCTTGGCGTAGAAGCTTTAGCCGAAGCTGGAAGAGTTCTTGAAGAGGCTATTAAAGAAAAATCTGGCGTTGAACCAGCAATTGAAGAATTAAAAAAAGTGCTTGTGGTTTCTGTTGAAGCCATGCGCAATTTTGAATAATATTAATTTGTTTTATTAAGACGGCTTATTTTGCAGCTATGCACTAAATTGTTGTTTTTACATGTAAATTCAAACCTCGTACTTGCTACGAGGTTTTTTTTTAATTTAAAAAATGAACAAATTTATTTTTTTGTGGCTTAAAATGAATATTTTACTGGATTTTTTTTGAGTGTCAGTGTATTGACAGTGTTGTAAGCAAAATAAATTTATGAATTTTTATTTTTTAATTTTTTTCACGTAGAGTGTTAATGAAATTATAGAAGTTCATAAAGTAATGTAGCAGTTAATTTTGATGTATGTGCATGAATTTGCTGCTGGGAGATTTACATGGAATGGCAAGATAGTGGTATTATTGGTCAAAGTACAACTTTGGCTGAAGTGTTCCGTATACTTATGAAGGTTGCACCAACTGAGAGTACAGTGCTTGTGACTGGTGAGTCTGGTACAGGTAAGGAGCTTTTGGTGCGTGCATTACATTCCAATAGTGAGCGTGCAGCCAAGCCCTTTGTGCCAATAAATTGCGGTGCAATACCTAAAGAGCTTTTGGAGTCTGAACTTTTTGGGCATGAAAAGGGTGCTTTTACCCATGCCATACGTTCTCGACCTGGACGTTTTGAACTTGGTGATGGTGGTACTGTTTTTCTTGATGAAATTGGAGAGATGGATTTAAGCCTGCAAGTAAAAATTTTACGAGTTTTGCAAGAGAAGGAAATTGAAAGAGTTGGTGGTTCTGGTGTAAAAAAAGTAGATGTGCGTATAATTGCCGCCACCAACCGTGACCTTGAGCAAGAAGTAGCTTTGGGTCGCTTTCGTGAAGATTTATATTACAGATTAAATGTTATTCCTTTGCATTTACCACCATTGCGTGAGCGTGGTGGTGACGTTCTTTTGCTTGTTAAGTATTTTCTGGAAAATTTTTGTAAGAAGAAAAAGAGAGAAGTCATACAACTTTCGCCCATGGCGGCTCGTATTTTAACAGCCTATCCTTGGCCGGGCAATGTGCGTGAATTAGAAAATTTCATGGAGCGGCTTAGCATATTAGTTGATGGTAGTATTGTTGAAGTGGAAGACTTGCCGCAAAAAATACTTGATGCTGTGGGACCGCTTGAAGATTTACCAGAAGTTGAAAATGTATGCCAAGTGGCTGAGCGTGGGGAAAATATTGCCCCTAGTGCTAACGTTGCAAGTGTTGCTAATGTTTCAACCGAACGCATTGGTAATCAGGGCTTTGTGTGGCCTAACCTGCAAGACCTTGATAATTATAATATGGGACTTAAGGAGTTTTTAGATAGTATTGAAGACCGTTTGCTTGAAGAAGCCTTAGCCAAGAGTGATGGGGTGAAAAACCAAGCGGCTGAACTATTAAAAATTAAACGCACCACTCTTATTGAGAAGTTAAAAAAGAAAGGTCATTAACACACTTAGCTTAGATGCTTGGAATAATTTTTGCAATGATATTAGCGATGCTAAAAAATTGTCTTGCCGCTAGTCGGTTTCATATGGTGTTTTTGACACTTCTTAGTATAGCGCTTGTGCTTTCTTGGTCTTTGCCTGGTATTGCTGCCACTTGGCAGTGGCAAAGCAAAGGTAATAATGAGCGCATTATAATTAGTTTAGACGAAGCTCAAAACTCCTTTCAAGCCAAGCGTAGCGGCTTGCATTCCATATTGTTGCCATTTAGTAGTAATGAGCCTTTGATATTAGATGGTAAATCACCAGAGGCTGGAAAGCTTGCCATTGGTGTAAGTATGGGTAATCAAGGTATTACCTTGCAGTTACAAAATTCTGCTTTTGGTTACATGGTACAACAACCTTCACCAAGGCAGATAATTGTTGATATTTTCCCTGATCCACTTGGTGCACGTTGGCAAGCAGACGGCAAGCTTGCCCCTGTTGGTACAGCACCAAAGCCAGTTCAAGAAAATGCCTTACCAGAAATAAATGCAGCACCAGCTCAAATAGCTCCTGCCATATTGCCTGCTGTAAATCCAGTTGTTAAGTCAGAAAACCTAGATAAGCGTGAGCTTATAAACAATTCTCCAGCAAGCCAAGATGTGGAGATGAATAACAAAGCAATGCAAGTTCCTTCCATGCCACCAGAAGGAAATAATACTCGTTTTGTCAAAGAAATTTCACCCACTGCCAAAAATACTGAATTACCATTGCAAGATGCCAATGGTACCTTGCGTGCTGATAATGGAGCATCCAAGCTTGATGTTGATGCAATTGTTAAAGCAGCGGAAGTCGCTATTTTAGAAGGTGCTGAGCCAATTTTAGTGGCTGCGGCCAATCCTAATGAAGTTTCAGTACCGCCAGTTACGGGTCAAGTTATTGAAATTCCAACAAATCAAAGTCAGCAAGAAAATGCTCAAGAAGATGTCTCTCCCGCAACAGATTCTGCACGGGGTAGGGTTGTTGGTGCTCAAGAAGTTGTGGGTAGTATTAATACCTTGGGTCCAGAATATTGGCCTGAGAGTGAAGGTTTAAGTACATCTTTAGCTATCAGGCCTGAACCAACAACACAAAAAGCAGATACTCAAACTACTAAAGAAGCTTCTGAGGAGCAAACAACTACAAAAACATCTGTGAGTGCTCCCATTGCTAAACCTCTTTCTGAGCAGGGCGCTGTTCAAACTGATGTAAATACCAGTGAAGATGCATCACAAAACACAGCGGATAATACAAGTGCCAACATGCGACAGAGCGTTAATACTGAGGGTAAACCGCCTGTTGATCCTGCTGAAGTAGAAGTGGAAGAACCACGTCCAGTTGTATATATGGATGAAGAAGGTAATGTGGTGGAAAAGCCACCTGTACCAGAAGAGCTATTTGCCAAGGCTGAGGAGCTTATGTTTGCTTCAAAATATGCCGAGGCTGTACCTATACTTGAAAAGTTGAGGTCAATACCTAACCTAACCACGCTAATGCGTGAGCAAGTGCTCTATAACTTGAGTGATTCTTTATTTGAAGTATATGAAGGTAAACCGCTTGAAGGTTTTGAGCCCATAAGTAATGCCACAAGTGAGGCCATGAATGTTAACTTGCGCTCAAGCCGAGTGCCAGATGCATTATATCGTTTGGGGCTTGTAAATTTAGGCGTTGGCAACTTTGCAGAAGCAGAAGGATATTTTAAGGCTTTAAAAAGGCGTTTTCCTTATGATGGGAATATTCCTACGGCTTTTTATCAACTAGGTGAAGGTCTTTATAAGAAAGGACTTTATGCTGAAGCTGAAAAGAATTTCCGAGTTATTGTTCAAGAATATCCTGATGCATCTTCCTTGGATGAAGCCACAACTTCATTGGTAAAATCATTAACCAGACTTAAAAACTATCAAGAAGCTAAAGTATTTGCAGACTTTGCAGAAATGCGCTGGGCTAGATATTATGTTGAAAACCCAAGTTATGTTAATTATTTAGCTGAAATAGCATATAATTTGGGCAATAAAGAAGAAGCCATGCGCCGTTATTGGCTTTTATACAACTTAGAGCCAACTCACCCTAGAAGTGCAGACGTGCTTGCAAATATAGGCGATTTATATTTTGAAACAGGTCGTCCAAAGGCTGCACTAGAGGTTTTTGGTGAAATTGAAGCCCGTTTTCCAGACTCTGACGCAGCGGCTCTTGCTTATTTGCGTCGCTCAGAAAAGGGTATTTATGATGCACCTATAAATATAGCAGAGATGTTTGCTGTTTTTGAAAATCCTGGTACTCCACTTCCACAGGTTGTTTATAAAACATTACAAAAAAATCGCCCAGATGATAAACGCAGTATTACTGCTGGCTTAAAATATGCCATGTGGCAATTGTGGAACAAAGAATATACAGATGCTATGGGTAGTGCCGCTGATTTTATTGACTTATATCCTGAAAATGTTGATGTAGAACTAGCAAAAGACATTATCATGCGCGGATTTATGGCAGACCTTAAAAACTCATTGGCAGAAGAAAATTTTGGTCGAGTGCTAATTTTGTGGAATGGCTTCCCCTTAGTGCGTGAACGTTACGGCCCCATTGACCCAGAAATGCGCAATGCCCTTGGGCGTGGTTATATTGAGCGTGGTGAAGATGAAAAAGCCATGGAAATGTTAGCTGAATTTTTGAAAACACCCATGGATCCACGCTATAGTGAAGCAACATTTGCACTATACTTTAATAAATATTTGGAAAGTGGCAATTGGAATGGAATGCTTGACCTTGGAGAATTGGTAAAAGATTGGACCATGCCGCAAGCTATGCGTGGGCAACTAGACTACGCGCTCGCTCTTTCTGCTGAAAATTTAGGTTTACATGATAGAGCGTTGAGTTTGTGGAAAGAACTTGCGGAAAATGACATAATCCAACTCTATCAACGTGCATATGCAACATACTTTCTAGCCAAGGACGCA
Source organism: uncultured Desulfovibrionaceae bacterium (assembly GCA_964371835.1). Taxonomy (GTDB): domain Bacteria; phylum Desulfobacterota; class Desulfovibrionia; order Desulfovibrionales; family Desulfovibrionaceae; genus CAYJAD01. Next base: position 17,869 of record CAYJOP010000021.1, read on the forward strand.
GAGCAACGTCAAGATATAAGACAAGCCTATTCTTATAATGTTAAAACATTAGAACTATTTCAAACTTTACAACAAGAACGCTCAGACCGTGCTGATGCTGAAAGAGTTAAAGAGGCAATTGGTGCTTTGATGGATATTACTGAGGTTTCTAACCGTATTCCAGAAGCATTGGAGTGGGTTGAAAAATATAGTGAGTTTGTACCTGAAAACTCGCCAGAATACCCTGGCTTGCGTTTCCGCGAAGCTAGACTTTACCGAAAGTTGGGTAATGATGAGCGTGCGCGATTATTACTTGAAATTATAGTAAATAATTATGCCAATTCTCCCTTCGCTGCCGCGGCAAGCACTGAGCTTAGCACCTTTGAAATGTCACGCGATTTGAAAAACTTTATGCCGAGCGGTGCTGGTGCTCAGCAAGGTAGTTAAGAAAATTCTCAATGAAAATAATTTTGGTAATAATTTATAATCATAATTATGAATTAAACGTCGAACGCCTTGAAAAGCTTTATGCTAGCCGTTTTCATAAAATATACCACCTCATGCCTTTTTATATGGGCAATAAAGAAAACGTAATCAAAATTTACGGCACGTCCTACTTATTTCAGGACTATATTCGCCAAGGTTTCACAAGCTACAAAGATGATAAGGCAACTCACTATTGCTTTATGGCAGATGATATATTTTTGAATACTAAGTTTAATGAAAATAATTTAATTGATAAAATTGGAATGGATAATAATACTGCATATATAAGTGATATGCAAAGCTTGTCCTACGATCTTTTTAAGTCTTGGCCTTGGGCAATATCCGTATATCGTTCCTTGCTTGATAATCCTGCCTGCGAATATGAGAATTTTTTACCTTCATATGACAATGCCATGTCTTGCTTTGAAAAACATAAAATTGCACCACCGCTCATTACTAAAGAAGGTTTTACTCAATTTAAAAAGTTTTTGGGTATAAATATGAATAATTATTACTGTTCTGACTTTTATCCCATATTCCATTCTCAAGCTGATGAAATAATAACAAAAATAAAAAATGATTTTCAGACAAGAAACTATGTTTACCCCTTAGTGCGCGGTTATTCAGATTTTTTTATTATTCCTCAAAAAATGCTTGAGGATTTTACGCATATACTTGGCATGTTTGCAGCAATGAATGTGTTTGCAGAGGTTGCCATACCAACTGCCATGGTGCTTTGTGCTGATAAAATCATAACAAACAATGATATTACTTTGAAATCACACATAATTTGGGATAATAAAAAAAGCTATGAGTTTAGAAGGTCCCATGAAGCTTCTTTGAAAAAGCTTGCAAGCTCTTGTGCTGATGATGATTTTATTTTTCATCCTGTGAAATTGTCCAAGTGGAAGGATTAGCTTGTATGAAAAAATCCATTGTAATAACAAGTATTTTTGAGCCAACAAAGGCAGTAAAGCTTTTTGCAAGTTATAGCGACTATGAGCTCATTGTGGTGGGGGATAAAAAATCTCCCAAGAGCTATCAATGTGAAAATGTTAAATTTATTTCAGTAGGTGATAGTTTGGGCTTTGCCATCGAATCTGTATTGCCTTTTAACCACTATAGCAGAAAAATGCTAGGTTATCTTTTTGCCATGCAAAATGGTGCAGAATTGATTGTTGATACTGATGATGATAATATTCCTTTTAATGACTGGGGTTTTCCTGAGTTTGAAGGTGATTTTTTAGAAGTTCCAGAAAACAGCGGTTTTGTAAATATCTATAAATATTTTACTTCACAAAATATTTGGCCTCGTGGACTGCCGCTAAATTTCATTAAAAATGAGCCACCTACGTTGACAAAGGCCATAAAAACTAAAATAGGTTTTTGGCAAGGCCTTGCAGACGGTGATCCAGACGTTGATGCTATTTATCGTTTAACAGACAATACACCATGCATTTTTAATAAAGAGCAAGCTCCCATAGTCTTAGGTAAAAACAGTATTTGCCCATTTAATACTCAAAATACAATTTGCAAAAGCGAGCTTTTTCCCTTGCTGTACTTGCCATCTACGGTGACTTTTAGGTTTACTGACATCCTAAAAGGCCTTGTGGCACAACCTATTATGTGGAATTATGGCTATAGCTTAGGTTTTGTAACTGCCAATGTTTTTCAAGAAAGAAATGCGCATGACTATATGCTGGATTTTGAGTCAGAATTACCTTGTTACATACAATCACAAAAAGTTATTGATATAGTAGAAGAAAATATAAAATCCACTGATAGTATAACCGCCAACTTATTCAGCGCATATGAGGGTTTGGAAAAGCAAGGTGTTGTTATTAAAAATGAATTAAATATTTTGGAAGCTTGGATTAAGGATGTGGAAAATATTTTTGCCTAATGCGTATAAGCTAGGTTAGGCTGTAAGGATTTTTTTACTAATACGCAGTTGTAATTCTTGGATAATTAACTTTTCATATTCTGGGGCAAGCTCCAGCTCTGCGTTCCATTCTTCACGCAAAATGCGCTCAAGTTCTTGGGTTTCTTCCCAAATATCTAAAAGCTCATCATCGGCTAATGATTTTATGCGAGCTGAGAAGGGCAAATCTTCAATAAAAACAGTTTTTGAGGCCATTATTTCACCATTTTGGGGTATGTAGTACAATCTGCAAATGTCTGAGCAGTTTTTTCTAAGTATATATGGCTTAAGCACATATCGCCAAGCACGGCTCTTGACAAAGTTAATGGGGAAATATAGCCCTTTTCCCAATCACTTGTAAAGGAGATGCTCTTGCTGCCAATATCAATTTGACTTACAATTGCGCGTAAATCGTTGGTGCGAGGGCCTTTTTTTGTTTCCCTTGTCCACTCAAAGCTTTGCTTTTGTTCAAAGGTTTTCCATGCATTAATAAAATTATCTTTGTTCTCATCTGGGCCAATATAATGCAAACAAAATTGCTCGTTTATGGCTTGTGTTGTGCGCTCACCCTTACTAACATGTTGAACATCAATAATGTTCATGCCTTGGGGTAGATGTTTATTAAGCAACTCTTTAACTCTTTGTGGTGATAATATTTCGCGCAAGGTTATGGCAAACCATTCTGCCTTGCTTCCAACGCCCACAGGTAAAGCCCGACCAAATGATAACAATGGTAGGGGGTGAAAACCTTGTGAAAAGGTCATGGGAATTTTTGCTCGCCTAAGGGAACGCTCAAGTATGGCTTGCAACTCAAGCTGGCTTAAAAAAACTGCTTTTTCTTCTCTGGTGTGCCAAACTCTATATTCAACGGCTTTTACTGTGAGCTCTGCTGCAATGGACGGCGGCTTTGCCTTGCCACTTTGTGGGGTTGGGCGTATGAGTTTTCCTTCATCGTCATAATTGGCCTTGTGAGCCTCTTGATCACGCTGTGCTAAATTTAAGATATTGGCAATGCCTTGTTGGTATTTGCTTGTAAGTCTTGATTTTTGGGCCTTGGTATCACAAACTCCACATACTTGGCAGGCATTATAGCGGCAGTCAGGTGTTGTTTTTTCATATTGGGCTTTTTCACGCTCACGTTTTAAATAGGCAGCATCAATGCCAACTTCCAAATGGTCCCAAGCTAGTGTATCATCCATTGGTCGTGAGCCAATGTATTCATCAGCTGTGAATCCACATTCTTCTAGGGCCTCATACCATGGCTCAAGGGCAAAACCTTCCACCCAAGATGCAAAAATACCACCCTTTAAGTATGCCTTTTCCACAACATCTGCCAAGCGGCGATCACCACGAGATAAAATTCCCTCCAAGTGGCTCATTGCTGGTTCATGCCAGCGCATTTTCAAACATTTTTGGCTCTTAAATGCCTCACGCAAATATTGAATTCGGTTTTGCATTTCTTCAAGGCTAATTTGGGCATCCCATTGGAAGGGTGTAAATGGTTTTGGCACAAAGGGGGATATGGCGGCAGTCACTTGAAGTCGAGGAGCTCCACGTCCTGCGGCATCTCTAACCTTGCAGCATATATCAATAATGGCGTCAAGGTCGGCATAGCTTTCTGTGGGTAGTCCAATCATAAAGTAAAGTTTAACTTGCTGCCAGCCATGTTCAATGAGTTTGTGAACATGCAAGATGAGTTCATCCTCTGTGATGCCTTTGTTTATAACATCTCTTAGTCGTTGACTGCCAGCCTCTGGGGCTAAAGTTGCTCCAGTTCTACGAATACCAGCCACTCTTTGCATAATGCTATCATCAATGGATCCAACTCTTAAAGAAGGTAGTGAAACAGAAATTTGTTCCTTGGAACATCGATCCATGGTGCTCATAAAAAGGTTTTTCAAGGCTGAAAAATCACCAGTGCTCAATGAAAGGTAAGAAACTTCGTCAAAACCTGTATCATTTAAGCATTTTTCAAGCAAGTTTTGTAAATTATTTAAGGAGCGCTCACGCACAGGTCTATAAACCATACCGGCATGACAAAAGCGGCAACCTCTTGTGCAACCGCGCGCAATTTCCAAGGCAAGTCTATTATGAATTGCTCCAATGGGCACGGCTTGTTTAACTGGATAATCTGCATTATTTAAGTCTGTTACAATTCTCCTTGTGGCCTTTGTATAATCATCAAATCTAGGTTTGAGTTTGCCATCATGCTCCACAAATAGTGCTGGAATGTAGATGCCGTCAATGTGACGTAGGCTTTCTAAAAATTCTGTGCGGCTATTATTTTCAGCTCTGGCAATGCTTAGGGCTTTTATTATGTCCATGAGGGTTTCTTCACCCTCGCCAAGCACCATAATGTCAACAAATGGAGCAAGTGGCTCAGCACTAAGTGTTGCACCACCGCCAATGATGATAATGGGATGAGCTTTAAGATCATCCCCTCGATTACAACTGCGTAAGGGAATATTTGCTAAATCAAGCATATACAAAACATTTGTATAGGCTAGTTCATGAGTGATTGAAAAGCCAATGGCATGTAACTTATTAAGTTCTGTGTCTGACTCTAGTGTACAGAGGGGTGCGTTATTTTTGCGTAATATTTCAGCAGTTTCACGGCATGGAGCCATGACTCTTTCTGCCCAATAATTTGGTTTTTCATTAATTATGGCATAAAGAATTTTTTGTCCAAGGTAGCTCATGCCAAGTTCATATGTGTCAGGAAAGGCGAGGGCCATGTGAATATCACAATCTTGTGCGCACTTGTGCACAGCACCTTCTTCAATGCCTATGTAGCGGCTTGGTCGGGGTAGTATGGATAAAAATTCACGCATAATAAAAGACTACAAACCCTCTTGCGGGCGTTTGTGCCACCTAAAATAGCATAGCTGTTTTGGCAGTAATATACGAAAATCAGTCATGTAATGGGCAAGCAAAGCTCGCCCAATTCCTGATTTTCGGGTTGTGTTGACTTTGTCAACACTTCCACCAAGTAAATTTACTTGGTGTGGCTCAAATTATTTTATAAGTTTGCTATCAGCAGCTTGTGCTGGGGGTTGACCAAATTGTAATTTGCCCATGCCACCGCTAATAGTAATATTTGTAACTGTTTCAAGATATTTGTCTTGTAGTTCAGTGGGGGTTGAGCTGTAGCGATATAGAAAGTGCTTGCTCTCAAGACTACCGCCAAAGTTGTTTTCAAATGGATAACCATATGGTAGGATAATCATTTGTACACCACCTTGCTGTATTGGAACGCTTTGAATGGTAGCTACATCTGTTACTAGGTCTTTTTTCTCATCATATTTACCTATTACAACTTCACCAGTAACTAATTTGAATATACGAACGTCATATGCCATTGCACTCTCCTTAAATGTTATCTGCACTAGGTAGACGTAAGACAATATAAAGTCAAGAGAAAAGGTAAAATGAGCGATGTGCATACATTATTTTAATTTAAAAATGATTATTTTTATCATTATAATGGTAAGATGCGAGTTTTTTCAGCATTATTTAAAAATAAAGAGTGGGCATAATTTACTTACGCCGTGAAGCGATTGATTTTCGTGACTTTATACCAAGTCAGCGTATGCTTATGCGGCACAAACACCCTTAGGAGGGGTTTATCATCTGCATAATTTAGATAGTTTGCCGTTTGTAAGTTTTTGGGGTATAGATGTATGGAGATAGTGGAGGAACTTGTTATATGGATAAATATGCTAACCTTGAAGCTAAACTTAAGTACAAATTTAATAATGTTGAGTTGCTACATCGCGCGTTAACACATAGCTCTTTTGCCAATGAAAACAAAGACCTTGTTTTTCATAATGAACGCCAAGAGTTTTTGGGCGATGCTGTACTTGAAGTTTGTGTATCTTGGGAACTTTTTAGCAAGTTTCCAAACGCAAGGGAAGGGCATTTAACTAAGCTTCGCTCAAACCTAGTAAGTTCTAAAACTTTGGCTGAACTTGCACGCGAGCTTGACATTGACCAAAACCTTAACCTTGGACGTGGTGAAGAAAGCCAAGGTGGGCGCAAACGTGATAGCGTGCTTAGCGATGCCTTAGAGGCTGTGCTTGGAGCAGTGTTTGAGGACGGCGGATATAAGGCTGCCCACAAAGTTATTGCTCATATTTTCCATTCTCGCTGGCCTTTGCAATTGGAACAAAGCCAAGCAAAAGATTATAAAACCAGACTTCAAGAAACAACGCAAAACCTACACAAAGATCGTCCAATCTATGTGCTTCTTGGTAGTCACGGACCAGAGCATGCTAAAAGCTTTAATGTGCGTCTAACCTTGCCTTGTGGCCGTGAATTTTTCGCAAGTGGTCCAAGTCTTAAACGTGCGGAGCAAGAAGCTGCACGCATGGCACTTGAAACCTTTGCCACTTAACTAACCTAAATCTTAGTGTAATTAAGTAATTTTATTGTGCTAAGAGCTGCTTTTATTGTAGCTATTTAGCTTTGTGCTAGCTTAATCCTTTTATTGAATTAAGTTAGCTTGTTGTTTCTACTACATTTTGCTTTTTGCAAATTACCCATTTTTTATGCTGCCAAGCTGTGTTTTCCCAGACCGGCCCGGGGGGATGGTGCTCCCCCCGAGCCTCCCGTCTTTGGTCTGCCACAGCCTATATAAATGATGACTAGCCGCCTATTAGCTGCATGGCCATCCTTGGCAGTGAGTTTGCCTGCGATAGCATTGCTACTGCAGATTGGGTGAGGATTTGGTTGCGCACAAATTCTGTCATTTCTGTGGCAACGTCCACATCCGAAATTCGTGATTCAGCGGCTTGGAGATTTTCAGCTTGAATATTCAAGTTGTTAATAGTTGCTTCCAAGCGGTTCTGAGTGGCCCCAAGGTGGGCACGGATTTTATCCTTTGAGATAATAGCTTCGTTAATAGCATCTAGTGATGCCTGTGCTTGTGCCTGTGTGGACAAGGTGAAGCCTGCATTTTCAACACTAGCATTACCAAGGCCAAGGGCTGAGGCTGTGGAATCACCAATCTTTAGGTAATAATAGTCCTCTGCACTGTTGTTGCCAGTACCAAAGTGAACCTTAAGTTCGCCAGTAGATGTTAGGCCAGAACCATCGTGAACACCAGATAGTGTACCGTCGAGTAGTTTGATGCCGTTAAAATCTGTTGAGTTGGCAATACGGGTAATTTCCGAAGCTAGTGCTTGGTATTCAGATTCAATCATCAAACGCTGAGTTGAATCGTAGGTACCTGTGGCTGCTTGTTCGGCTAGCTCTTTCATGCGGATGAGCTGCTCGTCAATGGTTTGAAGAGCGCCATCTGCTGTTTGAATAAGCGAGATAGCATCGTTAGCGTTACGAGCACCTTGGTGCAAGGTTGCAATGTCTGCACGTTGCAATTCGCGGATTGCAAGGCCAGCAGCATCGTCTGCCGCACCGTTAATTCTTAGACCTGAAGAAAGTCTTTGCGTGGATTGACTTAAGTTTCCATAATGTAAGTTCAAGTGCCGCGCTGTGTTAGCTGCCATTAAGTTGTTATTTATGACCAAAGACATAAGTCACCTCCTGGGTGGTTTTTAGCTGTACTTGACTTTAAGCAAACAGCGTGCCAAAGTTTTTTAATGTTATTATTTCAATATGTTATTGTGCAACAAAAATAACTGGGAAAAAACTTTAGGGTCAATTGACGATTTTTTGGCAGGTGTTTGGAAAAATTTTCCGTGTGCTTAATAAGCGTTCAGAAATGGCGAACTGCTTCGCCAGACTCGTTTTTTGCTCCAGTCGAGTACCATAAAGAGTACACTCCTTTCGCAAAAAACTTCGCCTTCCTTGCATTTCATCCTTTCTGAACGCTTATTTGAGAATGATTTTGCTTTGCTTGCTCTCAAGGTGATAAGGCAGAGTATCGCTTTTTGAACACATTGTTGAGTCTGTACTATCAGAATATCTGCTGGCTTGTAGTGTTTTAAGCTTATCGAGTAAGTTATACAGCAGTATGTTCATTCGTGCTATGTCGACATGGATGTTTTGCTGTCCATTTGAGTAAGGTTGGCAAGCTTACCTAACGCAAAGGGCTTAACCGCCCTTTGGGTGGCTGCCACGGTTAAACTTCGTTTGCCTTGCAATTGTTACTTGAAAATAATTTATGATACTGTCAGAAAGATGCGAAAGAAGGGTACAAAGGTGGATTGCCACGGCTAAACTTCGTTTGTATCCCCTCTCATTCCTGTATATAAAATTATTGAAAGTAAGTAAATGTGGATATGTATTATCTATACAGATTGTTATGCTGTTGAAGAAAATTTTTTAGATTCTTCAAAAAAAATCACCATACCCTCTTGACAAATATAAAATCGCACTTAAAATTATAAGCTATCAAATATATCATCATATATTAAAGCGGTCAATAATTATTTTTATTTGATATTTATTTTCATAACATGCTTATTATACAAATGTTTTTCACTGTGTGTTCATTTCTTAACAATATTATGCAAGGAGGTCTATGTCCAATTCAAGATGACGCT
>CAYJOP010000022.1:0-24878 GCA_964371835.1 uncultured Desulfovibrionaceae bacterium
CAAGGCAGCTTGCCTGCCTTAGGCGGCACAAACCCACGAGGTGGGGTTTGTCATTACTATAAAACATATCACAGCATGATTTTTTGTAATAAACAGTTTAATCCTATCTTCTATTATCACCCTTTGAGTGCAATAATCATATTTCAAACTATCTTCATAATCAATTAAAATTTCAAATAGTTACCCTTTATTTTTTTCTAAAACTTTTGAAAAAACATATTTTCATTAATTTTTTAAGAATTATTATTGACTTTGATTATCAAAATCGTTATCCTGTAGCTGTAGTGAACATCTTACGGGAGCATTATTATGTCTAAAAAGTCAAAAAACAATAATTATAAGAAAAATAAACCTGTATCATTATTTAACAATAATGAACCTTCAACTGCCAAAGACCCTTGTGGTAAATGCGCAAGCCCTTGTGCATGTGCAGCTTGCCCAAAGCGAATCTTGGTTGTTGGTGGCATTGAAAGAATGGAGCCACTATATCGCAAACTTGTAGAAGACTGTGGCCTTGAATTTGAATATCACGCTGGGCACTTACGCAAGGGTGGAAATAAATTAGAAAATTGTCTGCAAAGGGCAGATATGATTTTATGCCCTGTAAATTGCAATAGCCATTCTGCTTGTTTACAAGTGAAGCATCTTTGCAAAAAGCATAAGAAAAATTTGCAGTTAATGCGCAATTTTAGCCTAAGTGCCATTGAACGCACTCTTGGTGAATATAGAACAGCTTAAAAAAAACCGAATTTTACTTCTAGCTACCCCAAAGAGGTATTTGAATCAGTGTTTTTAAAAAAGTCATTGGAGGATCTCTTTTGAGTTTTCAACTGTGTAGTTTGAGCAACTCCCATTGTCAAAAGCCCCATACCTGTCAGCACAAATATGGGGCTTTTCTGCGAACTTCAAAAATTTAACTATAATTAGTCGGCACTGAAAAAGCACATAACACAACGAAAACAAAACATTTTTAACTAAAAATGAGCAAATAAAAATGCCAGAAACAAGCGTATAAAATACAACTTTCTGGCATTTTATGCTGCCAAAATACTGTTTCTTAGTGCCGACTACCGAAATTTTTCTGTAAGAAAAATTTCGCGTGCCGTAAAATAAGCCAGAATTCACTTCTGGCGTCCCCAAAGGGGTATTTGAAGGCAACGTGCCTCTCTGAACAGCACGCTAAAGCGTGTTGTTCAGCATCGACTAATTAGTCTAACTCTAAACGCAAAATGATAAATTAATTAACTTTATCAAACATAAATTTTTAAGCATAAAGCACAGTGCAAACTAGTGTTCTGAAAGCGCAACTCTAAAGCTAAGCCAAACCTTATCAATACGCACAGTACCAGCGGCAGCATTGCGCATGGGTTTAACGTGGCGTACCTCTGCTGATATGATTTCAGCATGTGGGCTATCTTTTTGCCAGCTTTTGATGGCTGCAAGCCTTGCTGCCTCATTTATGGTCGTTTGCGGAATTTCTTGGCCTGAAAAGTGGCGTTTAATAATACAATGCGCACCTGGGCCGCCCTCAACGTGCAACCATAAATCATGAGCCGATGCTGTACGCAAAGCTGCCCAATTTCCCTTGGCATCCTTACCACGCAAAATTATAAAATCATCCTCACTGTGAAAGGCCTCAACTCCTTTGGGTAAGTTTAATTTTACTAAACTACTGTATTTTTTATTTTTATCATCTGCATTTTTTGCATGCTTATTATTATTTTGAGTGGCTGCACCTGCCAAAACATCTTGCATGGTTTGCTGAAGTGCTTGTAATTGACCTTGCAAATTTTCACGCCTCTCTACCAAATATTGAAGTCCCCTACGACCTCGCCCTGCTTTGTGAAAAAACATTTGCATATTTTCACTTAGAGTATATCGAGGATCAAGCTTTATGGAAACTCCTTCACTTTCAATACTACTAAGTTTTGCATCAGGATTATGCTGCCACATGATATTTTGCAGCATAAGTCCACTTTCTTGCAAAGCTACTAGGTTATTTAAGCGAATTTCCTCATCATTAAGTTTATTTAGCAAACGCTCTAAGCGTAAGTACTCACGTTGATGCGGCAAAGCATTGGCACTGCGCAACACCTTCGCTGCAGCACCAAGAACTAAGGCATCACCCATAAAAGTGGTTGCAAGTATTGGATCTTCAAATACTTGTTCATCACGCTCAGCCACAAGTTCTTTTGGCAAGGGCCAGGCAAAAATTTCTGCCTGCATATCCTCACCATATATGAACAAATCGCCTCCACCTGCTTGCAAATCCATAAGCAAAGCTTGCCCGTCAAGCTCATCAAGCTTAGTCAGTGTTCGCCTAAGAGCTGGGGTAAACATGGGAAAATTGCGCCATTCTTCGCCATCGGCAAGAATATTTGAGATATGACTTGGCCAGTCAATGGCCTCATCTTCTTGTGGTAAGGGCGGACATGTACCAAGAATTAGTTTTGGCCCTTCTCTTAAATCAAGAGAAAGCCAAGTTTCAGGGTTTGCATCTTCATTAGAACTAGCTCGAAAAAGTAATAATAATTTACGGTTAAGCCAATCCACAGCACAGTATGCAATGCGCCGCCCTGCACAATATTTACGCATACGCATAATTGGTGCGCTGGGTGCTGCCTGAGTCACAGGACGAGTTTTTGCAAGATAAATAAAAGGATTACGTCTTGAAGACTTTAATATCAGGTGTTGCTTGCGCTTTTGGGCGTAGAAAGTGAAAACGAAGACATCTTCAAGCGGAGATTGAATTTTCTCCAAACGAGCCCCATTTAATAATGGGGCCAAGGAGTTAGCAAGGCGTCGAAAAACATGTGCATCCATAAGCAAACATTAGACAAAGCTAATGAATAGTATAGACAAAAAACACATATAATAATGCTTTATAATGCTACTCACCGCGCAAATGTTCATCTTCTTCTTGTCTACTTTTGCAAGCAATACAAAGACGTGTCACAGGGCGAGCATTAAGCCTTGGTACGCCAATATCATCTCCGCACTCTTCACAAACGCCATATGTACCATCGTCAATACGCTGCAATGCGGCTTGAATTTTACGAATAAGCCTACGCTCACGATCTCGAATACGCAATGTAAAAGCACGGTCAGACTCAGCAGTTGCTCTATCTGCAGGGTCTGCAAAAACTTCATTACTATCTGTTAGCTCCTCAAGAGTAGAGTCGCCCTTGTGTTGAGCATCTTCAAGCATTTTTTGTAATAGATTACGAAAATATTCTATATCCTTCTGTTCCATAAATCCTCCACTAAACGCAAGTTTAGTAATATAATCTGTGAATACTATACTAGCACAAGCAAATTGTAAAGCTATCAATCAAATTTAGGCGACAAAATGTCATTTACACAAAAAAACAACTCTTATTTTATATGGTTAGCAACACAAAATTCTATATATTTTATAAATTCAATCATAAAAAAACAGCTTTTAATAAATTTTAAATGTTTATTATAATTTAATAATTACTCAGACTTTTTCTTTAATATTTTTTTAACTGCATCCCATTTTGGTTCTTGCCAAAGAGCCTTGGTATTTCGTTCAGGCATAATTTCAACATCAAAGGTTTGACCATCTTGCTCAACTACCACAAACACAGCACCACCACTGCGCACAGCCTTAGGAGCAAATGAAGCCACAAATGACGCAGCATCCTTAATAATATCAGTATTCCATGCAATATCTATCTGTCGCCCCAAAGCCAAAGGCCCTGCAAAGTCACGCATTCTAAACTTAATATCCTGTGGACTAAGCAAATCTGTAAGCTTTGCATTGCTATTTACATCGCGTCCAATGCAAAGCCAATTTTTACCATTACCTTCTTCTGACCAATATTGACGGCCAGTGTGAGCTAAAGAAAAATCATTGGCACAAGGTTTTTCAAAATGAATTAACACCTTACCATAACGAGCCGCATTTTCTTGCTCAGCCAGACGACAACCTCCAGCTGGCGTTGGAATGTCTGTAATATTATAACGTTCGGCCAGCACTAGCTGATCTTTTCTGCCTCTACCAGATATTTTACCAAGGCGGTTTCTATCCACAAGCCCAGAAAGCTCCGCCCTACTTGGCTCAAGCAAACGTGCAGATAAGGGCCGCAAAAGAGCATCGCCAAGGCCACTATCACGACGAATGATATTTAAGGTGTCACGCCGTTGCGACATGGGCCTTTGCCCTATTACCTCACCAGACACAATACAGGAAACATTAAATTGATTCATACATTCTCGTGCCTTACCAAGCATCAAAATTTTGCAATCCACGCAAGGGTTAAGCAATTTTCCAAAACCATGCTCTGGGCGGTCTATTAGCATTTGCACAAATTCAGCACTAACATCAACACTGTCCAAATCAAGTTCATACTGATTTTGCCATTTTTCAAGCAATTCAGGTTTGCCAAAAAATGGAGTAACAAAGTGCAAACATTTTACATTAAGACCTTGTTCTTCCAACATTTTGACTGCTAAAATACTATCAAGGCCGCCAGAGAAAAGCGCTATGGCATCATATTTTTTATGCATTTTGTTTTTATAAATGTCCTTTAATTTTTGGGCAAGTGTTTTATAAGCACAGCATGAATTTCGACATATATTTTTAAGAGCAAATAATTGTTCGTTTTGCCTTTACAAAGTATATTTCACTCTTAGGTTATGCTTGCACACTGGGCCTCATTTTGATAAGTTTACCTGTTTGTAATTGTGCGAGCAATTTTAAGCAATAATAAGAAAATCTTTTTCTATAAATAACTTAAAATACAAGTAATAATAAAAATAAATAATTTAATTGTCGCTCATACGGCAAAATTTTGGAGAACATTATGGCTAAAAAATCCACCGCATCGTCAGAAAATGCTCGTTCAGAAGCTCTAAACACCGCCTTGCATGCCATTGAGCGTAAATATGGCAAGGGTGCAGTTATGAAGCTCTCTGACGATGCCCACGTTAATTTACCTATTATTCCTACAGGTTCCATTGGACTTGACCTTGCTTTAGGCATTGGTGGCATACCTCGTGGGCGTGTTACAGAAATATATGGCCCTGAATCTTCAGGTAAAACCACACTAACCTTGCACATTGTTGCTGAATGCCAAAAGCTAGGCGGAACTTGTGCCTTTATTGACGCTGAGCACGCATTGGATGTTAGTTATGCCCGCCGCCTTGGCGTAAATACAGACGAGTTGCTCATTTCTCAACCTGATTATGGCGAACAAGCACTTGAAATTGCTGACATGTTAGTGCGCTCAGGTGCTGTGGATTTAGTAGTAGTTGACTCAGTTGCGGCTCTAATTCCCCAAGCAGAACTTGAAGGAACCATGGGTGAATCACAAGTTGGTGGTCACGCAAGGCTTATGTCACACGCTTTGAGAAAGCTTACAGGTACCATTCATAAATCCCGCACCTCAGTGGTATTTATTAACCAAATTCGTATGAAGATTGGCGTAACTGGCTACGGTAGCCCTGAAACCACAACTGGTGGCAATGCCTTAAAGTTTTACTCCTCAGTGCGCCTTGACATCAGACGCATTCAAACCCTTAAAGATAAAGAAGAAGCCTTTGGCTCAAAAACAAGAGTTAAGGTTGTAAAAAATAAAGTTGCACCGCCTTTCCGCAGTGCTGTATTTGATATTTTATTTGGACAAGGTATTTCTCGTTCTGGCGAGCTTTTGGACATTGGAATTGAGGGTAAAATTGTTGAGCAAAGCGGTTCATGGTTTGCCTTTGGTTCTGAAAAATTAGGCCAAGGCCGTGAAAAAGTGCGCGCTTTGCTTGATGAAAATATGGAACTACGCCAAGCCATTGAGGATAAAGTTATTGAGCACCTTGGCATGAATCCCAAAGAATTTGTTCCCACTGATGAAGAAATGGACGAAGGCCTACCCATAGAAGATTAACCCCAAACTTAAGCTTTCTTTTACAACAGAAGGATTATATATGCTCACAGCCAAGGAAATCAGACGTAAATTTTTAGAATATTTCAAAAAATTTGATCATGAAATTGTACATTCTTCGCCGCTTATACCTCGCAATGACCCTACCTTGCTCTTTGCAAACTCCGGCATGGTGCAGTTTAAATCATTGTTTTTAGGTGAAGAAAAGCGAAACTATGTGCGTGCAACCACTGCCCAAAAATGTTTGCGTGTTTCTGGCAAACACAATGACCTTGAAAACGTAGGCCGCACAGCTCGCCACCATACATTTTTTGAAATGCTTGGCAACTTTTCCTTTGGTGATTACTTTAAGGAAGAGGCTATTGGCTTTGCTTGGAAATTTGTAACCGAAGAACTTGGCCTTGATAAAAATCGTCTCTATGTAACTGTTTTTCGTGAAGATAACCAAGCCTATGAACTCTGGCAAAAAGTAACTGGTATCTCACCTGAGCGCATCTTCCACTTGGATGAAAAAGATAATTTTTGGGTAATGGGCGACACAGGCCCCTGTGGACCATGCTCTGAAATATATATTGATCAAGGCCCTGAAATGTCTTGCGGGCCAGATTGTGGCATTGGCAAATGTGATTGCGACCGCTTTTTGGAAATTTGGAACTTGGTTTTCATGCAATATGACCAACCAGGCGATGGTACAAAAGTTCCACTGCCAAACCCCTCCATTGATACTGGCATGGGTCTTGAGCGGGTGGCGGCAGTTTGCCAAGGCAAATATTCAAATTTTGATTGCGACCTTTTTCAAGATATTATTCAATACGCCGCAAGTCTTGCTGGTGTTACATATTCTTTCAGTGCACCAGACACCAATGATATTGACACATCATTGCGAGTAATTGCAGACCATAGCCGCTCGGCTGCTTTTTTAATTGCCGATGGCACGCTACCTTCCAATGAAGGTCGTGGTTATGTGCTTCGTAGGCTTTTGCGCCGTGCTTTGCGTTTTGGCACATTAATGGGCTTAAATGAGCCCTTTTTGTACAAAACATCTGCAAAAGTAGTGGAAGTTATGGGCGATGATTACCCAGAGCTTGCAAGTAGCTTGGAGTTTATTGAACGTGTGGTGCGTGAGGAGGAGGAGCGATTTTCCTTAACCCTAGAAAAAGGCTTGCACCTTTTGGAAGAAGAACTTGAGCACATGCAAAAGGATAATGCAAAAATTATTTCTGGTAGCATTTGCTTTAAGCTTTATGACACCTTTGGCTTCCCCATTGATATTGTAAATGATATTGCTGAAAAACGTGGCTTTAGTGTTGATGGAGATGGCTTTAATATTTGTATGCAAGAGCAAAAAGACCGTGCCCGTGCCGCTCAGAAAAATTCAGGTTTGCTTGGTGGCGATGGTCAGGATATGACAGCACTTTTTGCAGACCTGCACAATGGGGGCATACATTCTGAATTTGTGGGTTATACAGAGCTTATGGCAGAGTCTCGTGTGGTTGCTCTGTTGGATAAAGACGGCATCAGCGTTGAACAATTAGATAAAGACCAAGAAGGCTACATGATTACAGGGCGCACTCCATTTTATGGTGCATCTGGTGGTCAAATGGGCGATATTGGTACTGTTATAGCACCACTTGGACAAGCCTTGGTACTTGACACACAAAAGCCATTTACAGATTTAACAGTACATTGCATAAAGATTACAGATGGCGTACTACTGCTTGACCAAGAAGTTGAGCTTTCTGTCACAGCCGATGACCGCAAAGCCAGTGCCAGAAATCACACTTGCACCCACCTTTTGCATGCATCATTGCGCCGCATACTCGGGACACATGTGCAACAAGCTGGTTCATTGGTTGATTGTGACCGCTTGCGCTTTGACTTCACGCATATTTCTGGCCTAAGCCAAGATGAAATTTTGGCCATTGAACGTGATGTAAACCGTGCAATTTTAGCCAACTACCCCATATCTGCCGAGAGCAAAAGCCATGAACAAGCCATAAAAGGCGGTGCCATTGCCCTTTTTGGTGAAAAATATGGCGATGAAGTACGAGTTCTAAGCATTGGAGATAGTGAACATAGCGAATCCGTTGAGCTTTGCGGTGGTACACACCTTGAGCGCACTGGCGAAGCTGGTCTATTTTGCATTATTTCAGAAGCTGGCATTGCCGCAGGCACACGCCGCATTGAGGCCGCCACAGGCTGGCAAGCCCTTGCCCATATGCAAAAGCAAAGGGATGAATTAAACAGTATTGCAAACAGCTTAAAGGCAAAGTCTGGTGATATTTTACCACGCTTAGAAGCCCTGCAAAGCGACAATAAAAAACTTCGTAAAGACCTTGAAAAAAGTGCCCAACAAGCGGCTTCAGACCAAGGTAAGGACATCATGGGCAAGTGCGAAGAAATCAATGGCATTAAAACCTTAGCCGTATCCGTTGGTGCTGTGCCAGTCAAAGCCTTGCGCGAGCTTATGGACGATGTGCGCTCCAAATTGCCATCTGGTGTGGCTTGCCTTGTGGCAAGTGAGGACGATAAGGTTAGCATGATTATATATGTTTCAAAGGACTTACATGACCGCTTCACTGCGCCTAGTCTTATAAAAGATGTGGCAGTCCCCATTGGAGGTTCAGGCGGCGGCAGACCAGATATGGCACAAGCTGGCGGAAATAACCCTACCGGTATTGATGAAGCATTAAACCAACTAAAACAACTTATAGCTAAATAGCTTATTATAACGGAGCATAATTTATGATTGGTATTTCAAAACTATACTGTGGACAAGTGGAACCATCAGACGCATTGCGCTATGGTCGCCATTCTGGAAAACTTCCCTCACATCTTTTGCAATTTTCCGCTGACAAAAAGCCAGTGGTTGTGTGGAATATGACTCGCCGCTGTAATCTTAAATGCGTGCATTGCTACGCTCAAGCGGTTGATGTTGAAGGTCATAAGGACGAAATTTCCACCGAGCAAGCAAAAACCATGATAAATGACTTGGCCGCTTACGGCTCACCAGTAATGTTATTTTCTGGTGGCGAACCGTTGGTACGCAAAGATTTAGTAGAACTTGCAAACCACGCCACAAGCAAGGGTATGCGTGCTGTTATTTCAACCAATGGTACCTTAATCACCAAGGAAAAAGCTAAAGAACTTAAAGAAGTTGGCTTATCATATGTGGGCATTTCTCTTGATGGTATGGAAGAAGTACACGACAAATTCCGTGCTGTGCCTGGTTCATTCAAAAAAGCCTTACAAGGTATTGAAAATTGCCAAGCAGAGGGCCTGAAAGTTGGCCTACGTTTTACCATTAATAATCGTAACGTGCAGGAAGTTCCTGGAATTTTTAAGTTATTAAAAGAATTAGAAGTGCCTCGTGCTTGTTTTTATCATCTTGTGTATTCTGGCCGTGGTTCTGACTTAATTAAGGAAGATCTCTCACACGCAGACACACGCAAATTGCTTGACCTTATTATGGATGAAACCCGCGCCCTTTATGATGCTGGCATGGAAAAAGAAATCCTAACAGTTGATAACCACGCCGATGGCCCCTATGTTTGGGAGCGCCTAATGCGTGAAGATAAAAAACGTGCCGATGAGGTCATGGAGCTGCTTCAATTTAACGAAGGCAATAGCACAGGCCGTGGCATTGGTTGTATTTCTTGGGATGGTAGCGTGCACGCTGACCAATTCTGGCGCAACCATACCTTTGGCAATGTACTAGAGCGTCCATTCTCTGAAATTTGGGACGACCCAAACATTGAATTATTGCACAAACTTAAAGATAAAAAACCACATGTGAAGGGTCGTTGTGCCACTTGTCGCTACTTAAACATTTGTGGTGGCAACTTCCGTGCCCGTGCTGAGGCTTATTACGATGACATTTGGGCAGAAGACCCAGCATGTTATCTAACCGATGATGAAATTAAAAAGTAAATAGCAAAAGGATTTATCATGTCATTTCATCGAGGACGCAGACTTCGCACAACTCAAGCCTTAAGAAAAATGGTTAGCGAAACCGCACCACTACGCCCTGAAAACTTGGTCATGCCCTACTTTGTGGTGGACACAGATGACAGCTCATTTCGTAAAGAAATTAGCTCCATGCCAGGCCAGTATCAGCTTTCCCTTGCAGAGCTTGAAAAACAAGTGGCAAAGGCCGTTGAAGTTGGGCTACATTCTGTAATACTTTTTGGCATTCCAAGGCAAAAAGACCCAGCAGGAACAGAGGGTTATTCAGACAATGGCATTGTGCAACAGGCTGTGCGTTTATTAAAGGATAAATTTCCAGAGCTTATTGTAATTACAGATGTTTGCCTTTGCGAATACACCTCACATGGTCACTGCGGACTTTTATCACCCAGTGGTGATGTGCTAAATGACCCAACTCTTGAGCTTTTGGCAAAGATTGCCGTATCTCATGCCAAGGCTGGTGCTGACATTGTAGCACCTTCTGACATGATGGACGGGCGCATTGCCACACTTCGTGAAGCCCTTGATAATGCTGGATTTATCAGCACTCCCATCATGTCATATGCAGTTAAATTTGCATCATCATATTATGGGCCATTTAGAGAGGCTGCTGAATCCACACCACAAAGTGGCGACCGCAAATCCTATCAAATGGACCCTGCCAATTTGCGTGAGGCTTTGCGTGAGGCCACAGCAGACATGGAGGAAGGTGCAGACTTTTTAATGGTTAAGCCTGCTGGCCCTTATCAAGATATAATACGCCTACTTAAAGATAATTTTGACGCACCTCTTGTGGCCTATCAAGTGAGTGGTGAATATTCACTAATTAAAGCCGCTGGAAAGATGGGCTGGGTCAATGAAGATGCTGTAATTATGGAATCATTACTCGGCATTAAGCGCTCAGGTGCTGACATCATCATTAATTATTTTACAGAAGATTTATTGCTTAAAGGAATTGTACGTCCATGAAGCTAGACCATAAAGAACACTCCAACTCAAAACGCCCCAATGCTGGGCATCCTCACGGTGAGCATCCTCATTGTGGGCCACAGGGTTCTCATCCTCATGCTGGGCATCCGCACGGATCTCGCCCTCAGCAAGGTGACCACATACAGCACGGTGCTGCACATCCACATGCCAGCAGATTTTTGCCCGATGGCAGCCCAAAGTGCCGCCTAATTGCTTGGGAAGTAACGCGCTCTTGCAATCTTGCATGTAAACATTGCCGTGGTGAGGCACACCCTGAACCATACCCTGGTGAGCTTTCCACAGATGAAGCAAAAGCCTTAATTGACACATTTCCAGAAGTGGGCGAACCCATTATAATCTTCACTGGCGGCGACCCCATGATGCGCCATGACGTATATGAGCTTATTGCTTACGCCACTGCCAAGGGCTTGCGCTGTGTATTTTCGCCCAATGGCACACTAATAACAGAAGAAACTGCGCGTAAAATCAAAGACTCTGGCATTCAACGCTGTTCTATTTCCATTGATGGGGCTGATGCCAAAAGCCATGATGATTTTCGTGCAGTACCTGGCTCATTTGATGCTTCCATGCGTGGCATTGAGCTATTAAAAAAAGAAGGCATTGAATTTCAAATAAATACCACTGTTACACGTGATAATTTGCAAAGCTTCAAGAAGATTTTTGACCTTTGCGAGCGCATTGGAGCTGTGGCTTGGCATATATTCCTGCTTGTTCCCATGGGCCGTGCCGCAAGATTAAAAGATCAAGTAATAAGCGCTAAGGAATACGAAGAAGTATTAAACTGGTTTTATGATTTTCGCAAAACCACAAGTATGCACTTAAAAGCCACTTGTGCGCCACATTATTACCGTATCATGCGCCAAAAAGCCAAGGCCGAGGGTCTAAGTGTTGATATGGAAAACTTTGGCATGGACGCCATGACCCGTGGTTGCCTTGGCGGTACAGGTTTTTGCTTTATAAGCCATGTGGGGCAAGTTCAACCCTGCGGTTATTTGGAGCTTGATTGTGGAAACATTAAAAAGCAATCATTCCCAGAAATATGGAAAAATTCAAAGCATTTTTTAGAATTTCGTGACCAAGGTGAATATAAGGGGAAGTGTGGCATTTGCGAATATCACAAAGTTTGTGGTGGCTGTCGTGCGCGCGCCCATAGTATGGACAATGACCACATGGCTGAAGAGCCGCTTTGCACCTATGTTCCCCAAAAATCAAAGGAATAAGCATGGAATTAGATAGCATTGACAAAAAACTGCTTGATATTATTCAAACTGGTTTTCCCATAACACCTCGCCCCTATGCTGAGCTTGGTGCTAGATTAAATATTACAGAGGCTGAGGCCTTAGCTAAAGTGCGAGCCATGCAGGAAAGAAATATAATCCGCCGCCTTGGGGCAAACTTTCAATCTGCAAAGCTTGGCTTTCGCTCTACCCTTTGTGCTGCAAAAGTACCAGATGAGAGCATGGATTTATTTGTTAAAACTGTAAATGAATATACAGGTGTTACACATAATTATTTACGCAGAAACGCCTATAATATTTGGTTTACCTTCATTGGTCCTTCGTGGGATGCAGTTTGTGAAAGCCTTGCCGAAATCACCCAAAAAACTGGTATTGAAATATTAAATCTACCTGCAAAGCAAATGTATAAAATACGAGTTGATTTTCAAATGGACGACCAAGCTAAGAACTAATTTTTACAATATAAAGTTTTTTGATATTATTACGAAAAGATACATGAAGAATGAAACAACAAGCTTTTCGAGCAAGCAAATATCGTAGTTGAAGGAAACTGTATGAAAAATATCACCGTTGCTAAAAAACTCATGATTGGTTTTGGTTTTTTAATGGCCTGCATCTGTGCTTTGGGCTGGTTTGCCATTAGCCAACAAGATAGTGTTGCCAACCAAAGCAGAACTATTGCTGAACAAAACATTCCTGAGCTAATTACCATTACTGAACTTGAAGGCGCTTTTTCCGATGCATATCTAAACATGCGCACTTACAGACTAACTCGTGATGCTAAATACTATGATTTAATTTTAAAAGCTTTTGATGAAGTGCGTACAAAATTAAAATTTCTTGAAGATTTAGTTGTTACTCATCCAGAGTTAGCTTTGCTTGACGAATTTAACAAATCATTTAAGTCAGTTTTTGAGGTTTATGCAAGCTCTGTAGTAAACTCACATGAAGGCTTGGTTGAGCTTAACCAAATTACTGCTGAATTGCATGAATATGGCGACCAAGAAAAAGAACAAGCTGATAATCTACTAACCGCATTAAGAGAGCGTGCTGGAATTTCTGCTAACAGCACCACCCTTGAAAGCACAATTTATAAACTTGAGCAGTTTTTTAATTCTTTTGCATTATTACAGGTGTCTGCCCTTGAAGCACAAAATAATAATGACCTAGATGAAGTTAAAGTAATTGCAGAAAGTATACTTGAACAAGAAAATGCAATTAAGCCTCTTTTTTCATCACTTCCAGCTGGTGCCATTGCTGACACTGGAGCTAGCATTTTAACTCTTATTGAAGGTTATACCGCTGATTTAGAAAAATATGTAGCACTTAGCACGGACTTACAATCACTTTCAGCCAAACGCAGTGAATACTTTAAACAAATTACAACTTTAACCGACGACAGCGTTGCAAGCATTGGCGCAAACCTTGCCGAAAATGCTCATGATACTGTAAACACTCTGGAAAGAAGTGAAAAGCTTATTTTTATTGTAATACTTTCCTTAATAGCTGCAAGTGTTGTGTTTGCAACTTATTTGACTCGTAGTATCACAGGCCCATTAAATGAAGGTATGCACTTTGCTCAAGCTGTTGCATCAGGGGACCTTGATAGGGACCTTGATTTTTATTCTAAAGATGAGCTTGGAAAATTGGCTGACGCTTTGCGTATTATGGTATCCTCACTCAAAGAAAATATAAACAAAGCTCATGAGCAAACAGAACAAGCAAAGCAAATGGGCGAAGAAGCACATGCCGCCATGGAACAAGCAAAAATTGCACAAGCTGAGGCAGAACAAGCCAAACGCCAAGGTATGCTTGATGCAGCAGTACAACTTGAAGGAATTGTAGAGGCAGTGTTTAATGCATCTCAAGAGCTTTCAACTCAAGTATCTGAATCAAACCAAGGTGTTAGCATTACATCTGATCGTATTACTGAAACAGCTTCTGCCATGGAAGAAATGAACGCCACAGTGCTTGAAGTTGCGCGTAGTGCTGGTGATGCAGCCAGTGTTTCAAGCGATGCACGAATCAAAGCCGACAAGGGTTCAGAAATTGTGCAAGAAATGGTTGGCCGTATTGCCGAAGTTGAGCAACAAGCTGACCAACTTAAAGATGACATGAAAAGCCTTGGGGAGCAGGCAGACGCCATTGGTGCCATTATGAATGTTATTTCTGACATTGCTGACCAAACCAACTTATTGGCTCTTAATGCAGCCATTGAGGCCGCGCGTGCTGGTGATGCTGGACGAGGTTTTGCTGTTGTTGCTGATGAAGTTCGCAAACTTGCAGAAAAAACCATGGAAGCCACAGTGGAAGTTGGCAATGCCATTGCTGGTGTTCAAACAAGTGTTGAACGCAATATGAAAAGTGTTGATGCTTCTGTTACAAGCATTACTGTTACCACAGACCTTGCCAATGAAGCTGGCCAATCTTTAGTAGAAATAGTTGAAATGGTTGACGTATCAGCTGACCAAGTGCGCACAATTGCAACTGCTGCAGAGCAACAATCTGCCACTTCCGAGGAAATTAATCGTGCACTCACTAGTATAAATACAGCTTCCAATGAAACAGCCAATGCCATGAGTGTTGCAAGTGCCACAGTGGAAGATTTGCGCATACAAGCCCAAAATCTTGAACAACTTATACAAGAGCTTAAAAACGCTTAGCTATTCATTTAGCTTAACAACGCATACTTGTATTACACAAACTCTAAATATGCCCTTTGGGACCGCCAAGCATTCGACCCAAAGGGCATTTAATTTTCAGATTAGGCGGAGCCTAACAGCTTTGGCACGCAAAACAATACTGGCTTATTTTGCGCCTTGCGAAATTTTGCTTTTCTTCTTTTGTTCAACCTTTAAGAATTCACAATGAGTAATACTTACATAGTTATCTCTAAACATTTTTTTGCTTATACCACCTACAGTGACCAATGACCCAATCTCCAATTGCCCAAGCTCATCAGCCATTTCTTGCGCAAATTCACAGCGAACACCAGTTAGTCCAAAAGGGTCCAAATAAAAAATAATTTCTGGATATCCCAGACCAGATTTATCAACCCTATCCACATTACCACTTACTGCTATGTATAAATCTGTATAAATTTCTTCAGCATCAACTGCATGTTCAGTGTAAAAATGAAATAATTCTTCTGCACTAAAAGTTCTTTGCTTGGCATAATTATAACGGCAAAGTTTTATTGCTTCTTCGTCCAACATGGTTTTTTTAATGCAAGCATCAAAGTCTGCTCTTTCCTTAATTAGTATATTTTTAAGTTTGATTCTATCCATGCCACTAAAATCGTGTGCATTTGAAATTTCAGCCATTAAAACAAAGCAAAGTAAAAACATAATGTGCGCCATGGCGATTCCTGAAAATTGGGGGATAGAAAAACAATCTTCCATCCCCCAACATATTAAAATTTAATTATTTACAATTTTTTGCCAAGATTTATTTTAAGCATTTCCACAAATTTTTTCATAACAATGGGATTTAGCATCTTCATTTAGTCACTCATATAATCCACATCTATGCCCACCAAAAGACATTGAATTTATGGCAATACTGTTAAAGCAAGAACCAAGTTGCCCCTTGCACAAGTAAGTTTTCAAAAAAATATGACTAGCATTGGGCTTAAAAACAGTGCAGGAAGCATATTGCCTATGCGTATATGTTTAATTTGTAACACATTAATGCCAATAGCTAACATTAAAATTCCTCCAGTTGCCGATATTTCAGCCATTACAGGATCTGTTACAAAACTCACCAACACACTGGCTAAAAGCACGAAAATCCCTTGATATACAAATACAGAAATTCCAGAAAACACTACACCAAGACCCAAGCTAGCAGCCAAAATCATGGCAGCAAAAAAGTCTATCACTGATTTTGCGTACACAATGTCTCGCAAACCTCGCAAACCTTCCTCAATGGAACCTAAAATACCCATGGCTCCAATGCAAAACAAAAGTGATGCACTAACAAGCCCTTCAGTAAAACGTGGGTTTGCAGAGCCAACCATACTTTTTATAAAATCTCCAAATTTAATTAATTTATGCTCAATGTTTAAGATTTCACCAATAATACTGCCACCCACAATGCCCATAATGGTTAACAAAGGTTTTGTGCCTTGCAAGGCTGATTGCAAACCAAGTACAATAATACAAAGGCCCAAACCCTGAAAAACAAGCTCTCGCATCTTCTCTGGCATTCGTGACCCAAAGGCCAAACCTAAAAGACCACCTATGACTATGGCTAAGCCATTAACAAGAGCACCTAATGGAAAAATCATAACAAATCTTTAATTTTAATTTTCTCTACTGGTGCATCGCGGACATCAGGCACAGGCATATACCACTCGCCAGGCATGGGGGCTTGTATTTCTGCTTTATCTCCAAGCCAAGGGTTAAAGTAACCAAAATTTAACCATGGGCACTGTTTGCGTAGTCTTTTTCTAAAATTGGTAAAACCCATGGATGGTCCAAAATCAATGTTTTTATATAAGGACAAATATATTTCAGGGTCAATATTAAGATTTCGCAGTTGAATGAAGTTTACACCACAACTACCCACCATTTCTATGAGGGCATCAAGTTCATCTTCTGTATCTGTAATACCCGGAAAGTATAAAAGATTTAATGAAACATGCACATTACGTTTGCGTGCTTGTTTTATGGACTCACACACATGTGAAAATTCATAACCTTGAGGGCGATAGTAGGCATTATAAACACTTTCGCGCGCAGAATTTATACTTACTCGCATAGATGTAAGCCCTGCTTCTGCAAGCTCAATTACAGAATCTGGCTGTGATGCATTGGTATTTAGATTAATGGTACCACGTCCGCCGCCTTCCCTAAAAATACGCACAGCCTCCACAAGCAGAGGAGTTTGGGTTAAAGGCTCGCCTTCACAACCTTGACCAAAAGAATATATGGGTACTTCCTTTTCATGCCCTTCATGATGGCGCATAATTTCAACAATTTCAGCTGCCGTTGGCACAAAATCTAAACGGCATTGTGGCGTTGTTGCTATGGCTGAGCCTTCTTCTTGCATGGAAATACACCCCACACAACGTGCATTACAAGCTCTTGATGTGGGCAGTGGTGCCTCATAGCGCCCAAGCGCAAGATTTTTTGCCGCTGGGCAATCATACTTAAGCACGCAGTTACGCATAATATGCTGCATAAGACGATTTTCAGAATACTGCTCCAAAATACTTTTAACATTTTTAGCAAGGTTTTTGTTCGCAATGCGTCTAAACTCTTGTCTAGTATCATCATCAACCTTGCGTGCGCACATATAAAAACGCCCCTTGGCATAACCCACAGCTCCATAGGCAAAAAGTGGCAAGGTGGGAGCTTGCCTTTGACTAATATAAGCAGCATGAGCTGTAAGAGTATATGCAGGCGCACCAAATGCTGCCACGGCTAGGCTTTCAAGCACTTCAGTGCATCCAGTTTTTGGGTCAAGTCCCACGGCATTGCGCCCAGGTAGCAAAAATAATTCACTTTCTGGCGGTAGTACAATTAGCTCATCTGGTCGTGGTAACATCCATTCGCGTCCGCGGCGACATACCATCAAAAAATTTGGATGCTCAACTATGTTTCCATTTGGCTCTGCCATAACTAGTCGAGGTTTTATTGGTGTAGATTTCATAACCCCTCTTAACGTGTGAA
This sequence comes from uncultured Desulfovibrionaceae bacterium, assembly GCA_964371835.1. GTDB lineage: Bacteria > Desulfobacterota > Desulfovibrionia > Desulfovibrionales > Desulfovibrionaceae > CAYJAD01. Next base: position 17,770 of record CAYJOP010000022.1, read on the forward strand.
AGTTTCTAAACAAATACTTCTTGCTAGTACAAAAATTTTATGCTAAATATCGTCAATTATATTAAACCATTTGAACAATTAACCATCTAAATTTAAAAGAGTTTATCATGAATACAATGATTTTTTATATACTTTTTTTTCTTGGCCTTTTCCTTATGTTTTTCTTCATATTACGAGGTCAGGATATTTTATTAAAATCCATGCGTAACGAACTTGCTCAAACAAGGGCTAAGCTTCACATTTTGGAAATGCGAGTTGCAGGCCTACTAGGGGATGATATGCCCCATGACACAACGGTGCAAAAGCTCAATCTTAATCCAAACGAAATTAATATCATTGACGATAATTTTCAATTAAATCTTGATCCAAAAAAATAATTCAATATGTACCTTAAGCAGCCTATTTAAATGTTGTTTAAATGGGCTGACCTAGTCAACACAATCCATAAATCAAGAGTAGCTACAATTCACCTGCACAGTTAAACTCTTGATTTGCATGTATTACTGCCAAGCAAGCTTTGCTGTCAATAGCAGCGCAAACTCCCCTACGGGCGTTTGTCACCAGTCTGAGCAGCCTTTAAATAGGCTGCTTTCAAAATATCATTTTCTAAGGCATCAGCCAGTAGCAAATATATGGGCCTGAGCCATGTTTTACGAATTTTTTGAGCTAATCTCAATCTATTATTAATAATTTCAGATATATTTTCAAGCTTATTTAATTCATTTACAAAATTTTGGGCTCTATGAATGGCACGGTGTTTTGCATTAACTTCCATAAAACCCTGTTCCGCCAAGCACTTACGCAATTGCGGTTTAACAAGTAATGCTTTAATGCATTGTGCTGCATCCTTGGCATTGTGCTGTTCATATGTAAGTAGATGCTCACCATGCACAAACAATGATTCAAAACCATGTTCTATGCGCGGTGTCACAAGACAGCCTGCACAACCAAGGGCTTCAAATATCCTAAAATTCATGTCCGCATTTTCGCATTGATTTATAAGCACTCGCCCTTTGGGAAATAGTTCCTTATATCTACCACGAGTAATGTGCAACGAAGGTATATATTGCGCAAGTTCTTTAAAAAATTCCTTGCGTATGGGTAAATTTTCAGCATTAACATTGCCCACAAAAAGACAATCCCACTCTGGCTCAATTTGATAGTTTGGTGCATCATCATCTTGTGCAAAGGGCGGCGACCAAATAATACTCTCATCTGATAATTTTTTGTGGCGAAAAAATTCCTGATGATCATACAAGCTCACCAAACAAAGGTCAAAGGCTTGAGCATAAAAACCGTACCAACTGTGCACATGGGTATCAACTGCATAAAAAACTGTTAAGCAGGGGAAATTTTCAATGCCAAGCACAAAGGGAGGACGGCTTTTGTCAGCTACCACAACAACATCTGGCACGAAGCCTGCTTTAGTAACAAGGTCATCCCATCCAAAAACTGCCACTTCTTCAAAATTAAAGAAATAGACTTCAAGGCCGCATTTAGCCAAGGATGATTGAAAAAAACCACTACCGATCCAAAAGACACGCCGCATAATTTACCTACAGATTATGTTGCACATATAAACTAAAAACTATATTAAAGACAGGCACAGTTTACAACCTAAAACAATTTTAACTCCTAAAGCTATAACTGCGGAATTAAGCTATAATATTTTATGGATAAGCGTCAAGTAGCACAAACATTACAAAAACAAAACACCATGCGATTTGCAAATCGCTATGTGCGTTTTATTCTCTATGGGATATTTGGCATAACAATCTCAATTTTATTAATATTTTCGGCCTTAACTCTATATTTGTATCAAAACCCTCATGCCTTATCTTCACGCATTGCTCAAGAATTAAAAAACCGCGCCAACATTGATATTAGCTTTTCTACAGTAAATGTAGCTTTATTTCCAACTCCAGCTTTAGCCCTTACTGATGTAGTTTTGAAATATGAAAACATTAAACTAGAAGTTGCATACGCCACTGCAAGCCCTTCAATTATAGCTTTAATTCAAGGAAAATTTGCCCTTGGACATGCCAATCTTTTACGCCCACAAATTTCTGGAAAAATTGAAAGTAAAAAAGAGCATGATACAATAATTACCGTTGAAAAAATAAAAAACCCCGATGCATTATTGGATAAACTGCAAAAATTCTCCTTAGATGTGCCCATACCAAGCATATTACACGGCAGTGATATAAGTATAATGCACGGCAAACTATACCTTGAGCATGGCAATACCATGTTTATAGTTGATGATGCACATACTAACATTGACATAAGCTTTGGTGGCAGCCTTGATGCAGATTTAACACTTGGTTTATCAAGAATTTTTGAAAATACCATTCTTTTGCTCAAAGTTGACGCTCTTGACCTTAGCATGTCTGGATTAACCAGTGCCTATAAAGCAAATAGTATTGAATTGAACTTAAGTACACGCTTGCAAATGGCAAATACCTTGCAAAATGCAAATATCAAACTGGATATTTCCTTGCACCCCAAACTTCAATATCTCAACCAAGGTGACATTCCTTATGTGGAGCATATAGTAACTGGCTCTTGGAACATAGATGGTCAATTGCTTTGGCATGATGTGCCCATACCCTTTGTGAATAATGGCGAAATTGGGGGCAATGTTGCTTCATCTTTTGAGCTTAACAATATGCATGTGCAATTAGGTGACGATAAGCTAAATCTGTACGCCAACATCGACAACATGCTCAGCGATGACCCAAAACTAACGGGTAGCATTAAATTGCAAAGCATAAACCTTACCCGCTGGTTTGGCTTTGCAAGAAATTTTCCTCCGGGCCTTCAGAACACTTTGCAAGGCATTAAAGATGGCGAACTAGACTTTTTAATAGATAAAAAAGGCTTATATGTTACTCATGTGGAAGCCTCAGCCCTAAGTTCCAGATTTCAAGGCACAGGTGGTGTTTCCAGTTGGGATAATATGATTATTAAACTGGACCTTAAAGGGAAAAACCTATCCTTGGTGGAGGCCTTCCCTGAATCAGAAGGCCTGCCAGCCTATGCTCCAATTTTTGAGCACCCTCCCCTAACGCCCATACCTGGCACTCCAGAAGCAGCACTCATGACAGGCCCTTCCATTGGTTATGATATTAATATTAATGTTGAAAAATTAACAACTTGGAACTTATCTGTAGAAAATGTTGATTTTAAGTGCATACCCACAGAACAAGATGAAAAATCAAATCCTAAAAATCACCCCAATGCTGTATTATTAGATTTTAAGATTGGTAAATTTTATAAAGGCAATGGCAAAGCAAAGGTCATACTTTTTCGCTCGGATGAAAAAAAATCTGGCTATGATATTACGGCTATTTTACGCAACGTACATTCTCAAGACCCGCTAACCATACTGGCAGGGCGTGAAATTTTTGGTGGAAGGCTTGCCCTTGATACATCATTTGTTGCCTATGGCAAAAACTTGGGTGAATTTTTAATTAGTAAAGTTGGTGAGTTAACCTTAGGTGTTGAAGATGGTTTTTTTACCAGCAAAAGTAAGAAAAGAACAACATTTAATAAATTTAACGTAGCAGGAAAATTTAGCTCTAAGCCACTTACCACTAAAATGATTAATAACATGCCAGAAATATTACGCTATAATGGTATTTGGCGTGCAGAAATGGATAGGGATGACCTACATTTTGAACAAAATTTAACTGGTATAATAACACTTGTTGGCAGAAATTACACCGACCTTGTGTTTGACAAAACTCCAGGTTCTTTGCAAGCCACCCTAACAACTGGACTTATTGGTTTAAAACAAGATATTTTAGCTGACATTAGCGGTAATTATTCATTTGATAGCATTAATAGCACCTTTAGCGTTGCAGAAGCCAATGCCATAGTTCCAAACTTTGCCAACACCACGTTTACTGGCAATCTTAACTTAGATTATTCAAATGAAATACAATGGGATGCAAGCTTTGATGCAGAAACTAAACAATTTTCAGTTTTAGCGGAAAAACTCAGCGCAGACACCAAGAGCCCTGTGGCTCAAAGTGCTCCACAAAACCTTAAAATAAAAGCAGATATTTCTAATAAAAATCACAATTTAATCATAAAAAACCTCTCACTCAACCTCGGCAAAATGAATGTTAGCGGTAATCTTTTTAAACATTCTACTACTCCCAAACCATCATGGGATGTTGATTTGAAGATTAACCTATTGGATTTAGATAGAATTTTCCCTTCCAAAGATGTTGCCATTAGCAAGGGTGCAGAAAACGCCTCAACTCCACCCCAACCAGTCATGAAAACACCAGAAGCAAAACCTTGGTCTCTTGCATGGTTACGAGAAAACAATCTTAAAGGTCATGTGTTTATTGACATATTGCGTTTTCAAAAAACCACATCTAGTGGCATGAGTATACCCTTAAACATCCAAGACGGTATTATTAACTTAAAACCCATCACTGCAACATTTTATAATGGTAAATTGGAAATTGACTTTGTGGGCAAGGCCATTGGGGATGTTTTGCATGTACAAAATGTTCTTTACGCTGACAACATTAACATGTTGGCCCTAAGTCACGAGCTTGAGCTTAATACTGTCATTGGTGGCACTGGCACAGTAGACCTAAGCTTGGAGGGCCAATTATATAATCCTAATAAAATATTAGAACAATTAAGTGGACCTTGGAGTGCAAATGTTGTGTATAGTTTTCTCCAAACTAGAGAGAAGGACGGACTACTCAGCGGTGAAAAAACCTTCATAGACGAATTGCACGATTCTGGCATGCTTGCCAACGGCATTTTGTATAGTAAAAACTTAATTCTAAAAGGCCCAGATCTTAGCCTAACTGGTAATGGACACATTAATTTAATTAATGATACGCTTGATATGCAATTATTAGTTTCAACCTCTGGTTTTAATGACATTCCAGTGCGTTATCACGGAAGCTTAGACAATCCTGAGCGTGATATACATGCAGGTTCCATATTATTAGGAGCCATTAGCACACTTGGAACTGGAATTTTTGACATATTGGGTGGTGCCTTGCTTGGCATATTTGGTTTGTTTAATTAACGTAATGTTTAATAAATTTAAAAAAATTATTTCATTGTAATGCTACATAATATACTATACTGTAGAAATAGAAGTAGGATAAATTAAGCATTAGGGACTTATTTTTATGGACAGATTTATTAAAGCGCCCATTCAAGGCCAACATGCCGTACCCATTGAAACCACAATTTTTGATTTATTAAAGTGTGGGCCTGGGCCATCATCATCACACACCATTGCCCCCATGAAGGCAGCTCATAATTTTTTTACATATTGCAATGAAACACCATTAACAAAAAAACCTGCAAAGTTTATTGTCCGCCTTTTTGGTTCTTTAAGTGCCACTGGCGAAGGCCACGCAACACATGTGGCCATTATTGCAGGCTTACTCGGCCATGAACCACAAAAATGCCCACCAGACATCTTAAAAGAAATACACAATAATCCAAGCCACATACACACACAAACTGTGTCAGAGCACGAGGTTGAAGTGCTACTTGCTGACGTAGTTTTTGATTGTGTTGACCGCAAATTTGACTATGCCAACACCATGATTTTTGCCCTTGTGGATGCAAGTGGTGAAACCTTGCTTGAGCGTGAATACTATTCCCTCGGTGGTGGTTTTATTAAATGGAAGGGGCAAGAGCCAGAAAAAAGAGGTAAGCCTGTACATGAATATGGCTCCATGGCAAAATTGCAAGAAATTATTGAAGAAAGCGGCCTTAGACTGCATGAAATTTTAATGGAAAATGAAACAGCAATCACAGGGCTTAGCAGAAAAGAAATTAATACAAAACTTGATGAACTCATAGAGCTTATGCTTGAAAGTGTTGAACGTGGTCTTGGTAAGGACGGGGTTTTGCCAGGCTCCTTGGGTGTTAGCAGGCATGCCAAAATTATCTTTGATAGGGCCAATAAATGCTCAAGAGTGGCAGACAAATACACCTTGCACCTTAACGCTTATGCCTTTGCAGTTTCTGAAGAAAATGCCGATGGTGGCGTTATTGTAACAGCGCCCACATGTGGGGCAGCAGGTGTTGTGCCTGCCATTATGTATTTGCTAAAGTCAGACATGAATGTGGGCAATGTGGCCTTGCGTGAGGGTTTGCTTGCGGCAGTTTCCATTGCATTTTTGGCAAAGCATAATGCATCCATTGCTGGAGCTGAGGTTGGTTGTCAGGGCGAAATTGGCGTGGCTTCAAGTATGGCTGCGGCAATGCTAGCTTATGTAAATGGGCATGATGTTGATGTTGTTGCCAATGCAGCAGAAATCGCCCTTGAGCATCATCTTGGCATTACTTGCGACCCCATTGCAGGGCTTGTGCAAATTCCTTGCATTGAGCGTTGCGCCATTGCGGCAGTTAAGGCTTACAATGCCTTCTTACTTGCAAGTGTTAGGCCCTCCAGCACACATAAGGTTTCGCTTGATTGTACTATCAATGCCATGAATGAAATTGGTAGAGAAATGAGCTGCAAATTTAGAGAAACTGCCATGGGTGGCCTCGCAACTTCGTACATTAGCTGCTAGTCATTGGTATATTACAATCTTCGCCAGCATTTGACTTTAGTCAAGTCGTAAGGAAAAAACTCGAGAAAATCCCGCTTAGCACTACCTTAAACCGACGGAGTCGCAAGCGTTAGCTTGCTGTAGAGCGAGGGAGGTAGGCAAGTGGAATTCACTTCCATTTGCATAAAATCTACCGAACAAGCGTATAAATGTCGCCGCATAGCAGTACACTATACGGCATTATTACATTTATATATTACAGCTATACAGCCTTAAGCCCAAGCTCCAAAATACTAATACTACAACATATTATAATTTTTATCATTATGTTTTGTCGGTTAACTATCTTTGTGAGAATAATTTTGCATAAAGAACAAGCACCTAAAGCCCCTCAGGGCACTGGGTTTTTGTGGAGTGTGAAGCCCCACCCGTAGGGTGCCACAAAGTGGCATAGCCGTTAGGTGAGCTTGCGAACTTTACGGATATAGGGAGCAAGCACGTAGCAAAAACCCAAGTGGCGACTTTTGGGGTGATTTTAAATATATTTTGGGATTTTTTCAT
>CAYJOP010000023.1:0-24238 GCA_964371835.1 uncultured Desulfovibrionaceae bacterium
AATTCATGCTAGTCTTTGGTTTGCTCCCCTGCGGGGCTACCCACTTCCTGTGGTTGATACAATAACACCACTATAATAAAATTATATAATCCAATTTACTTGTTCATTTAAGTATGCGACTAACAATTTACCATATACTAGAATTTAATTTTCAAATTGTATTCATTTTACTATCAAGACCACACGGAGGTCAAAAAGCGTTAGATGCAAGGAAGTGAGAAATTTTAGGAAGGGAGTGGGGTCTTTCCCCCATGACCTGACTAAAATTTTACACTGACGCCGCAGATAATGCTTTTTCACCCTCTGTGTTTATCTAGTTAATTTGCGGAACTTAATGCGCGTCGGCGTATCCGCATCCTTACCAAGGCGTTTCTTACGGTCTTCTTCATATTCTGAATAGTTACCATCAAAAAAGCTAATGCTTGAGTCACCTTCAAAGGCCAATATATGCGTGGCAATGCGGTCTAAGAACCAGCGATCGTGGCTAATGACTAGCACACAACCAGCAAAGTTATCAAGTGCATCTTCCAGCGCACGCATGGTGTTTACGTCAATATCGTTGGTGGGTTCGTCAAGCAAGATGACGTTTGCACCAGATTTTAACATACGAGCAAGATGCAAGCGATTGCGCTCACCACCTGAAAGAACTTCCACCTTTTTTTGTTGATCTTGACCCTGAAAATTAAAGCGAGAACAATATGCACGAGCATTTATCTCACGAGTGCCAAGTTTAATGGTTTCCATGCCATCGCTAATTAGCTCATACACACTTTTACCAGCGGTTAAGGAGTCACGCCCTTGGTCAACATAGGCAAATTCTACGGTTTCACCAATTTTTAACTCGCCAGCGTCTGGCTTTTCAAGACCCACCAACATATTAAAGAATGTGGTTTTACCAGCACCGTTTGGCCCAACAATACCAACAATGGCCCCAGCAGGAATTATGCAATCCAGGCCTTCCACCAAAAGCTTGTCACCAAGGGTCTTTTTAAGGCCTTTGGCCTCAATAACACTTTTACCAAGGCGTGGCCCTGGCGGAATATAAATTTCCAAATCAGGAGCTAGCTTTTCACTCTCATGCGAAAGCATGGCCTCATAAGCATTAATACGCGCCTTACCCTTGGCATGGCGACCCTTGGGCGACATTTTAATCCACTCAAGTTCACGTTGCAGGGTTTTTTGGCGTTGCGCTTCTGTCTTTTCTTCATTGGCTAGCCGTTTTTGTTTTTGGTCTAACCATGAAGAATAATTGCCTTTCCATGGTATACCCTTACCACGATCAAGCTCCAAAATCCAACCAGCCACGTTATCTAGGAAGTAACGGTCGTGAGTTACGGCAATTACTGTGCCTGGGAAGGTGGACAAAAAGCGCTCAAGCCAAGCAACAGATTCTGCATCCAAGTGGTTTGTGGGTTCGTCAAGTAGTAAAATATCAGGGTTTTGCAAAAGCAAACGGCAAAGAGCCACACGGCGACGCTCACCACCAGAAATTACAGAAACCGAAGTATCTCCAGGAGGGCAACGCAAAGCATCCATGGCCATTTCTAAGCGTGAGTCCAAATCCCAAATGCCCTTGTCGTCCATTTGTTCTTGCAGCTTGCCTTGCTTTTCAATGAGGGCATCCATTTCTTCTGGTTCCATAGGTTCGGCAAATTTTTCGTTAACCGCCTCATATTCTTTGGCAATGTTAACTAGGTCTTGCACGCCCTCTTCCACCACTTGGCGCACAGTGCGCTGCTCATCAACAAGTGGTTCCTGCTCCAAGTAACCAATGGTGTGGCCTGGGGCAAGCACGGTTTTACCGTCAAATGCTTCATCAACACCGGCCAAAATTCGCAAAAGTGAAGATTTACCAGCTCCATTTAGGCCCAGTACGCCAATTTTTGCCCCATAGAAGTAGGATAGAGAAATGTCTTTTAGCACTTCTTTTTGTCCATGCTTTTTGGACACTCTAATCATGGAGTAAATTATTTTATCTGGTTCGTTACTCATATTTCCCCCGTATATTTAAATTATTTCTTCTAAATGTGTTCTTGCAAAATCAAGGTTTGGGTCAAGCTCAAGAGCCTCACTCAAGTAATACTTTGCTTTTTCTTTATTATCCATAAACTTATGACAAAGACCAAGGTTTGCAATGTCCATAACCGAGCCCTTATCAATGCGCAAAACACTTTCAAAATCGTTGGCGGCGTTAGTATAATCTTTTAATCTAAAATAAGCCACCCCTCGTAAATTCCAATATTCCTTCATGTCAGGGCAATATTCAATGGCCTTGCTCAAAAAAGGTATGCAATCTTGCCAATTTTCAGCAAGGCTTAGACTATACGCCGCATAAAATGCCGCAAGTCCACGCGCATCATTTTCAGGCTGAACTGGCAAAGACTTTGCAAAATAAGCATGCGCTGCTGCATAATCATCTGCACGCAAGGCAAGCATTCCACGGAAAAATAGTATAAAATGGGCCTCTGGATAGTATTTTTCAAGTAAATTTAAACCTTGCACTGCTTTAACTGTGTCGCACTCTTCAGCTAAAATACGGCCAACAAAAAGCCCAAGACTTTGATTTTTATCTCTTTCTCTAAAAGCAAGACCTGGCGCAAAACTATAGTGGGTATGCACATTAAGCCTTGGATGCATGGTGGAGATAGCATAGCTAACATAGCCTAATTTATACAAATCTTGCACAAGTTTTTGTAATTCTAGCAATATATCATTGGCGGCAACGCTTGGCAGGTCAACCAGCTTGCACAGCTTACCTTGCTTTAACCATGCAATATCTTGCAAATTTTCAAATTTTGAAAGACCAGATGCCTCATAGCAAGCAGATGTGCAAAAATCTCCGCCAAGCTGTGCAATCTCAGTCACAGCACGAATGGCGGCCTTTGCCGCTGTACTTGCAGTGCCTGCGGTGAATACAATTTCTGAGCTTTTAGGATGAGTTTTACTATCCCACGCCACTGCCCCCACTGTGGGAACTGGCATATCTAATGAGAAATCTTTTAATATTATATCAACACCTTCACGCTTAAATGCCGCAAGAAGGTCTTTTAACACTGTGTCATCAATGTCATCTTGATCAATGGTTTTGCAAACCCTTTGCTCTCTATCAACAAGGCAGCAAACATGACGCTCCACAAGTTCGCAAAGTCCCTGCAATAGAGACTCTTCTTCAGTATTACCAGCAGATGTGCCATTGAATTCGCCCAATTTTTTAAACCAGTTCAGAGGTGCCCAAACCTCACGCATATTTACTAAATCCGTACATGGGAAGAATTGCCACGGCAATAAATTCATAATTTCTTCGGCATGTTCTGGGTTTAAATCATCTTCCACCGATTGTAAAATATGCTCAATGGGCATTAACGCATCACCAAATTTTGCCTTGGCTTCATCCCAAGTGGCCACGGTGCAGTTTGGCATTTCCTCCCAAAAACTAAAGAAGCTATAACGCTCCATAAGCTCCATGAGGGCAGAGGCCTCTGCCTGAATTGCCGTTGCACCCTTACCCATTTGCTTGCGCGTGGGCATGATTTCACGCGCACTTTCACCGCAATTACTTAAATATACTGGGATTCCAAGCCTACCCACATCAATGCGCTTAGTACAGGACAATATATCTAAGTTGATATTGCTTAATTTTTCCCGCACTTTACGCACGGTTTCTTCTGGGGAAATGGCTTTGTCTAGCTCATGGCTATGGACCTTTAGGCAAGACTTTAATTGTATCATTTATGCTCCAAAATATGCAGGGCATATACTCGACGTTCTTCTTTGTCATTTTCATCAGTACTGCGAACACCTACTAATTGCTCAGTCACATTAAACACTTTTGCTGCTTGCTTAAAAAACCGTGGGCGACGACGAGCAATATCAGTACAAATTATGGCTTTACCGTCCTTAGCAAGATGGCGTTGAATACATTTAATAAGTGGTCGATGCAATTCCTCAAGATATAAAATCTCAGAAGCCGCAATAATGTCAAACCGTGTATCGTTAAGACTTGAGCGGCTATCCTTTATGTCCACACGGCGCACAGTTGCCACTTCACTAAGTGAATTTCTAATAACATTTGCCTTGGCAAATTGCAGTGCATCATCAACAATGTCAGTAATTTGCACATTAGAAAATCCATAGCGACTAGCAATTATGCTAGTTGTGCCACAACCTGCACCAAGCTCAAGCAAGGTCTTGCCTTCTGGTTCAAATTTTCGCAAAAAACGCCCAAGCACAAAGGATGCTGGCCATATTTTAGACCATAAAGGTAAATCTTTTAAGGGGTTATTAATGGTTTTTTTGGCGATTAAACCATCCAAATGTTTTTGCATATTATTAATGGATAAAACATAGATTGGCTCTTTATCAATATCCAAAGCCTCAAAACTTACACTGAATTTTTGCTCAATTCTATTTAAAACTTCATCAAGACCTTGGCTCATGTGTGACTCTTTATAATGAATTTGAAACGTCGATAATGGCCTTTTTAGGCATAATTCGCAAGTGTTTTATGTGTATTTATATAAATTTCCTGCGATCTCTAACCCCCACCTTGACATAAATTCAAGTAAAGTATACCCCAAGTCCATGAAAAAATTAATCCGCTGCAAAATTACTGTCACTGAGGACCAAATTGAACTAGCCTGGGGCCTACTTGCCCTACACATAAACTTTGGCTGGGAGGAAGAAAGCCTACCAACAGGTGAAACTCTATTTACCATACATGCAGAAAGCGCAGAATTTATAAATAAAATTACAGACAGCTTTAAGCGAGACATTGCTCAAGCATCAATTATCATAGATGAAATTCCTCTTGAGGATTGGACAGAAGCTTGGCGTGAATATTTTACACCCATTGAATGTGGCAATATTTTTGTGGTGCTACCTCCATGGTTAAAGGATAGCACAAATACCGAAGGTCGTACCCCCATTATCATTGAACCAAAATCCGCCTTTGGCACAGGACATCACAATACAACTGCCCTTTGCCTTGGTGTAATTTCTGACTTGTTGGAACGTGAGCGCATAAATAAAGGTATGAATTTTTTGGATATTGGCACAGGTTCTGGAATATTAGGTCTTGGCCTCGCACTGCATGGTCTTTATGGCATTGGCGTTGACATTGAAATACCTTCAGTGGAAAATTCCAATGAAAATAAACAATTAAACAATATTCTAGCCTATGATTCGGCAAAAAAACAAGGCTTTGATGTTCAGCTGGGTAGTGTGGAATTGGTGCAGGGTCAAAGCTTTAATGTGGTGGTGGCAAATATTTTAGCAGGGCCACTTAAAGAATTAGCTGCGGACATTATACCCTTAGTAAAAAAAGGTGGATGTTTAATATTATCAGGAATTTTGGGCATTCAAGCTCAAGACGTAATAAATGTATATACCGCTCTTGGTTTAGCCAAGCCAAGCATTGTGGAAGATGGCGACTGGGTAGCCATCGTTTGGGAGGAAGTTTAACAATTAAGTTTAGTTAGTCGGCACTGAAAAAACACATAACACAACGAAAACAAATCATTTTTAACTAAAAATGAGCAAATAAAAATGCCAGAAACAAGCGTATAAAATACAACTTTCTGGCATTTTATGCTGCCAAAATACTGTTTCTTAGTGCCGACTACCGAAATTTTTCTGTAAGAAAAATTTCGCGTGCCGTAAAATAAGCCAGAATTCACTTCTGGCGTCCCCAAAGGGGTATTTGAAGGCAACGTGCCTCTCTGAACAGCACGCTAAAGCGTGTTGTTCAGCATCGACTAGTTATTACCTCTTTCGTATTGCTTTTTCCATTCATCAAGAAAGAGCAAACTGGTTTCAAGCTCACTAAGTGCTCCGCTAAGTTTGCGAACTCTCAAAATTACATCCTCAAAAGCTGCATCTTGCGGTAATTGTAATTTCTTTAAAAGTTCTATTAGCTCACCACGCATTTCTTGAGGAATTTCCTCTGGCATTTGACTATAATCCCTTTGTTTCCAAGGTCCACAAATGCTTTCCATATAATCAAGCAATGTCTGCATACGATGCTCATAAGTGTGATTTTCAAGCACATGCAAGCGTGCAGACTTGGACATTATCTCCCTTTCTTGCTGATTTTTCAAATAATAGTCAATTTTTTCATGCATTTCTTCAATACTGCTAAATGTACCAAGCATATCTTCATTAAATAGCTCAGCCATGAGTGAGCGCCTATCCACCACCTGAAAAGCACCAATGGCCGCCAGTTCAAAGGTGCGTGGATTTACAAAATCACCATCTGGCACAAGCTCCTGGGCCTGCACGCTGGAATGCAAATTAATATTTATTTTCGTTGCATTATAAATTGTTACCGCATCTTCTGCGCTAATGCGAGCGCCACTTTGCTGCAAATTCTTTGCAAGCACATGAGCACCATCCCAATCATTACCCCAAATCTTAAAATTTTTCTGAATAAGGCCCTTAAAAGCCACACGCCTATTGGGATAACCAGCACCCAAAAATGATATGTCCGCACCATATTTTGCATATTCTTCTGCGGAAAGTTCTCTGGGGGCATGAAAACTTGGCAAGGCAGCCATGGGTAAATATAGTGAATTTTTCTGGCCCAATGCCGCAAGTTTTTCTATGAATGGTTGCTTTTGAATAATGGCAAATGCTGTATAAAGAGGTGCAAATGCTCGCCAATATGTAAATACCTCATGGTCTTCCACAAACCACATCACCGTGGGAATATTCATTTTTTGTAAACGATTTAGGGCGTTTCTACTCATGGGTGCTTGTGCCAGTGATAACACCATATCTGGCTCAAAGCTCTCCACTTGTGCCAAAATTGCTTGAGATATTACTTGTAAAAAGCCACCTTCCAATTGTTCCAAGCGTTGCGTGGCAACATTTAAGCTTTTTAAGCCATTAAATGCTGTGTAGAATTCAGGTGCTTCAAATACTTCAACATTATGCCCCAAATTGCGCAAAGCTTGCACGCAATAGCGCCCAATGGGTAGTGAACCACCGTAAAAGGGCAAAATAACAAGAATTCGCAAGGGCATTGCTGACATATAAATCCTCCAAACCTAAGACATTAAAATTTATTTTTCACAAACATTGCGTCACTATCACTATAAAATATTTCTGCCATTTCATTTAATATGGGCACATTCACCAATGCATGCCCCAAATATTCAGCAAGCACTGCCCGCAAATTTTGGCGACGCTTTTCATATGCATCTACACCCACGGCTAAATTCCAAGTACTACCAAGCTCATCAAGCTTAGAGTTATAATAAACCATATGGGCTGGCAATGTTAAGTTGGCAGATTTATTTTGCATATTTAAAGCAAGACTGCGCAAAAAATCCTTGTGACTAAAATCATCTAAGCATTTTGTTTGAATGTGGCAGGCGGCAGACTCTAAACAGGGCGCGCATTCATATACAGACTGCCACACCCCATGCCCTTCTCCATATGGCCCAGTTTCGTGGCACCAAGCCGAGGATAGAAAAAATGCCTGCACAGGCACACCCAAATGTGCAGCCAAGTGCATGGTTCCTGTATCAGGACTTAAGACCACATCAAGCCCTTCAACTGTATCAATTAAGCCGCGCCATGAGGTTTTTCCGCTTAAATCTTGTATTTTATCCTGCATATTTGTGGGCAAATTGCGCATTAACTGTCTGGCAATTGTACTCTCGCTGGCACTACCTAGCAAAAATACATGGGGGCCACCCATAAGCTCAAAATATGTACGCACAACTTGCCCCAAAACATTTACAGGCAAGGAGCGGCGAGACTCTCGCCCTGCTAAAACAACGCCAATGCCCATACCCTTGGCCATGGCTTTTGGATTAACCATGCTTGGACTGCAAGGATTTTCATCAAAAAAAGCCCAAAAATCCACAAGATTTATAGGACTTGTGACTCTATTTTGTGTCCAAGAAAAGGCTTTACGCACCCAAGTTGAATGTATTGCCTGCCCACCGTGCATGGCATAACCTATAACTTGCTCAGGCTCAAAAAATCTTGCAAGGCTGCGGTTTATGCCAGTATAATTAAGGTTATACACAGCAGAAAAATGATAATCTGCTAAAGATCGTATAGACCTATGCACAAAGGCCAAACCTTCAGCACTTGGCCTTGCGTGAGCAGGCAAAGTGTGTACAATTACATTGGGATATATCAAATTAACTAGCCCACTTAGTGACTCATCAATACAAAGATGCACCTGACCACGCGCCTCAAGACTTTTCACAAGCCTCTTGGTCTGCACAAGGTCCCCAAAGCGAGCTAATTGTATAATAAGAAAATGTTGCATAATATTCTCTTTACAAAAATACTCAAAAGACACACAAACGGCAAGGATTTTTAAGACAAATTTGCTAATCATTGCCCCTTCCCTAACAAAAAAAAATCCGCTATACATTACAAATAGCAAATACATTTAACTAAAAGACAAGTTGTAAAGCATGTATTATCCAATTTTTTTAGACATTAGCCAAGCTAAATGCCTCATTGTAGGGGCAGGAAGTGTTGGTTTGCGCAAAGCCAAGGGCCTACTAGAAGCTGGAGTTAAGGAACTGTTAGTTCTTGATTTACAGGATTTTAGCTCAAGCTGGCTGGAGATTGAGCATGCCTCTATTACATTTGAAGTTGGCAAATTTGACCCAAGACATTTAAATAATTGCAGTCTTGTATTTGCTTGCACCAGCGATAATAAGCTTAACGAAAACATTGCAGAGCTTTGTGCTTTGCAAAATATTGCCTGTAACTGCGTAACAGCTCCACTTAAGGGTAATTTCATTGTTCCTGCTGTGGCAAAAGCATCTAGCAATGCAAATAGCACGCTCATGGCAGCCATCTCCACAGAAGGTGCAAGCCCCGCTTGGGCAAGGGTTTTACGCAAAGAGCTTGAAGACTGGCTAAGCCCACATGAACCCATGACAAACCTGCTCGGTCGCCTGCGTCCACTTGTGCTTGCATTGAGTGAAAATTCGGAGCATAATAAAGACTTGTTTCGCACCATAGTAAACTCACCCTTGCGTGATTATTTGGCAAAGGGCGATAAAGTGCAGTGTGAGGAGCTTTTGCAAAAGCTATTACCAAGCACTTTACACAAACATATTGCGGAGTTGCTTTATGATATCATTTGAGCAAAGCATGATTGCTATTATGATTTTTTATGCCAGTAGCACTGTGATTGGCATAGTTGGTCTTATCATGCGCATACGTTTTTTGCGCATATTTGCTAGTATTTTAACTATTTGTGGCTTCGCACTCCAAACATTTGATATGATTCGTGGTAGCCATGCTCTCTTACCAGACGGTCTAAGCGGTGGAACATATTTACAAATCCTTGCTTGGTTCATGGTGATTTGTGGTTTTGGTGGTCAATGGAAATTGCGCAGCACCTCACCGCTTATTTTCATAACACCCTTAGCTTTAATGTTATTTTTAATGTCATGGAGTTTTTTAAACATTCAGGTAACACTACCCACCACCCTTGGTGGGCCATTTTACGCTTTACATATTGGCAGTTTATATTTAAGCCTTGCCTTTATGACCCTTGCTTTTACAGCAGGATTAATATTTATCTATGTGGAAAAGTTATTAAAATCAAAAGCAGCTTTAACTGGTTTTAGACAAGATTTTCCTGCACTTGACATATTAGACAAAATCAACGCAATTTCTGTAACTGTGGGCTTTCCACTGTTTACTCTTGGCATTTTATCTGGCTTTTTGTGGGCAGGTAGCACTTGGGGCAAAACATTAAGTGGCGACCCAAAGGAAATTATTTCGCTTGTGATATGGGCCATTTATGCATGGCTTTTCCATATGCGAGTGGTGCAAGGTAGACGTGGGCGAAAGCCTGCAATAATGGCATTATGGCTTTTTGGGCTGAGTATTTTTTCCATGCTCATAGTCAATTCATTCATGGACACTCATCACGCTTTTACGAAAAGACAATAACATGCATAGTGACATATATCTCATGGGCTTAAACCACAAAAGCGCCGCTGTAGAAATTCGTGAGCGCTTTGCCTTAAGTGGGCACTGTTCACCTGAATCCTGGGCCATACCCAAGGGGCAAAATATTGGTGAGTCCTTAATTCTATCCACCTGTAATAGGGTGGAAATTTTAGCCTGTGCTAAAAATCATATTTACAAAGCAACTCATGCAGAAGCTCCCATTATTTCAGATTTATTAGAGCTTTGGGCCAATTCCTGTGGCTTTAGCGGTGAAGAATTGCGCCCCTATGTATATGTGCATAAAAACAAAAGTGCCGTGCGTCATCTTTTTACCGTGGCCTCAAGTCTTGACTCCATGGTGGTTGGCGAGCCACAAATTCTTGGGCAATTAAAAGACGCTTATCGTGACGCTGTAAAAAGCAAATCCACTGGAACCATTGTAAACCGCTTATTACACAAGGCTTTTTCCGTAGCAAAGCGAGTGCGCACAGAAACTGGCGTTTCATCCAGTGCCGTTTCCATAAGTTATGCTGCTGTGGAGCTTGCCAAACGTATTTTTGGAAATATGCAGGAAAATAAAGCCATGCTCATTGGTGCTGGCGAAATGGCAGAGCTTGCAGCCGCACATCTTTTACAAGCTGGCATACAGCATATCTATGTTGCCAACCGTACCTTAGAGCGAGGCCAAGAACTTGCTAAGCAATTTAACGGTACAGCCATTGCCTTTGATGATTTGGTAAATCACTTAACTGACGTTGATATTATCATTACCTCCACAGGTTCGCCTGACCCCATCATGAAAGCCAAGGATCTAGAGCCTATCTTACAAAAACGCAAGTATAAACCAATGTTTTTTATTGATATTGCCGTTCCTCGTGACATTGACCCAGATGTCAACGGCCTTGACAATGTCTACCTATATGACATTGACGATTTAAAAGAAGTGGTTGAGGAAAACCTAGCCAGCCGCCGTGGTGAAGCTGTTAAAGCTGCACAAATTGTTGATGAGGAGGTGGACTTATTTTGTTATTGGCTAAGGCATTTGGATGTTCAGCCAACCATTGTAGACATAATCCAACGTGCAGACACACTTGCAGCTGAAGAATTACAACGCACCTTAAAAAAGCTTGGACCTATTGATGAAAATACTCGCCAAGCCATAGAAGCTATGACGATGGCCCTTACCAAAAAGTTAAACCACGCACCCATTGCCTTTTTGAAGCGTGGCACCATGTCTGAGGATGGCACAGCTCCGCGCATTAACATTGTGCGAAGAATTTTTGACCTCGATAATGACCACAACCGCAACCCCTATAAAAAATAATATGCACTCATACCTAATTGACGAGCTAACCGAGGACCAAACCCAAAGCATCATAAAAAAACTTAATGCCATGAATTTGCAAAGTGGCGTTGAGGGTGTCTATTGGCTACCCATACCATCAGAATTACACAGTGAAATTCAAAAAGAACATGCAAGCAAATGCGGACCATACGTCATGGCCTTGGAAGTGGATGATGAAAGCCTTTGCCTTGAGCTACTTGTACGGGCAAAAAGTGTGTTGCATTGCAATTGCGTAAGCTATGCACACGCTGAACTTGAGCAATATATGATGCGCTATGTGGATAGCCTATTAAGCCAAGATTAGGTGCAATGTGAGCCATGCCTTTGACTTTCCACCAAATTTGCCAGACTTTACCAGCCAACCTACTAAAACTCGTGTACTTTCTCGCAATGTGAGAGATTTTCTAGACAAAGACATAAAAATTCATATAAAAAACCAACATTTTTTGCTGGCTGTTTCTGGTGGGGCAGATTCTCTCGCCCTGCTTTGCCTTTGGTTATGGCTTCGCCCCATTTATGGGCACACACTTTCAGTTTGCCACATTGACCACATGTTAAGAGAAGAAAGTTCCATTGAAGCAAACACAGTTAAAACCCTGTGCCAAGCGTGGGGCATAGAGTGTTTTGTGCATAAAACCCATGTTAAAAAACTTGCCAAGGAACAAAAAGTTGGCCTTGAAGAAATGGCTCGCCTGGAGCGATATACCCATCTTGAACATTATCGCAAAGTATGCAAAGCGCAATGGATATGCCTTGCCCATCACCTTGGGGACTTGCAGGAAGATATTTTAATGAGGCTCATGCGAGGCAGTGGCTGGCCTGCCCTTGGCGGAATGCAGGCCGTTGATGCAAAACGCCACATTCTTCGCCCCTTGCTTTTACAAAATAAAACAGAATTTTATGCATTATTAGACGCTTGCAGACTAGGATATGCTCACGACAAAAGCAATGATGACACAAATTATTTGCGCAATAGAGTGCGTCACAACATTTTACCCCTAATTCATGCAGAAAATCCATCATTTGACCAAAAAGCCAAAGAACTTTGGACATTTGCAGCCCATGACGCCAAACATTGGCAAGAATTTATTTTAGAATTATTTGCAAAATATGAAGTACATTTGCAAGAAAATAGCATAACTCTACCTGCGGTAATGCTTAAAAACGCAAACAAAGCCACACGTTTACGCCTATATATACAGGCAATACATTTGCTTGGCAAAGGCCAAGCAAGGGCAAGCACCTTACTTGAGCTTGATGATGCATGGGAAGATGCCAGAGGAAATACGTTTTTTCAACTGGCTGGCGGCATGGAGGCAAGGCTCAAAAAGTTTGCCATTACATTTTGCACAACAAGCTAAGACTTTACTATTTCAGCAATTTTTGAATCTCTGTCACAATGCCCTTAGCTGTTAAGCCAAGCTTTGCCCTTAGCTCTTTTTGCGTGCCATGTTCTATAAATTCATCTTCAATGCCAAGTCTTTTAATTTTATGACCATTTATGGCATCATTATCGGCTAACAATTCCATAATACTTGAAGAAAATCCCCCAGCAAGGCTACCTTCTTCCACCATTAAAATATGCTTATGCTTTTTAACAAGTGCAAGAATTTGCTTACTTGGCAGGGGTTTTATCCAAATGGGGTCAAAGACAGCCACGTTTAAATTATGTTTTTCTTTAAGCTCTTTTGCAGCCTCAAGGGCAAAATGCACAAATGGGCCCACGGCAAAAATTACCGCATTTTCACCATCTTGCATAAGCTCGCCCACACCTTCTTCTAACATTTTATTACTGGTGGGCATGGCAATACCAAAACCTGCACCACGAGGATAACGTAATGCTGTAGGGGAATTACCCATAACAGATGTATATAAACTCTGGCACAATATAAATTCATCACGAGGTGCAAGTATGCGCAAATTTGGCACATGGCGTAAATAAGCAAGGTCAAAAACACCATGATGTGTTGCGCCATCTTCACCCACAAGACCTGCTCTATCTATACAAAATGTAACGGGTAAATTCTGTAAACAAACATCATGCACCACTTGATCATAAGCCCTTTGCAAAAACGTAGAATAAAGTGCAAGAACTGGCCTAAAACCTTGTGCAGCAAGGCCTGCGGCAAAGGTTACTGCATGCTGCTCACAAATACCCACATCCACAAAACGCTCAGGAAATAATTTACTAAAGGTATGTGTGCCAGTACCATGTGGCATGGCTGCTGTAATTGCCACAATCCTTTTATCTTTTTCCGCCAAATTTATTAAAGATTTACCAAAAACGTCTGTATATGACATATTGCCATTTTGTGTTGGAAATTCACCACTTTCCACATCAAATGGCCCAACTCCATGGAATTTTATTGGATCTTTTTCTGCCGGTTCATAACCCTTACCTTTGCAAGTAATTACATGCAAAAGCACTGGCCCATCATCAACAGCAGCAGCCATTTCTAAATGACGCTTCAAAGCCGTAAGGTCATGCCCATCCACAGGGCCAATGTAGTTAAAGCGAAAAGCCTCAAAAATCATTCCAGGTGTAAAAAAAGACTTGAAGCTAAGCTCACCACGCAAGGCATAAGTGGCTAAATCTTCACCAATACGAGGGATTGAGCGCAAAAGTTTTATTACATCCTTCTTGGTTTGGCGCACCCAACGCCTTGATAATGTACGACTTAAAAAGCGAGAAAGAGAACCCACATTGGGAGAAATGGACATTTCATTGTCATTTAGTACAACTATAAATTTTTTGGCTTTGTTGCCAGCAAGATTCAAGCCTTCAAAAGCTTGGCCTGCCGTCAATGATCCATCGCCAATGACCGCAATTACATGATTATCCTCTTCTGCAAGGTCACGCGCCATGGCCATGCCAAGGGCTGCGGAAAGTGAGGTTGATGAATGCCCCACCCCAAAGTGGTCATGCGGACTTTCCCCAAGCCTTGGAAAACCTGAAATACCATTTAACTTACGCAAGGTTGAAAAGCTATCGCTCCTGCCTGTTAAAATTTTCCAAGCATAGCTTTGATGCCCCACATCCCAAATAAATTTATCCTTATGAATATCCATACAGTGCAAAAGAGCTAATGTTAGCTCAACCACACCTAAGGATGGCGCTAAGTGGCCGCCATTTTTAGAAACTACATTAACAATTAGCTCCCTAACTTCAGCAGCCAATTGCTCAAGCTCTGGTATGCTAAGTTCACGCAAAGTTGCAGGATCTTGCAAGGATTTTAATATATTTGTGATGTTTTTCTCTTCAGACATGCGATTTCCCGTTGTTTTCTATTAAAATGTGCGCTCCACAACATAGCTTGCAATGGCGCGCAAAAATGCAGCTTCGTCACTATCTATTCCATCAAGGCTCTCAATGGCAAGCTGTTTTTGCTCCAAGGCTAGCTCCTTGCTTTTTTCAAGACCCACCAAGGACGGATAGGTATTCTTACCCTGCTCTGCATCAGAGCCAGATGGCTTACCAAGGGTTGCAGTGTCTGCTGTTATGTCCAAAATATCATCGGCAATTTGAAAGGCAGTGCCAAGGGCCATGCCATAACTTTCTAATGCGTCAATGGTTTTTTTGTCTGCACCAGCAAGCAAGGCACCGCTAACACATGAGGCTTTAATCAAAGCACCAGTTTTTTTACTATGCATTTTACGAAGCTCTGGCAGGCCAATGCCGTCCTTGCCAGTATAATCCATGTCTAAAACCTGACCGCCCACCATGCCAGCAGAACCTGCGGCACAAGCTACATATGACAAAGCAGATAGCGTGGCCTTTGGCTCGCACTTAACACTGCCCATGAAGGCAAAAGCCTCTGTCAGTAAAGCATCACCAGCCAAAATTGCCATGGCCTCGCCAAATTTTATATGACTTGATGGCTTGCCTCGCCTTAAATCATCATCGTCCATTGCTGGTAAGTCATCGTGAATTAAAGAATAACTGTGAATCATTTCAATGGCTGCGGCAAAGGGCATCACATCTTCTTTTACATTGCAAAGCTTGGCACATGTTAAGCAAAGCACTGGGCGCAAACGCTTGCCGCCAGCAAGCAAGCTATATTCCATGGCTTCACGCAAATTGTCTGGTAAGTCAATGCCTTGCAAGCAAGTACCAAGCCAATCTTCCACAGCTTGTCCACGTTTTTTAAGCACTTCTTTCATGTCAGTGGTGGAAAGAGTTTTAGGCATCACCTTCCGCCTTCATATTATTAAAAGCTGTATCTGCATTATTGCTAAATAAAGTAATATCATGGTGAGCTTTTTCCAATTGCTTGCGGCACACTTGCGATAATTGCATACCCTCCTTATAAAGAGCAACACTTTGCTCCAAGGGCACGTCTCCTTTTTCCAAAGCTGTTATAATAACTTGCAAGCGCTCCACGCGCTCTTCAAAAGTCTTGGGGGTATTTTCTGTATTATCATTCATCATTTTCACCATTTTATCTAGTTTTGGGCATTTTTTCTTGTATTTTTGCCACTATTTCACCATCGAGTAAGGCCATATGCACACTTTGCCCAGCCTCAACTTGATTTATGGATGATACAACATGACCCTCTTGCGTTTGCAAAAGTGCATAGCCTCGCTCAAGCGGTGCTAAAGGATTTTGAGCCAATAAGCGCAAATTATAACTTTCAAGCGTGGCATTTATTTTTTCTTCATATCTTGTAAAAACCAAGGGTAATGCTGATGTAAAACTATCTAATTTAACTTGATTTTTATCAAGCAAATTTTGCACACATTGCTCAAGGCGTATTTGAAAATTGCTCAAGCGCTCCTCTTGCCTTTGCCAAATATTTAAGGGTGACAACCACTGCAAGGCTTGCTCATGTGACTTTACTACATTAATATAGTCATGCATTTTATCATTAATGGCGTCATTTAGCGCCATATCAAGGCCATCAATATATTGCATTAATTCATCACGCAAAGGCCACAACAATTGCGCCGCATGGCTTGGCGTTGCGGCTCTTACATCAGCTGTCATATCCGCAAGGCAAAAATCAGGTTCATGTCCAATGCCTGCAAGCACAGGTATGGGCGAATTAAAAATAGCTTCGGCTAGGCCTTCATCATTAAATGCCCACAAATCTTCAAGCGAACCTCCACCACGAATAAGCACTATAACCTCAGCCCAAGCCTGCTTGGCAATGGTTTGCAACGCGGCAGTCATGCTTGCACCAGCACCCTCACCCTGCACCAAGGTGGGGTAAATGCGAATATGGCTGCCAGTGCCACGATTATTGGCAATGCGCAAAAAATCCTGAATTACTGCACCGCTAGGTGCTGTGACCACAGCAACTTTTTTAGGATTATACAAAAGCTCACGCTTGCGCTCCTCGGCAAAATAACCCTTGGCGGAGAGCTTCTTTTTCAAAGCTTCAAAGGCCGCATAAAGCGCTCCTCTCCCATCATCTTGCACCAAGGATACCGTAAGCTGATAGCTACCACGCTGAGCGTAAACTGCAATATTACCAGCACATAGAATTTGTTGACCATTTTCAAGGGTGTCTGCAAGCGATGGCCTTGGCCCATCTTCAAAAACCTCACCAGTTAATGGGTCAAATCCATCCTTCTCCCTTTGGTTGCCCTTAAACCACACACAATTAAGTAAAGAATCATTGTCTTTTAACGAAAAATATATGTGCCCAGACCCAGGACGAGAAAGATTACTCACCTCACCCTTAACCCAAACAAAAGGAAATTGAGCATCAAGCGCACGTCTAATGCCCTCGGTTAACTCTTTAACTGTATATATTGTACTCAAGTTATATCTCTGTTAACTCAATAGAATAATTTAATTTTGAATACCCCAGCCAGCTAGAACTTTTTTGTGCCAAGCTTCAAAGTTTTGCATAAAATTGTCTAAGTTAATTTCTGTTTTTTCGTTGGCTTTGCGATCTTTTGCTTCAAGCACGCCACGTTCAAAACTTTTACCACCAAGGCATATTTGCATGGGAATGCCTATTAAATCTGCATCCTTGAATTTAACGCCTGGGCGTTCTTCACGATCGTCTAATAATACTTCTAGGCCGCTTGCCTCAAGTGAGCTTTTAATTTCATCAAGTTTTTTGCAAATTTCGTCACTTTTTGGGTCAAGATTAACAAGCAATACATCAAATGGGGCAAGCGGTGGCGGAAATACTATGCCGTAATCATCGTGATTTTGCTCAATACAAGCTGCCACTACTCTTGACACGCCAATGCCATAACAACCCATAACCATTGCTTTTTCTTTGCCGTCTTGGTCAAGGAATGTGGCCTTCATGGTTTCACTGTACTTTGTGCCAAGCTTAAAAACATGGCCCACTTCAATGCCTTCTGGTAAATCTAATCTAGCTCCGCATTTGGGGCAAGGGTCGGCCTTGGTAATCATGCGTAAATCATCATATTTTAGCACCTTACAATCACGATCAAGATCCACATGTTTGAAGTGTGTGTCTGTTTTATTGGCACCGCAAACCCAGTCTGTATCTGTTTGCAACTCAGCATCAGCATAGATTTTTACATCTGCTTTTAAGCCCACAGGTCCTGCATAACCCACTGCCGCACCTGACCATGCTTCAACTTCCTCTGGTGTGGCAAGCTCCACAACTGTGGCATTAAGCATGTTTTTTAGCTTAACATCATTAACGCTGCGGTCTCCACGCACAAGCACAGCCACTGCCGCGCCATCAACATTAAATAGTAGAGTTTTAGCAAGTTTTACTGGTGCAATTTTCATAAAATTGCAAACTTCTTCCACTGTATGGGCATTAGGTGTGGAAATTTCTTCATAATTTGGACAAGTTTTATTATGTTTTTGTCCCTTAAATGCAACTTTTGCCCGCTCCACATTGGAGGCATAGTCACAAGTTACACAAGTGGCTAATGTGTCTTCGCCCACATCTGCAAGCACCATAAATTCATGAGAAAAACTGCCACCAATGGAGCCTGTGTCGGCTTCAACAGGTCTAAATTTCAAAGCCATACGTGTGAAGATATTAGTGTATGCATCATACATTTTTTGATAGCTAATATCTGCACCTTCATCGGTTGCATCAAAGGAATAAGCATCCTTCATCACAAACTCACGTCCACGCAAAAGGCCAAAGCGAGGGCGAATTTCATCTCTAAATTTATTTTGAATTTGGTACAAATTAATGGGCAATTGCCTGTAGGAACGCACTTCACCTCGCACAAGGTCAGTTATAACTTCCTCGTGAGTTGGCCCAATGCAATAGTCGCGACCATGCCTATCTTGAAAGCGTAAAAGCTCTTTACCGTAAAAATCCCAACGGCCAGTTTCTTCCCACAAATCGGCAGGGCAAGCCGCAGGCAATAATAACTCTTGCGCGCCAGCTTTGTTCATTTCTTCCCTTACAATTTGCTTAACTCTTTCCAAAACCTTCAAACCTAGAGGCAAATATATGTAAATTCCTGACGTCACCTTCCGCACCATGCCAGCACGAATAAGCAATTTATGGCTAATTACCTCAGCATCGGCTGGGGCTTCCTTTAATGTGGGAATGTAACTCAAACTCCAACGCATAATCATTTCCTCTTGTTTTGTTAAACTTTATAACTTATTTTCAAAACTCTTAACCGAGAGTCGTCAACGCTCCAAAAGACTCAGCACAATACATTGTGCAGGAGTCTTTAACCTATTGTTAAAATCTCTATTTTGACCTTCACTTAATAAATACTACTTTATTGAATTATGTGTGAGCCTTGCAAATAAACAAGCATATTCACAATCACAAAAAGCCCAAAATTAAGCCTTACTCTTTATTACCTTATCAAGCTCTTCCATAAAAGCGGCTAGCAAATTCTCCTGCCCACGCACGGTACGAATAATCTTGCCCTTACAAAAAATACTACCCTTATCTCGCCCGCCAGCAAGCCCAATATCCGCCTCCCTAGCTTCACCAGGCCCATTAACAACACAACCCATAACAGCAACTTTAATGGACACAGTTTCGTGACTAAGGCGTTTTTCAACTTCTGCGGCAAGGCCTATTAAATCAATCTCAGTGCGCCCGCAAGTGGGGCAAGATATAATTTCTGGGCCGCGATGGCGTATATCAAGCGCTCGCAAAATTTCATAAGCTGCAACAATTTCTTGCACAGGGTCTGCCGTTAAAGACACACGCAAAGTATCGCCAATGCCTTCCCAAAGCAAGATACCAAGCCCCACAGCAGATTTTACACCACCACGCAAAAGTCCACCAGCTTCGGTGATGCCAATATGCAGTGGATAATCACATTCTTGGGCTAAAAGCTTGTACGCAGCAATGGTTTCAAGCACAGCAGATGATTTTAATGAAATTTTTGTATTATAAAATCCACGCTGCTCCAATAAATTTACATGAGAAAGCGCACTTTCAACCATGGCTTCTGGCGTTGGACCACCGTATTTACTCAATAAATGCTTTTCTAATGAGCCACCATTTACGCCAATGCGAATGGCGGCATTATGCGCCTTTGCACAATCAACCACTGCATCAACATTCTTTTTTTCACCAATATTACCAGGGTTTATGCGTAAACCCTCAAGCCCTGCTTCCAATGCCGCAATGGCTAAGGTATGTTCAAAATGAATGTCAGCAATGAGAGGAATATTTACATTTTGTTTAATATCTTTAAGCGCTTTGGCTGCTTTGCCATCAAGCACAGCAAGGCGCACAGCCTCACAGCCTGCATCCACCAGTGCCTCAATTTGGGCAAGTGTTTTTTCCACATCCCTAGTGTCTGTATTGGTCATGCTCTGCACGCGAACAGGCGCACCACTTCCAACCGTCAGAGAACCAAGGCTTATGCTGCGAGTATTTTTACGTTTTATCATTATTGCATCTCAATGTTGTAATAAAAAATAATAGCCCATTTACCAAAATATGCCAAGCATTCAAGCAAACTTAAAATTTTTTATTTGGAATTAAATTTTTTTTAAAAAAAATTATTTTTCAGTTGACAAAGTGTTTTTTCAATACTATCTGTTTTTTAACAAGGCGAATGCTTTGTTTGAGACATTTTATGTCTCCTCAATTTGCTTTAGAGTTTACTATATATCCTGTCTTATAGTAGCTCGGGGAACGTATCCCCGTCCCACACTGTCAATGGGACCTAATTTTTCACACGATGTATGCATTTTTTGCAATTTATTATGTGTTACGCACGTCTTTTTTCGTGCGCAATTAGGAGAGATTATATGGCTGATATTTTATTAAAAATGCCACAAGCAGGACAGATTATTACTGTTGAGCCTCAGGCAAATGACAGGATTATACTAGCATTTTCCGCTGATGAAGCCTTGCCTTCACGCGAAGGTGATACCTTAGTCTTCACATTCAATAATGGTTCAAGTATAGAGCTTACAAATTTCTATACAGCTTTTAGCTTAGAAAATATGCCTGAGTTTGTTGTTGAGGGTTCCATTATTTCTGGCGAAGCTTTCTTTGCTGCGCTAGACAAAGACCTAATGCCTGCCGCTGGCGATACCTCTACCCTACAAGGAAGCGGCATAAGTATTACTACTACAGAGGGCACTCTACGCGAAGGACTTGATTCTCGTGGAAGCGTTGATTCTAGTCAAGGTGATTCTGAGTCTACAACTTTTAGCCTTGCTACTGGTGAAGTTGTAGATACCATATCTGAAGATTCTTCTAACCCTGATTCTAGCACAGGTGTCAATGCTCCATTATTTGCAGCTTTAAATGACGTATTATCCTACGACGCAGGTGCAGTTCTCTCTGGTAATTTATTTGATAATGATAACTTGCCAAATGGTTCAGTCATTACCAATATTGAGACTCCTGCTGGCTGGAGCGCAATCATTGACCCTGTCACTGGCATTATTACACTTTCCAAAGATGATATTAGCTTTAATCTAAATTCCAATGGTGATTATATATTAAACACAGGCTTTAATACCAATAATATTGCCAACATAGATCTGAAATACACTGTACAAGACCCCGCAGGAAACAGTTATAGTGCAACGATAGTTATTGGTAATGCTGGATCTTCCAATCTTCAAATTGATAGACTTGAAGGATCATTTGCCACTGTTATCGATGTTAATACTGGAAACACTTATAAATACCAGTTCACTGACTATTCCAATGACGATGCATCTTTTAACCATCATATCAATGGAATGTTGCTTGGTGAAGGTGATGATACAATTACCGTAACAACAGCCATTGGCTCACAAGGCAACTTGAGCCTTGCTGACCCGCATGGTAAAGACACATTCATCTATGGTGATGC
Organism: uncultured Desulfovibrionaceae bacterium; assembly: GCA_964371835.1. GTDB lineage: Bacteria > Desulfobacterota > Desulfovibrionia > Desulfovibrionales > Desulfovibrionaceae > CAYJAD01. The sequence continues at coordinate 21,525 of CAYJOP010000023.1, forward strand.
CGTAAATGCTTATAAACAAGAAGATGTTGGCCACGATGTCATAAATATTGTTACACTTGACGGAACAAAAATTCGTGGAGATGGCCACCTTCATAATGACGTTGTGGGCGGAAATGACACCATTAACGTAGAAGTAATGGAACACGGCAGTATAATTGGTGACGGTTGGACAATAAACAACAATTCCACTGGCGGTGATGATGAAATAAACATTGGCACCATGCAAAGCGGTGAAATTTATAGTGATTCCGTTAACAGCTATCAAAATAGTCAAGGTGGCAATGACCAAATCACTGTTGATACCATTGACACCACCTTAGCTGGCGCGCAATCTATTATCATTAATGCTGGTGGCGGTAATGACACCGTAACTGTTGGAGATATTTTCAAATCAACTGGCGATACTATCAAAATAGACGGTGGTCTTGGTACTGATATTTTCAACTATAATAATGATGGTGACAATACCATCACCATAAATAAAAACAGTATCACCATTGATGGTGTTGATGCAAGCATCTTAAATTTTGAAGGTATTTCAACCAACGATGGTGATGATTTAATCAAGCTTGCTGGTTCATTTGATGACGTTTTTGTTGATGGTGGCGATGATATGGACATACTCCTAGCCAACTTCAACACCATGAATGAGATTGAAGACATGATTGACAACGGCAACATTGTTAATACTGAATTGATTGTGCTTAACAATGCCCTAAATAATACTAGCGTTAAGAATACCGACATGCTTCTTAACAAGCTTGAGAGTGAGGGTGTTTCCAAGGATGCAAATGGCAATCTTAAAGTTGATACAAGTGCTGGTTGGACCAAGGGCGATAGCATTGGAGACTTTGAGCAATACACCAACACAGATAATGATATGACTATCTTAATTGCCAAGGTGCAAATAGAAAATTCACCTTTGTAGTAGCTTTACAAACATAAACCGTTGTATTTGCTTTACAAACATAAACCGCTGATGATTGCTTCATCAGCGGTTTTTTATTGCAAAGCAATGGTAAAAAAATTATTGTTTTATTTGCAGAACGTTATTTCTTAGGAGAAAGCATGACAAGTAAACATTCAAGCGAGATTGTAGTTGGTATCGTGGGCGGTAGCGGCTTATACAATATGGAAGGCATCAAAAACAAGCAGGAAGTCATAGTAGACACACCCTATGGTTCGCCATCAGATGCCTTTTTGGTAGGCGAGATGGACGGTATTAAGGTTGCCTTTTTAGCAAGACATGGCAGAAATCATAGTTTTTTACCCACTGAGGTTCCCTACAGGGCCAACATTTACGCTTTTAAAAAGCTTGGGGTCAAGCACTTGATATCTGTATCTGCAGTGGGTTCATTGCGTGAACATATGCCACCGCGTGATATTGTAGTTGTTAATCAATATGTTGACTATACTAAGCATAGAGTTTCAACATTTTTTGGTGAAGGCATGGTTGCTCACGCAAGCATGGCAAAACCCACATGTGAAAACTTAGGCGCCATATTATATGAATGTGCCTGCACTGTGCTTAAAGACACAGAACAAAAAGCACACCTTGGTGGTACTTACCTTTGCATGGAAGGACCTCAATTTTCAAGCCTTGCTGAGTCATTGCAATATAGAGCCATGGGCATGGACGTCATTGGCATGACTAATATGCCAGAAGCAAAACTTGCACGTGAAGCACAAATTGCCTATGCACCGCTTGCCATGGTCACAGATTTTGATTGTTGGCACGGCCCAGATGATGAAGTTAACGTGGAAATGCTCATTGGCCACTTAAAAGCTGGTGCTGATAATGCACAAAAAATTATTGCATTAAGCATTGCACAAATTGCAGAAAAAAACCCTGCATCCATAGCTCATAACTGTCTTGACACTGCTGTTTTTACACCCTATGAAGCCTTAAACGATGAAAAAAAGGCTCTGCTTGACTTTTTAAAAAAATAAGCAACACTTAAAAAACAAAAGCAACTACTTGCTCAAAGCTGAAATAATGATTTTTCAGCTTTGTGCAAGCAACCTTTTCAACATAACCATTCAAACTTTTTGCTCTTTAGACATAATGTCGACATTCAATAAGTTTTACTTGTTAAAACAATCAATTTTATCCATTTGTCATTTTTCAACAAAATCCATATACACTATTCCTAACATATGTTGAACGTTGCGCATTGGCCATGTGCACACATTTTACATTAAGTGACATTTTACAATGAAGTCATTTACAATTAAGGAGTATACCATGGATTTACAAACTAAAGTATCTTTAATCATTGCTGCTAGTTGCATGTTGACTATTACCATCGCTTTCATTGGCGCACGCATGTACGGTCAACAAAAGTAATATCAAAATACATTTTAATTTAAGAGGTTTATCATGGATTTACAAACTAAAGTATCATTAATTCTTGCTGTTACCTTTACCCTAACACTTGTTCTTACTTCCATTGGCGCACGCATGTACGGCCAAGACAAATAAGAACTTAACAATCTAATTTAATTTTAGGAGATTATCATGGATTTACAAACTAAAGTATCATTAATTCTTGCTGTTACCTTTACCCTAACACTTATTCTTACTTCCATTGGCGCACGCATGTACGGTCAAGACAAATAAGAACTTAACAATCTAATTTAATTTTAGGAGATTATCATAGATTTACAAACTAAAGTATCATTAATTCTTGCTGTTACCTTTACCCTAACACTTA